>CALKUS010000212.1 GCA_937996755.1 uncultured Pseudomonadota bacterium | reverse complement strand
AGTACGAAGAGCAGGGCCACCCCTACTACGCCACCGCGCGCCTGTGGGACGACGGCGTGATCGACCCCGCCGACACGCGCCGCGTGCTCGGCCTCGCGATCAGCGCGACGCTGAACGCGCCGATCGAGAAGGGACGGTTCGGCGTGTTCCGGATGTGACGTCGCCGGCTTTCGCCGGCGTCGTCATCCCGAACGCAGTGAGGGATCCTGCTTTGCGCTTCGTCGCTCAGGTCGGCGCGACCGGAGATCCCTCGGGCGCTACGCCCCCTCGGGACGCCGGCGCGGGCTTCGCCCGCCCCAGCGACTTCATGCCGAGCGCGATGAGCACTGCGGTGCCGATCCAGAACGCCACCTGGATGCCGGTCGGCTGCGCGTCGTAGCCGACGAGCGCGCGCATGGCGTTGCCGACGTCCGACTGGTTGGTGAGCAGCCACGACGTGTCCCACATCTTCTGCTTCAGCGCCGGCAGGTAGTCGGCCTGCACGAGGTAGTTCGCGGCCTGCCCCGCCATGCCGGCGGCGAGGAACACGACCATCCAGTTGGTGACGGTGAAGAAGTGGCGCATCGGGATGCGCAGCAGCCCGAAGTAGAGCAGCGCGCCGACCGCGACGCCGGCGACCAGGCCGAGGGCAGAACCGATCGCCTGCGCGCCGCTCGACGTGCCGCCGGCGCTGAGTCCGTACATGAACAGCACGACTTCCGAGCCTTCGCGCAGCACCGCGAGCGCCACGACCGCGATCAGCACCGACGGCGGTCGCGTGTGGTTCGCCACGGCGCCGCCGATCGCCTTCATCTGCGCCGCGAGCTCGCGGCCGTGCTGCGACATCCAGATCGCGTGCCACGCGAGCATCGCCACGGCGAGCAGCAGCACGCCGGCGTTGAACACTTCCTGCCCCATGCCCTCCATCGCGTTCGCAATGCCGTCCGCGAACAGCGCGACGGTGATCGCGCCGACGACGCCGGCCGCGACGCCGGCGAGCACCCACCTGCCGCGCCCCGGCACGCCGCGCGTGACGGCGAGCACGATCGTGACGATCAGCGCAGCTTCGAGGACTTCGCGGAAAACCAGCAGCAACGCGGCGAACATGGATGTGTTTCCTGGCTCAGGTCATTCGGCGATCAGCGCGCCCTGCGCCGTCTCGATGTGGAACTCGCCGAAGAACGGATAGCGACCGGGCTCGAGCGGGCCGACGATGACCGTGATGCGCCCCTTGGGCGCGACGATCTTCTCGCGGTTGAGCTCGTGGCTCTCGAACTCTTCCGCGCTGTCGTCCTCGTTGACGACGAGCAGCTTGATCTTCTGGCCCGCCGGGACCTTGAGCTCGGCCGGCTCGAACTTGTGGTCCCTGATGGTCAGCGTGAACTCGGCATCGGCGGTGGCGGCACCCGCGAAGGCGAGCGCGGCGAGGAAAGCGAACAGGCGCATGGACGGGTCCGGATGGAGAATCTCCTGCAAATGCTAATGGTTCGCATTTGGCGCCACAAGCCCCTGAACCGCCGGGCGGGACCCGGTTTCCGATCGGTTAACATTCCAGCCCGTCTTCCGCCTGGTGTCCCGTGACCGACACGCCCACGCACAGCCACGTCCTGGTGCAGCGCGATGGCGACGTCGCCCGGGTGCTGCTGAACCGCCCCGACGTCCACAACGCGTTCGACGACAAGCTCGTGCGCGAGCTCACGGTCGCACTGGACGAGCTCGGGCGCGACGGCCATGTGCGCGCGGTCGTGCTCACCGGCTCCGGCGCCTCGTTCTCGGCGGGCGCCGACATGACCTGGATGCGGCGCATGGCCGCCGCGCCCGAAGCGGACAACCGCGAGGACGCGCTGAAGCTCGCGCTCCTGATGCGCACGCTCGCGTTCCTGCCGAAGCCGACGATCGCGCGCGTGAACGGGCCCGCGTACGGCGGTGGCGTCGGGCTGGTCGCCTGCTGCGACGTCGCGATCGCCGTCGAGGACGCGCGCTTCGCGCTCACCGAAGTGAAGCTCGGCCTCGTGCCAGCGGTGATTTCGCCGTACGTCGTCGACGCGATCGGCGCGCGCCACGCGGTGCGCCTGTTCCAGACGGCGGCGCAGCTCGATGCACGCGCGGCGCAGGCGATCGGCCTCGTGCACGAAGTGGTTGCGGCCGATGCGCTCGACGATGCCGTCGCGCGCGAGCTGGAGCTGTTGCGCAAGGCCGGTCCCGAAGCGCTGCGCCAGGCGAAGCAGCTCGCGCAGCGCGTGGCGGGCCGCATCGAGGAACGCCGCAAGCTGATGGACGAGGAGAACGCGGCGCTCATCGCGCGCCTGCGCGTTTCCGCCGAGGGCCAGGAAGGCCTCACGGCCTTCCTCGACAAGCGCAAGCCGCGCTGGCTTTCCTGATTCGGGATCACCGACGCCCATGTTCGATCGCATCCTCATCGCGAACCGCGGCGAGATCGCCTGCCGCATCGCACGCACGTGCCGTCGCCTGGGCGTGAGCCCGGTCACCGTCCATTCCGAGGCCGATGCGCGCGCGCAGCACGTAAAGCTCGCCGACGCGGCGTACCTGATCGGCGGGCCGCGACCCGCGGACTCCTACCTGCGCGGCGATGCCGTGATCGAAGCCGCGTTGAAGGCGGGCGCGCAGGCGATCCACCCGGGCTACGGTTTCCTTTCCGAGAACGCCGACTTCGCTGACGCGGTCGAACGCGCAGGGCTCGTGTTCATCGGGCCGCGCGCGGCGTCGATGCGCAAGATGGGTTCGAAGGCCGGTGCGAAGGAGCTGATGGCTGCGGCCGGCGTGCCGGTCGTGCCCGGCTACACCGGTGCCGACCAGGATCCCGCGAAGCTCGCGGCCGAAGCGCACCGCGTCGGCTTCCCGCTGATGATCAAGGCCGCGCACGGCGGCGGCGGCAAGGGCATGCGCATCGTGCGCAGCGCCGCGGACTTCTCCGCCGCGCTCGGCTCGTGCCAGCGCGAGGCGTTGAACGCATTCGGCCGCGACCGCGTGCTGCTCGAGCGCTACATCGAGAAGCCGCGCCACATCGAGTTCCAGGTGTTCGGCGATACGCACGGGCACACGATCCACCTCAACGAGCGCGAGTGCTCGGCGCAGCGCCGCTACCAGAAGGTGATCGAGGAAACGCCCTCGCCGTTCCTGACGCCGCAACTGCGCGCGGACATGGGCGAGGCCGCGGTCGCCGCGGCGCGCGCGATCGACTACGTGAACGCCGGCACGGTCGAGTTCATCGTCGCGCAGGACGGCTCGTTCTTCTTCATGGAGATCAACACGCGCCTGCAGGTCGAGCATCCGGTCACCGAGCTGGTGCTCGGACTCGACCTCGTCGAGTGGCAGCTGCGCGTCGCCTCGGGCGAGGCACTGCCGCTGCGCCAGGACGAGGTGCATGCACGCGGCCATGCGGTCGAAGTGCGGCTGTACGCCGAGGATCCGGAAAACAACTTCCTGCCCGGCAGCGGCCGGCTCGAGGTGCTCGACCTGCCGCCGACCGGCGACGGCGTGCGCGTCGACGGCGGCGTCGTGCAGGGCGACCTCGTGTCGATCTTCTACGACCCGATGATCGCGAAGATGATCGCCTACGGCGCCGATCGCCCGTCCGCGTTCGCGCGGCTCGAGTCCGCGCTGGCCGCGACCGACGTCGTCGGCCCGCGCAGCAACGTCGAGTTCCTCGAGAAGCTCGTGCGCCATCCGGTGGTGGTCGAGGGCCGCATCGACACCAGCTATCTCGACGCGCACCTCGCGGAAGTGCTGCCCACGCCGTCCGAACCCGCGCCCGAATGGCTGTTCGCGGCGGCGTCGCTCGCGCTGCTGCACGAGGAAGCCGAGGCGCTGCGCGTGGCGCGCGCGAGCGGCGACCCGTATTCGCCATGGGGCCGTGCCGACGCCTGGCGCGCCGGCCACCAGGGCAAGCGCATCGAATCGCTCGGCCATCGCGAAGCGCGCTTCGACGTGGCCGCACACGGCCACGACGGCCGCTACCGGCTCGACCTGCCCGGCGCGCACGCGCAGGTCGAGGCGAGCTGGCTGGCGCCCTGGCTCGTCGCGACGATCGACGGCACCGCGCGCCGCTTCCGCGCGCGCATCGACGCGAACCGGATCCTCCTGCACGACGGGTCGCGCCGCCTCGTGCTCGAACGCCTGCGCGCGTACGCGCACGCCGAGGGCAAGGCCGGCGGCGGCGACCGCGTGGGCGCCCCGATGCCGGGCCGCGTCGTCGCCGTGCGCGTGAAGGCCGGCGACGTCGTCGCGGCCGGGCAGGAGCTGCTCGTGATGGAGGCGATGAAGATGGAGCTCGCCTTGAAGTCGCCGCGCGACGGCACCATCGAATCGGTGGGCGCCGCAGCGGGCGAATTCGTCGAGGCGGATGCACAGCTCGTCCGGCTCGTCCCGCTTTCCGCGTAGTTTCCTGCGTCCCGCAAGGAGATTCGCCATGTCGAAGCCGTTCCTGCGCACGCTGCCGCTGGTCGCCGCCGTGCTCGTGTTGTCCGCGTGCCAGTCCACCGTGGTCGAGCGCATGCCCGAGGGCACGGTCGCCGAGTGCCCGGCCGAATGGCGCGGCGCGTTCATCGCGCTCGACGACAACGGCCACCGCGACGGCGACTTCGCGATGTTCGTCGCCGACGATTGCACGATCGAGCCGCTGTCCTCCGATCCGAAGGACGGCCCGCCGCCCGAGCTGCGCCTGCATCCGCGCTTCCTCGCGAACGGCTCCGTCGTGCTGTTCGCCGACCCCGAGGTGCGCCAGCTGCTCGAGCTGCGCGAGGACGAGCTGCGTCCGCCGGAATCGCAATGGCCATTCCACTGGTCGCGCGACGCCGCCGTGCTCACGCTCGAGGCGCCCGACCACCGACGCATCGCCACGCTGATCGTGAACGGCGGCATGCAGGGCACGACGCACTGGAACAGCAGCGACGAGGGCTTCAACATCCTGCGCGGCGAGCCCGCTGCGTTGCGCAACGCACTCGGCAACGGCCAGCTGTTCGACGACGCCGACCCGATCCGGCTCGAGCACGTCGGCGCGAAGCGCGATGACGCGGTCCGTGCGCAGCGCAAGGCCGCGAAGGACGGCAAGGCCAGATGAGCGATTTCGTGCGGGTGGTCGAGGTCGGCGCGCGCGACGGGCTGCAGAACGAGAAGCAGCTCGTTCCGGCCGCGACGAAGGTCGCGCTGATCGACCGCCTCACCGCCACCGGCCTGCGCAGCATCGAGGCCACGAGCTTCGTGAGCCCGAAGTGGATCCCGCAGCTCGCCGATGCGGCCGAGGTGTTCGGCGCGATCTCGCGCAAGGCCGGCGTGCGCTATCCCGTGCTCGTCCCGAACCTGCAGGGCTACGAGCGCGCGGTCGCATCGGGCGTGGCGGAAATCGCCGTGTTCACGGCGGCGTCCGAGGCGTTCAACCAGAAGAACACGAACGCGACGATCGCCGAGTCGATCGAGCGCTTCCGCCCGGTGCTCGAGCGCGCGCGCGAAGCGGGCATCGCGGTGCGCGGATACGTCTCCACCGTGCTCGGCTGTCCGTACCAGGGTGACGTGCCCGTCGCCGACGTCGTGCGCGTCGCGAGGGACCTGCATGCGCTCGGCTGCTACGAGATCTCGCTCGGCGACACCATCGGCATCGGCACCGCCGGCAAGGCGCGCGCCATGCTGCAGGCCGTGGCGGGCGAAGTGCCGATGGCGGCGCTCGCCGTGCACTTCCACGACACGCGCGGCCAGGCGCTCGCGAACGTGTACGCGTGCCTCGATGCGGGCGTGCGCGTGGTCGACGCGTCGGTCGCGGGCCTCGGCGGTTGCCCGTACGCACGCGGCGCCACGGGCAACGTCGCGAGCGAGGACGTCGTCTACATGCTGCAGGGCCTCGGCTTCGACACCGGCATCGACCTCGCCGCGCTCGTCGAGACGGGGCGCTGGATCTCGGCGCAGCTCGGTCGCGAAACCGGCGCGAAGGTCGGCCGAGCCGCGGCATGAAACCGCGATGACGCCGGCCGACGCGCAGGCGTCGCTCGCGGCCGCGCGCGCGGCATTCGCCGCGGGACGCCACGATGAAGCGTTGCGCCAGGCGGAAAGCTGCCTCGCGGCCGGCGGCCCGGCCGACGCGCTCGGCATCGCCGCGAACGCGGCGCTCGCGCTGAAGGCCTGGGACCGCGCGATCGCGCCGCTCGAACGGCTGCTGCAGCTGAATCCCGGGCACGACGTCGTCGCGCGCATGCTCTCGACGGCGCGCAACAACCTCGGCGCGCGTGCGCTCGAGGCGGGGCGGCAGGCCGACGCGCAACGCGCGTTCGCCGCGGCGCTCGCCGCGTGGCCGGACAACCCGGAGGCGCTGTTCAACCAGGCGCGCATGGCGCTCGAGGCACGTCGCCACGCGCAGGCGCTTCCGCCGCTGCGCCGCCTGCGCGCGCTGCGGCCCGACGACGCGCAGGTCGCACTGGAGCTGTTCGAAACCGAGCTCGCGCTCGCCGTGCCGCAGGACATACCCGCGCTCGTGCCGCAGCTGCGCGACGCCGCGCGCGTCGCGAAGGTGGACGCGATGCGCCTGGGCGCTGCGCTCGCCGACGCGGGCAGCGCTGCCGAAGCGCTCGCGGCCATCGACGCGCTCGGCGGCATGGCGCAGTTCCAGCCGGCGTTCTCGCTCGCGTTCCGCCTGCAGGACAACGTGCTGGTCGACGAAGCGAGGCGCGCGTTCTCGCGCGTCGCCGCGCTCGGCGGGCGCGGCGAGCGCGCCCCGTCGCTGCAGGCCTGCCTCGGCGAACGGCTCGCGCTGCCGCCGGTGTACGCGAGCGCGGCAGCGGTGATGGAGCAGCGTGCGCGGTTCGCCGACGGCCTCGAGGCGTTGCACGCCGAATTCGACGACGCGCGGCTCGCGCGCTGCGAGCCGTCGCTCGACCAGCTGCGCTGGACGAACTTCCTGCTGCCCTACCAGGGCGGCGACGATCGCGCGCTGCAGGCGCGCTACGGCGAATTCGTCGCGCGCGCCGCGCGCCGCTTCGCGCCCGCGCTCTGCGCGCCGCCGAAGCGCAACGACGGGCCGCGCCGGCGCGTCGGGCTGTTCTCGTCCGCGTTCCGCTATTCCACGGTCGGCTCGTACTTCGGCAGCTGGGTGGGCGCGCTCACCCGCGCGGGCTTCGAGACGATCGTCTTCCAGCTCGGCCCGACGTTCGACGACGTGACCGAGGCGATCGGGCGCGACGCGACACGGCTCGTGAAGCTGTACGAAGCGCCGCTCGCCCACATCGCCGAGCGCGTGCGCGAGGCGCGTTGCGACCTGCTGCTCTATCCCGACGCGGCGGTCGACGCGCGCATCGTGCCGCTCACGGCGCTGCGGCTCGCGCCCGTGCAGGTTTCCGCATGGGGTCATCCGGTCACGACCGGCATGGCGACGATCGACGCATACCTGAGCTGCGCCGAGATGGAACCCGACGACGCCACGACGCAGTACGGCGAGCGCCTGCTGCTGTTGCCCGGCATCGGCACGCGCTATCCGCGGCCGAACGCCCCGGCGCGACGCCAGCGCGCCGAGCTCGGCCTGCCCACCGGCAACCTCTACGCGGTACCGCAGTCGCTGTTCAAGGTGCACCCCGAAACCGATGCCGTGCTCGCGACGATCGCGGCGCGCGACGCAGCCGCGCGCATCGTGTTGTTCGCGTCGGAACGCCCGGGCGCCACGCGCACCGTGATGGCGCGCCTTGCCGCCGCGCTGCGCGACGCGGGCGCAGATCCGGAACGGCAGCTCGTGTTCCTGCCGCTCGTGCCGCGCTCGCGCTTCCTCGAGATCTGTGCCGCGTGCGACGTGATGGTCGACACGCCGCACTGGTCGGGCGGCAACACGGCGATCGACGCGCTGGTCGCCGGGCTGCCGGTGGCGGCGCGACCGGGCCGATTCATGCGCGGGCGCCAGAGCCTCGCCATGCTGCGCCGGCTCGGCGTCGCCGACGCGCTCGTGGGGCACGACGCCGCCAGCCAGGCGGAGATCGCGCTCCGCTGTGCGCAGGACCTCGCGTTCGCGGCCGACGTGCGCTCGCGCATCGCCGCCGGGCTGCCCGCGCTGTTCGACGGGGACGCCGCGCTCGTTGCGCTCGCGCAACACCTGCGCGACCTGCTGGACGGGTGAGCGGAACGCCGCGATGCCGGTGCTATGCTCGTTGCGCGCAGCGGCCAGCGGTCCGATCGCGGATCAGGAATGACCGGTGAAGCGAGCGCCCGGGGAAGACAGAGAAGGCAACGCGCCCGAGGGCGTACGGGAAGCCTGTGCCGCCGCCACGGCGCGCATCGAGCAGGCACTCGCCGCCGTGCCCGGCGAATCCCCTGCCGCACAGGCCTTGCGTCGGGCACGCGACGACATCGAGCGCGTGGCGCGCGGCGCCGAAGCGGTCGCCGCGCGCTATCGCAGCCTACTCGACGCCGTCCCCGACGCGGTCACCGTGCACGACGCGCAGGGCCGCATCCTCGACGCGAATCGCACCGCGTGCGAGGCGTTCGGCCGTCCGCTCGAGCAATTGCGCGCGATGGCCGTGTACGACCTCAACCCGACGCTGCCGCCGGGCCACATGGACAACCTGTGGCGAACGTTCCAGCTCGGCCAGGCCGTGACGGTCGAGACGACGAACGTACGCAGCGACGGCCAGCGCTTCCCGGTCGAGGTCCATTCCAACGCGTTCGAGGACGCAGGCGGCCGCCGCGTCGTGGCGGTCGCGCGCGACGTCACGTTGCGCAAGCAGGCCGAGCAGGCGCTGCGCAGCTCGGAGGCGCGCTACCGCCTGCTGCTGGATGCCGTGGACAAGGGCATCCTCGTGCAGGACCGCGACGGGCGCGTGCTTTCCGCGAATGCCGCGGCGGCGCGCAGCTTCGGCTTCAGCGAGCAGGAGCTCCGTGCGGGGCTGTTCGACATCGAGGAGTGGAGCCTCGTCGACGAGGCCGGCCAGCCGTTGCGCTGGAACGAAGTGCCCGCGCAGCGCGCGATCGCCACGGGCCGCGTCGTCGACAGCACGCTGATCGGCGTACACAGTCCGCGCGTGCAGGGCGTCAGCTGGTTCAGCGTGACCGCGGTGCCGCAGTTCCTCGAGGGCCAGACGCAAGCGTTCCAGGTGATCTCGCTGTTCAGCGACGTCACGGCCCTGAAGCGGCAATCGGAGCTCTTCCGCCAGACGCAGGCGCTCGCGAGCATCGGCGGCTGGGAGCGCGATTTCCAGCGCGGCACGCTGTTCTGCACCGAGGAAGTGCTGCGCCTGCTGGATCTCGCGAAGGACGCCAATCCCGGCTGGCACTCGCTGCTCACGCACTTCTTCGAGCCCGATCGCGAACGCCTCGTCGAGGCGATGCGCCAGGCGCAGGTTTCCGGCGCCGCGTTCGACCTCGAGCTGCGCCTCGTCACGCGTACGCACCATCGCCGCTGGGTGCGCATGATCGGCCGCGCCGTGCTGCATCGCGGCCAGCCGCAGGGCGCGTCCGGCACCATGCAGGACATCACGCTGCGCAAGGTGCACGAAGAGCAGCTGCGCAGGCAGGCGCTCACCGACACGCTCACCGGCCTCGCGAACCGCGACGCGCTGCTGCGCACGCTCACGCGCGCGATCGACGAATGCGAGCCCGGCAAGGGCCCCGCCCTGCTCTACATCGACCTCGATCGCTTCAAGGTGATCAACGACCTGCTCGGCCACGCCGCGGGCGATGGCCTGCTCGTGGCGGCGTCGCAGCGGCTCAAGGACGTGGTCGGCGGCGACGCGACGCTCGCGCGTTTCGGCGGCGACGAGTTCATGCTGGTCGTGCCGTGGTCGTCCGACCGCGACACCGCGACGCGCATCGCCGAGCGCGTCACGGCGGCGTTCGCGCGGCCGTTCGACTATGCCGGCGAGGAATTCACGATCACCGCGTCGGTCGGCGTCGCCGACTATCCCGAGGACGGCGCGACGATCCAGCAATTGATCAACCACGCGGACGCGGCGATGTTCGAAGCGAAGCGCCGCGGCCGCAACAAGTGGCAGCACTTCTCGCCGCAGCTCGCGCGCACGCTGACCGACCGTCTCCTGGTCGAGACGCAGCTGCGCCGCGCGCTCGACAACAACGAGTTCTACCTGCACTTCCAGCCGCAGGTGGACCTCGCGAGCGGCCGGCCGACGGGCGCGGAAGCGCTGCTGCGCTGGCGCAGCCGCATGCTCGGCGAGCTGCCGCCCGCGGTCTTCATCGCGCATGCCGAGAACACCGGCGACATCGTCCGGATCGGCGCGTGGGTGATCCGCCAGGCCTGCCGGCAGATGCGCGAGTGGCTCGACGCAGGCATCGACGTGAAGCGCGTCGCCGTGAACGTTTCCTATCGCCAGTTCCTCAGCGAAAGCCTGCCCGACATCGTGCGCGGCGCGCTCGCCGACTTCGGCCTGCCCGGCGAGGCGCTGGAGCTCGAGATGACCGAGCGCGTGCTCGTCGAGGACGTGCCGGACACGCTGGACACGTTCCAGGCGCTCAAGCGGCTCGGCGTGCAGCTCGTGATCGACGACTTCGGCGAAGGCTATTCGGCGCTGAACTACCTGCGCCAACTGCCGTTCGACGGGCTGAAGATCAGCCACACGTTCATGCACGGGATCCCGGGCAACGGCGCCGATTCCGCGATCTGCCAGGCGATCGTGCGCATCGCGCAGAGCCTCGGGCTGTCGGTGATCGCGGAAGGCGTGGAAACGGAAGCGCAGCGCGAATTCCTGCTTCGCCACGGCTGCACGCAGGCGCAGGGCTTCCTGTTCTCGAAGCCGGTGGCAGCCTCCGAGCTCGCGGAGTACGCCGCGAGGTTCCCGCCCGCCCGCGACGCGCTCGCGTAAGCCGGTATGCGTATGGGTCGTGAGTATGAGCGCGCTCGTACTCGGACTCACTACTCATACCCGAGGACGCGACCCCGCTGATCGGTGCGACGACATACAATCGCCCGATGAGCAACTTCACCATCCGCCCCATCGAAGCGCGCGACGACGCAGACGTCGCGAACATCATCCGCACCGTGATGCCCGAGTTCGGCGCGAACGGCCCCGGCTTCGCGATCCACGACGCCGAGGTCGGCGCGATGCACGGTGCCTACTCGCGGCCGCGCTGTGCGTATTTCGTGGTCGAGCTCGACGGCAGGGTGGTCGGCGGCGGCGGCGTCGCGCCGCTCGAAAACGGCGACCCGTCCGTGTGCGAGCTGCGCAAGATGTATTTCCTGCCGGTGCTGCGCGGCCGCGGCGCCGGCGAAGCGCTCATGGCGCGCTGCCTCGACGCCGCGCGGGCGATGGGATTTCGCCAGTGCTACCTCGAGACGCTCAGCGGCATGGACGCGGCGCAGCGCCTGTACGAGCGCAGCGGTTTCTCGCGCATCCCGGGCCCGATGGGCGCCACCGGCCACTACTCCTGCGACAAGTTCTTCATCCGCGACCTGTGAATCGGCAGCGGTAAGCCGGGAGCGGGGAGCGGCAAGAGCAGGCGTGCATTGCTGTTGCCGCTCCCCGCTCTCCGCTCACATTCGCCTTCCGCTAGAATCCGCCCCCTTTCTCCGGGCGATTCCCATGCAAGCGAACCAGGTGAAGGCCGTCGTCACGGGCGGCGCCTCGGGCCTCGGGCTCGCCGTCGCGCAGCGCTTGGTCGCCGCGGGCGGCAAGGTCGTACTGCTCGACGTGAACGACGACAAGGGCAATGCGGCCGCCGCGTCGCTCGGCGCGAGCTACGTGCGCACCGACGTGACGTCGGAAGACGGCGTGCGCGACGCGATCGCGCAGGCGCAAGGATCGCTCGGTGGGCTGAACGTGGCCGTGAGCTGCGCGGGCATCCTCGGTGCGGGCCGCGTGCTCGGCAAGGAAGGCCCGATGCCGCTGTCGCAGTTCGAAACCACCGTGCGCGTGAACCTGGTCGGCTCGTTCAACGTGGCGAAGGCCGCGGCACAGGCGATGTCGGCGAACGCGCCCGGCGAGGACGGCGAGCGCGGCGTGATCGTGAACACGGCATCGATCGCCGCGTTCGAGGGCCAGATCGGCCAGGCCGCGTATTCAGCGTCGAAGGGCGGCGTCGTCGGCATGACGCTGCCGATGGCGCGCGAGTTCGCGCGCATCGGCGTACGCGTGATGACGGTCGCTCCCGGCGTGTTCCACACGCCGATGGTCGACGGCATGCCGCCCGCCGTGTACGACTCGCTGTGCGCGCAGGTGCCCTACCCTTCGCGCCTCGGCAAGTCCGAGGAATTCGCCGAGCTCGTGAAGTTCATCGTCGAGAACCGTTACTTGAACGGCGAGACCATCCGGCTGGATGGCGCGATAAGGCTCGCTCCGAAGTGAGTATGTACATCCCACACACCCGATAACCCGAGGGGCCGACGGGATCCCGGATCAACGCACGTCCATGTGCTGTCCGGGACTCGCACATCCTGAGCTCGGCCCGCTCCGAACAAGGCAGATCGCGACATGAAGGCGTCGGACATCAAGAGGGGCTTCGTCGCCTCGCACAACAACCAGCCTTACGTCGTGAAGAACGTCGAGCGCAGCGCGCCGACCGCGCGCGGCGGCAACACGACGTTCCGCTTCAGCCTCTACAGCGTGCCCGGCGGGCAGAAGCTGGACCTCTCGCTGCGCGCGGACGACGAGCTCGCCGAGGTCGACCTCACGCGCCGCACGGCGACGTACTCGTACAAGGACGGCGACGCGTTCGTGTTCCTCGATGCCGAGGACTACACCCCGTGGACGCTCGACCCCGACGTCGTCGGCGACATGGCCGGCTTCCTCACCGAAGGGCTCGAGAACTGCTGGGTGCAGGTCGTGGACGAACGTGCGATCGGCGTGCAACTGCCGCAGAGCGTCGTGCTCGAAGTGGTCGACACCGCGCCGGAAATGAAGGGCGCGACTGCGACGAAGCGGCCGAAGCCCGCGAAGCTCAGCACGGGCATCGAGATCCAGGTGCCGGAGTACGTGCGCGTCGGCGAGCGCATCTTCGTGAACACCGAGACCGGCGAGTTCGCAGGTCGCGAGTGACCCGACTCCTGCCCGACGCGGGCATGGCCCGCGCCGTCGCGCTGATGGTGGTCAGCTCCGTGCTGTTCGGCTGCATGGCGATCACGATCCGCCTGGCCTCGCACCAGCTGCATGCGTTCGAGATCGCGTTCTTCCGCAACTTCTTCGGCTTCGTGTTCGCGCTGCCGCTGCTCGCGCGTTCGGGCCTGGGCGTGCTGAAGACGAACAAGCTGCCGCTCTACTTCCTGCGCTGCTGCATCGGCATCGTGTCGATGCTCTCCGGTTTCTGGGCGCTCGTGCACCTGCCGCTCGCGCAAGCGGTCGCACTCACCTACTCCACGCCGCTGTTCGTGACGATCGGCGCCGTGCTCGTGCTCGGCGAAGTGGTGCGCGCGCGCCGCTGGACGGCCGTGCTCGTCGGCTTCATCGGCGTGCTCATCATCGTGCGCCCGTGGGGCCACGCGTTCTCGACGGCGGCGCTCGTCGCACTGCTCGCTGCGGCCATGAGCGCGAGCGTCGCGATCAGCATCAAGTTCCTGTCGCGCACCGAGGCGCCCGACGCGATCGTCATCTGGACCACGATGATCTGGGTGCCGCTGTCGCTCGTGCCCGCGTTGTTCGTGTGGCAATGGCCCGACCCGTGGTCGTGGCTGTGGGTCGTGCTCGCCGGCGGCTTCGGCACCGTGGCGCACATGGCCTGGACGCGCGCGCTGAAGATCGGCGATGCGTCCGCGCTCACGCCGATCAGCTTCGTGCAGCTGCCGATCGTCGCGCTGCTCGCATGGATGCTGTTCGACGAAACGCTCGATCGCTGGACCGCGCTCGGCTCCGCGATCATCTTCGCGTCGAACATCTACATCGCGCGGCGCGAGGCGAAGCTGCACCGACCGGCCGTGACTGATCCGGAAATGGTTCCGCGCGTTTAGCGGTCGCCTCAGCGACCGCTGCGCGTAACCGCTGAGGACATGGATGTCCGAAGGTGCAGCCCAACGAAGCGCATCAGCGCCATGGATGGCGCAGCCGGATGCCCTTTCATACCATTCGTCGGCGCCACGGAACTTCGCGCGCATCGTGCGGCTCCTACGCACGTCGCACTCACGGAGCTTCGCCATGCGCGTCGTGTTCGCCGTGTTGCCCGCCCTGCTTCTCGCATCGTGCGCGAGCACGACCGCAACCGTCGCCGAAACCCCGCCACCCGCCGACATGCCCGGCTTCCTGCTGGTCGCCGACGCGGCGGCCGCGCACCGCGAGTCGCACCTCGTGGACGAGGCGACGTTCCTGCGGATGAGCCGCGAGCCCGGCACGATCGTGCTGGACGCGCGCAGCGCGGAGCGCTTCGCGGAGCTGCACGTCGCGGGGGCCGTGAACCTGAGCTTCCCGGACATCGCGATCGCCGCGCTCGAAGCGGCGATCCCCGACCGCGACACGCGCGTGCTGATCTACTGCAACAACAACTTCGCGAACGCAGAACGCCCGTTTCCCGAGAAGCGTATGACTGCCGCGCTCAACCTCTCGACGTTCGTCGCGCTGTACGACTACGGGTACCGGAACGTCTACGAGCTGCAGCCGAAGGTCGATCCGCGCGAGACGATCCTCCCGCTGGAAGGCTCGCTCGCATTGCAGTTTCGCGGCGGGGCCGCTCCTTGAAAAGGAGAGCGGAAAGCGGATAGCGGGGAGCGGCAAGAGCGACAGCCTGGCAGCTAGCGAGCTCTTGCCGCTCCCCGCTCCCCGCTTTCCGCTCTCGCTTCAGGCGTCGATCCGCGCCGCGAACTTCGAGGACACGTAGTTCTCGATCACCTGCACGAATTCCTGCGCGATGCCCTCGCCGCGCAGCGTCATCGCCTTCTCGCCGTCGATGAAGACGGGGGCGGACGGCGCCTCGCCCGTGCCGGGCAGCGAAATACCGATGTTCGCGTGCTTGGATTCGCCGGGGCCGTTCACGACGCAGCCCATCACGGCGAGCGTGAGGTTCTCGACGCCGTCGTACTTCACGCGCCACTCGGGCATGCGCGCGCGCACGTGGTCCTGCACGGTCTTCGCGAGCTCCTGGAAGAACGTGCTCGTGGTGCGGCCGCAGCCCGGGCACGCCGTGACGAGCGGCGTGAACGCGCGCAGGCCCATGGTCTGCAGCAGCTCCTGCGCGACGATCACTTCCCGGGTGCGCGGCTCGTCGGGCTCCGGCGTGAGCGACACGCGGATGGTGTCGCCGATGCCTTCCGCGAGCAGCACGGCGAGCGCAGCGCTCGAGGCGACGATGCCCTTGCTGCCGATGCCCGCCTCGGTGAGGCCGAGGTGCAGCGCATGGCGGCTGCGCGTGGCGAGGTCGCGATACACGGCGACCAGCTCCTGCACGCCGCTCACCTTGCAGCTCAGCACGATGCGTTCGGCCGGCAGTCCCATCTCGACCGCGCGCGCGGCGGAGTCGAGCGCCGAGCGGATCAGCGCCTCGCGCGCGACGCGCGCGGCGTCCCACGGCTCGGCGCGCGCATGGTTCTCGTCCATCAGCTGCGCGAGCAGCGCCTGGTCGAGCGAGCCCCAGTTCGCGCCGATGCGCACGGGCTTGTCGTGGCGGATGGCGGTCTCGACGATCGCGCCGAATTGCGCGTCGCGCTTGCGCCCGAAGCCCACGTTGCCCGGGTTGATCCGGTACTTCGCGAGCGCGACGGCGCAGGCGGGTTCAGCCGCCAGCAGCTGGTGGCCGTTGTAGTGGAAGTCGCCGATGAGCGGCACGTTGCAGCCCATCATGTCGAGCCGTTCGCGGATACGCGGCACGGCGGCAGCGGCTTCCGTCGTGTTCACGGTGACGCGCACCAGCTCGGAGCCCGCGCGCGCCAGCTCGGCCACCTGCTTCGTGGTCGCGGCGACGTCGGCGGTATCGGTGTTCGTCATCGACTGCACGACGACCGGGGCGCCGCCGCCCACGGTGACGTGGCCGATGCGTACCGCGCGCGTGGCGCGCCTCTCTTCGATCACGCTCACCTGCAATTACCCCTGGAGCCCGGCGACGAGCTCGGCGACCGGGTCGTGCGGACGCGACGGCAGGTCCTGCTGGCCGGAGCTGGACGCCTCGGCGCGCGGCGCGAACCGCACGTAACTGCCGCTCTGGTCGACGACCGTGATCGACGGCAACACGTGCGTCTCGGGCTCGTCGTCCTCGGAATAGCGCGGCGGCGCGGTCGTGAGTTCGTATTTCGGCGCGCCACGTTCGAGCACGCTCGGCGCGAGCACGTGGTACGGCGCGTCGCCGTCGCCGTTCGCGCGGCCCATCTCGAGGTGCACGGCGCGCACCGGCGGCTTCGGATGGCCGGACGTGTCGAGCACGCGCAGGACTGCCGCGCGCGCGCTGCGCGCGAGGAGCTCGATGCCGGCGTCGACCCGGCCGTGCGGGTCGATGCGCATCCAGCGGATGAGCCCCACCATCCAGTCCTGTTCCTCGCCCTCGTCGCCGGGCGGCGCGAGGCCGATCACCTCGCCGACGCGCGCACGCACCGAAGCCGCGGCTTCCCATTCGATGCGGTAGCCGCCGAGGCTCTGGTCGCGAACGACGGCACGGAAGCTCTCGGGCTTGCCGGCGTCGGGCGCCGCCGTCCAGCTCGCGGCGCGGTCGCGCTCGTTGAAATGCACGGCCGGGCCGCAGGTGCGCCGCACGAACGTCTCGAAGTCGACGGCGCCCGCCAGGTAGTAGTGCACGGCGTGCAGGCCGATCAGCGTGTCGAGGTGGTGGCCGGCCGGCAGGCGCGAATGCCCGCGGTCGGATTGCGGCTGCCAGCTCGCCATCAGGCGGCGCACGAGGTCCGGGCCGACCGACACGGCCGGTGCGTTGCGCAATCGGAAGCTGATCGGGCCGCCGACGCCGGAGACGAGCGCCAGCTGGCGCTCCAGCTCCTGCTCGAGCGGCGACGGATCGAAGCTCAGCACGGCCCCGGCGTCGCTCGCGCGTTCTTCCGGCAGGTAGCCCGGGCCGTGGTCGGTGTCCATCGGCACCGCGAATGCGCGATCGCCGAGGCGGCCTTCGCCGAGGCGGCAGCCGGGCGCCCAGACGCGCGTCACGAGGTAGCTGTCGTGGATTTCCTTCTGCGTCAGGCGGTACGGGTTCGAGATCGCCAGCAACAGGGCGTGCGCATAGCTCGTGCGCGGCGTGATCTCGGCTTCGCCCAGCAGCGGATCCTCGACCGGCTTGTCGTCGAGCCGGGACAGCACAGCGAAGCGATAGAGGTCGTGGAGCGTCTTCCACAGCCCGGTCGGCGGCGTGGCGTACAGGAGATACGCCTTGCTGAGCTGCGACCCGAGGTGCGCGATCGCACGCTCCAGCGCCAGTGCGACGGCCTTGCCCTTCAGGAACGGCACCTTGCCGTCCGGCCCGCAGAAATTGAACACCGCGGTGCGGTAACCGAGCGCGAGCTCGTGCTGGAAATCGCGCGCGATCGTGCCGAGCTGCTGCTTCTGCGGCGGCAGCGGGAACGTGGACCCGACGATCTGGCGGTCGACCCAGTCGGCGATCTGGCCGATCGGCAGGCGCAGCGACTCGAGCGCCGCGAGGCGCACGTTCGGATCGATCGCGATGTTGTTCAGCTCGCGCAGCGCCTGGTACAGCAGGCGCGCCGTGGCGCCGGCGTTCGCCATGGGCAACGCCGCGATCCACTGCTTGAGCGCCCGCGGGTCGGTCTGGAACGCGTCCTTCGCGGGCGGCTGCTTGGCGGCGAGGCCTTCGCCGAGCCGCCGGTACGGTGAAGTCATGGCGGAGCTGTCCCCTGTCAGGATCGCATTCTAGCGCGCGGACCTCCGCCGCGAACCGTTATCGGGGTCACGCACCGAGGGGTTTCCACTGGCGCTGCGGGCACTTGCCGCGCATTCCTCGGCGCCGCCGCAGGCCGCGGGAATCGACACGGCGCGAACGTCACATTCCGTTATGATCGGACGAGGGCAGAGGGAGTCGTCCGTGGCTGAACGCTACAAGATCGCGATCGTCGGGTCCGGCCCCGGCGGCAAGAGCGCGGCCGCGCGGGCCGCGGAGCTGGGTGTCTCGCACGTGCTGCTGGAGGCGTCGCCCTACCTCTCGTACACCATCTACCGCTACCAGAAGGGCAAGCACGTCATGGACGAGCCGGGCGTGCTGCCCCTGCGCTCGCCCCTGGCGTTCAAGGCCGGTACGCGCGAGGCCATCCTCGACGCCTGGAACGAAGGCATCGAGAAGCTCAAGACGAACGTCAAGTTCAGCCACGAGGTCAGCGGCATCGCCAAGGCCGGCAACGGCTTCGTCATCACCTGCACGAACGGCACGACGTTCGAGTCCGACTACGTCGTGATGGGCATCGGCCTGCAGGGCAACATCCGCAAGCTCGGCGTGCCCGGCGAGGACCTGCCCTACGTCCAGTACCAGCTGGACGATCCCGACGAGTACGAAGGCGAGACGATCGTGGTCGTCGGCGCCGGCGACGCGGCGATCGAGAACGCCGTCGCGCTCGCCAAGCAGAACAACGTCATCATCATCAACCGCAAGGACGAATTCGGCCGCGCGAAGAAAGGCAACGAGGCGGCGATCCTGAAGGCCATCGACGATGGCCTCATCGAGTGCTACTACAACTCTGCGCCCGAGCGCGTCGACCAGTTGCCGCAGACCGCGCGCAAGCGCATGCGCATGATCCTGGCGACGCAGAACGGCAAGGCGCAGATCCTGTGCGACCGCATCATCGGCCGCCTCGGCGCCACCGCGCCACGCGGCTTCGTCGAAGCGTGCGGCGTGCAGTTCCCGAACAAGGACCCGGCCTCGGTGCCGGCGATCAGCCCGCAGTACGAATCCAACGTGAAGGGGCTCTACATCGTCGGCGCGCTCGGCGGCTACCCGCTGATCAAGCAGGCCATGAACCAGGGCTACGAGGTCGTCGAGTACATCCTCGGCAACACCGTGGAGCCTGCCGACGAACCGCTGCTGCGCGACAAGTTCAAGGCGATGCCGGGGTTCACGAACGTGACCGCGGCGCTCGAGAAGGTGCAGAAGAACGTGCGCCTGCTCTCGCACATCACGCCGTTGCAGCTGCGCGAGTTCATGATCGACTCGGACATCCGCGTGCCGAACGCGGGCGACAAGATCTGCGAGCGCAACGACTACACGAACACGTTCTTCTCGATCGTCGAAGGCGAGGTGCACATCGTCATCGACAAGGACAAGAAGGTCACGTTGCGCAAGGGCGAGTTCTTCGGCGAGATGAGCCTGATCTCGGGCCGCCGCCGTTCCGCCACCGTGCTCGCGGGCAACAACTGCGTGCTCATCGAGACGCCGCGCCGCTCGATGAACAAGCTGATCGCCTCGGTCGAGGCGGTGAAGCGCGAGATCGACAAGGTGTTCATCGCGCGCGCGATCCAGAGCCGTTTCGCGCCCGAAGCGAGCTACGAGCAGATCTCCGACATCGTCGAGAGCGCGAAGATCACGCGCTACCGCGCGGGCGACATGGTGTTCACCGAGGGCGAGATCGGCGACTGCCTGCACCTCGTGCGCGTCGGCTCGCTCACCATCTCGCGCAACATCGGCGGCAAGGAAGTGATCCTCTCCTACGTCCCGGCCGGCAACTACGTCGGCGAAATGGCGATGCTGGGCGAGAACAAGCGCTCGGCCAGCGCGCGCGCCGCGATCGCGACGGAGACGATCCGCCTCGACGGCGACGCGTTCAAGCGCCTCGTGCAGCGCAACCCGGTGCTGCGCCTGCGACTGCAGGCCGAATATTCGAAGCGCACGGCCGCGAACCTCGCGATGCAGGCCATGCCTTCGGGCGGCGACATCATCTCGTTCCTGATCCAGCAGGGTGCCGGCGAAGCGACCGACATCCTGCTGATCGACGAGGACCTCTGCGTCCGTTGCGACAACTGCGAGAAAGCCTGCGCCGAGACGCACGGCGGAACGTCCCGCCTGCGCCGCGAGGCCGGCCCCACGTTCGCGTCCGTGCACGTGCCCACGTCGTGCCGCCATTGCGAGCACCCGCACTGCATGAAGGACTGCCCGCCGGACGCGATCCACCGCGCCCCGAACGGCGAGGTGTTCATCCAGGACAACTGCATCGGCTGCGGCAACTGCGAGCGCAATTGCCCGTACGGCGTGATCAAGCTCGCCTCGAAGCCGCCGAAGAAGCCCGGCCTGCTGCAGTGGCTCCTGTTCGGCGCCGGCTCCGGCCCGGGCGAGGCGCCGTACAAGAAGAAGAAGGTGAAGGAAGGCGAGGCGGCGCCGGAGAAGAAGGCGGTGAAGTGCGACATGTGCAAGGACCTGCCCGGCGGCGCCGCGTGCGTGCGCGCCTGCCCGACCGGTGCGGCCATCCGCATTTCGCCGGAGGAGTTCCCGAGTTACGCGCAGTCGAGGCGTTGATCTGGCCGAGATGCTGCGGCACAGTCCGCTGCTGGGGCAGACCGTAGTCTGAGTCTGAGTCTGAGTGCGCCACAGGGAGGCGGTGATGCAGGACGAAGCGTTGGGAAGTGGGCCTCGCGTTCGCCGAACGGCGGCGTGCTTGCGCACTCAGACCCAGACTCAAACTGCAACCCGCGTAAGCCTCGCGGGTCCCGCGTCGAGGTAACGCCGTGCACCAGAGCTTCCTCACCCACGCGAACAAGCGCTACCTCTGGGTAGGCCTCATCCTGCTGCTCGGCGCGCTGATCGCCTACTTCTGGCACGATCCCATCGGACCGCCGAACGGCGGCACGTGGCTCGGCTACACGCTCGGCTCGATCGGCGCGCTGCTGATCTTCTGGCTGATGGCGTTCGGGATCCGCAAGCGCACGTACTCCAATCGCGTCGGCTCGTTGCGCGGCTGGCTCTCGGCACACGTCTACCTCGGCACGGCGCTGCTGCTCGTGGCGCTGCTGCACACCGGATTCCAGTTCGGCTGGAACCTGCACACGCTCGCGTTCACGCTGATGACGCTCGTGATCTTCTCGGGCTTCTTCGGCGTGTTCGCCTACCTGCGCTACCCGAACCTGATGACGCGCAACCGCGACAACGCGACGCGCGCCGCCATGCTCGACGAGATCTACGAGCTGGACCAGAACGCGCTCGCGCTGGCCGACGGCATCGACCCGAAGATCCACGCGATCGTGCTGCGCTCGATCGAGCGCACGCGGCTCGGCGGCGGCGTGTGGTCGTTGGTGGCGGCACGCGACGATTCCGACTCGGCGCTCGCGGGCGCACGCAAGATGCTCGAGGCGCGCGACAAGAAGGGCGGGCAGCCGCTCACGGGCGAGCCGCAGACGAAGGACATGCCGACCATGTTCGCGATGGTCGACTTCCTGGCCGGCAAGGCGGACGACCGCCAGGCCGAGGCGCTGCGCAAGCTGATCGACATCCTGTCGCGCAAGAAGTCGCTGGCCACGCGCGTCGCGCGCGACATCCAGTTCCAGTCGCTCATGGAGCTCTGGCTGTATTTCCACGTGCCGCTGTCGTTCGCGCTGCTGGCGGCGCTGACCGGGCACATCCTGGTGGTGTTCTTCTACTGGTAGTGCACGGTTCTTCGGGTCGGCGCCGACGGCGGGTTCGGGGCTGACAGGGATTCGCGATCCACGGGGTGGGGTAGCCGATGCGTTGGCTGATTCGACGCGTAATAAAGAAAGGGAAGGGCTCGGTCTCGTACGAGGAAGACGTCCATTTCGGGGACGTCCTCACGATCGGCCGCGGCTCGGACCAGGCGATCTTCATCCCCGACCTGCGCGTGGCGCTCGACCATGCGAAGGTGACGGCGCTCGGCAACGGCCAGTACAAGATCGAGTCGCTGATCCTCGCCGGCATCCGCGTCAACAACGACATCACGTACGCCACCACCGTCGGCCCGGGCGCGATCGTCGAGATCGGCACGACGCGCATCCAGCTGCTCGAGCCGCCGGTCGACCACGATGCCGGCGTCGAAGTCAGCACGATCGACAAGGCCGAGCTGAAGGCACTGAAGGACGCGAAGGCGCTGCCCACGTCGCTGGCGCAGACCTGGCTGTCGAAACGGCGCCCGTCGTGGATCGTGTTCACGCTCGTCGCGCTGCTGTTCGTGGGGCTGCCGCTCGCGGCGCACTTCACGCCGACGTTCCGCAAGGTGCTGCACGACATCCCCGGCGTACCGAGCCAGGACCAGTGGCAGGCCGGCGACCTCGCGCCCGCGCACCACTACTTCGGCAGCGAATGCACGACCTGCCACCAGGTACCGTTCCGCTGGGTGAAGGACGAGGCCTGCGCGAAATGCCACGCCGGCACGCCGGCGCACGCCGACCCGGTGAAGTTCAACCTGCCCCAGCTCGGGGACGCGCGCTGCGCGCACTGCCACCGCGACCACAACGGGCCGAACGGCCTCGTGATCCAGGACCAGGTGCTCTGCGCCGACTGCCACCACGACCTCAAGGCGCGCACGAAGAACGCTTCGGCGCTCGTGGACGTCGGCGATTTCGCCGCGCAGCATCCGGAATTCCAGATCGACCTGCCGGCGTGGGACGCGAACGGCAACTTCAAGCCGGTGCGCACGCTGCTGTCGCAGCCGGGCATCAAGGAAGCGTCGGGGCTGAAATACCCGCACGACGTGCACCTGGACCCGAAGGGCATCAAGAGCCCGAACGGCAACCGGATCCTGACCTGCGACAGCTGCCACAAGCCCGAGCCGGGCGGCGCGCGCATCATGCCGGTCGACTACGAGACGATGTGCCAGGAGTGCCACCGCCTCGATTTCGACGTGCTCGAGCCGGGTCGCCAGGTGCCGCACGGCAAGATCGCCGAGATCCTCTACATGCTCGACGAGTTCTACTCGAAGCGTGCGCTCGAGGGCGGCTACATGGACCTGCAGGCGCCGATCGTCGTGCAGCAGCGCCGCCGTCCCGGCCAGGCGATGTCGCGCGAGGAGACGATCGAGGCGCAGACCTGGGCGCGCGAGAAGTCGCGCAAGGTCGGCGATGCGCTGTTCAACGGCCGCGCATGCACGGTCTGCCACACGGTGACCGCGGGTACCGGCGGTGCGGACACCTGGCGCATCGCACCGGTGCGCGTCCAGGGCGAGTGGTTCTCGAAGGCGCACTTCACCCACGCGAAGCACAAGTCGGAGATGACCTGCGAGAGCTGCCACCCGGCAACCGCGTCGAAGGCCGCCACCGACCTGCTGATGCCGGGCATCGAGAACTGCCGCCAGTGCCACGGCGGCGAGAACGATGCGGGCAAGGTGCCCTCGACGTGCATCAGCTGCCACGGCTACCACGAGTCGGACAAGCTGCTGCTGCAGGTCGCCGCGCCCGCGCTGGCGCCACCGCCGTCCGCGGCGCCGCCGTCAGCGACCGCGCCGGCGCCGGCCGCGACACCCACGGCTACGCCCGCGTCGCAGCCGTGATGCGCAAGGACCTCGCATCGCACGATGCGAGGTCCGGTTCGACGCCGCGAATCCGTAATCGATTCGCGATCAGTGCGCGCCGCCGAGTCGGCGCGCACTGATCGCAAGAGATTCCGCATCCGCGGCTTCTCAAGCACGAGCGCTGCGCCTATCATGGCGAGCGTCGGGGAATTGGGATTTTCGGGGCGCCGCGACGAGCTTTCCGGCGGCGGCAGGCGGGGGACTGGCTCCTTTCGCGTTGTCGCGTCGCGCGGTCCGCACATGCGCACCGGCCCAAGGCCGGCTGGCGCGGGAGAGGAAGCAGCGATGGGAAGAGCGCAACTCCTCTGGTCTGCCGTGGCGATGAGCCTCGTGCTGGCCTCGTGCAGCGGCGGCAGCAATACGTCGAGCACGGTCGGCACTTCGCCGCCACCACCGACGCAGACCAACGGCTGTAACGGCTTCTGCGCGAACGCGTCGTCGTTCCTCAGCGAGGACGACGTGCGGAAGATCATCGCGCAGGCGGCCAACGAGGCCTCCGCGATCAACAAGCCCGCGACGATCGTGGTCACCGACCGCGTCGGCAACGTGCTCGCCGCGTATCGCATGAACGGCGCGCCGCTCACGCAGCGGGTCAGCTCGGAGCGCGGCGCGGTCGGCGGCCTGGAAGGCCTGAACATCCCGGCCGAGTTCGGAGCGATCTCGAAGGCGCTCACCTCGGTCTACTTCTCGTCGGAAGGCAACGCGTTCACCTCGCGTACCGCCGGCCAGATCGTCCAGGAGCACTTCAACCCCGGCGACCGCACCTCGCCCGCCGGCCCGCTGTTCGGCGTGCAGATCTCCAACCTGCCCTGCTCGGACATCGCGCAGCGCTTCGACGGCGGCACGGGCCCGGGCCCGCACCGCGCACCGGTCGGCCTCGCCGCGGACCCGGGCGGCATTTCGCTCTACAAGCTCGGCGTGCCGGTCGGCGCGGTCGGCGTCGCGGCCGACGAGATCTACGGCCTCGACGCGAACGCCACGGACCGCGACGACAACGTCGACGAGCGCATCGCGCTCGCCGGCGCGTTCGGCTTCCTCGGCCCGGCCGACCGCCGCGCGAACGTCATCACGGCCGGCGGCCTGACGCTGCGCTTCACCGACATCGAGGTGAGCGAGCTCGCGCGCGAACCGTCGACGGCGCCGCCGTTCGCATCCGTGCCCGGCGCGCTGATCGCCGTGCCCGGCTACGCCGACGCCGTCGTGCTGCGCGGCACGGCGTTCGGCCAGCCCGAGTCGGGCATCCGCCCGGACACGACCGACTACCCCGGCCTCGATGCATTCGTGGTCGTCGACCGCGCGAACGTGAACCGTTTCCCGCCGCGCGCCGGCACGGAGACCGGCACGGCGCTGACCGCCGAGGAAGTGCGCACGATCGCGATCGAGTCGCTGAAGGTCGCAGCCCGTACGCGCGCCCAGGTGCGCCGCCCGCTGGGCGACCGCGCGGGCGAGACGGTCGTGATCGTCGACTCGAACGGCGTGGTGCTCTCGCTCGTGCGCTCACGCGACGCGCTCGTCGATGCCGTCGACGTGACCACGCAGAAGGCGCGCACCACCGCGTTCTTCTCCAGCCGCAACGCCGCCGCCGCCATCCAGGGCGCCGCGGCGGCGAACTACTTCGCGAATACCTCAACGGCGCCGAACGTGCTGCGGACGGCCGGCACCAGCCTGCCGGCGCGCTGGCTCGTGAACCTGCGCAACTTCCTGAGCCAGCCGAATGCGCTCGGCGACGGCGCATTCGCCTACTCCGTGCGCGCCGTGGGCCTGCTCGCGCAGCCGCTCTACCCGAGCGGCGTGCCGGGCTCGCCGCCCGGCCCGCTCGCGCCGGAGATCCAGAACTGGAGCCTGTTCAACACGGGCCTGGAGCTGGACCTGATCTACAACCAGCTCGCGCTCTCGATCGCGAAGTACCTGCAGGAAGCCGGCCTCGCGGTATCGGTCGACGGCACGACGCTGCCGGCGCTCGGCGACACGCCGCGCAGCTGCACGGGCATCCCGGCGATCGCGAACGGCCTCACGCTGTTCGCGGGCGCGTTCCCGATCTACAAGAACGGCCAGCTCGTCGGCGCCGTCGGCGCTTCGGGCGACGGCACCGACCAGTCCGACCTCGTGTCGTTCCTCGGCCTCGCGAACGCGTCGCGGCTGCTGAACGGCGTCGGCCACGCTGCACCCGCCACGCGCGTCGACAACCTGTCGCCGCAGGGGACGCGCCTGCTGTACGTGCAATGCCCGCAGGCGCCGTTCA
>CALKUS010000211.1 GCA_937996755.1 uncultured Pseudomonadota bacterium | reverse complement strand
GTCGCCGCGTTGTCGAACTCGCCGGTCTGGAAGTACGCGAAGCCGACGTTCAGCATGCTCTCGGCGAGCAGGCGGTCGTCGCCCTGCGGCTGGCGCTGCGTGAGCACCTCGCGATACGCGACGAGCGCGGCGGCGTAGTCACCCTGTTCCTCGGCGAGCAGTCCTGCATCGTTCGCGATCTCCGCGAGCGCCGCGGCGTCGCCGAGCGGCACGAGCAGCGCGCGCGCCTTGTCGAGGTCGGCACCGGCCTGCGCGTAATCGCCCTTCACGGCGCGCGCGGCGGACAGGTTGCGCAGGCTGTTGGCCGCGCCGCGCACGTCGCCAGCCTGCTCGCGCAGCTGCGCGGCACGTTCGAACTGCGCGACGGCCTCGTCCATCTGGCCGAGGCGCTCGTGGCCCATGCCGATCGCGTTGACCGTTTCGCCAAGCGCGCGGCGGTCGCCGAGGCGCGTGAACAGCACCTGCGCGCGCACGAGGTATTCGTCGACGCCGCGCTGCGCCTCGCCGCCACGCACGGCGAGCCGGCCGAGTGCGAGCCACGCGGGTGCGTTCTGGTCGTCGTCGGCGACGAGCGCAGCGAGCGTCCTGCGCGCGGCGGTGTCGTTGCCGGCCGCTTCCTGCGCCTGCGCGAGCGCGAGGCGCGTGCTGCCATCGAACGGACGCGCGGCCGCGAGCGGCGCGAGGCGCGCGACGGCCGCATCCGCCTCGCCACCGACGAGCGCGGCGAGCGCGCGTGCACGCTCGACGGCACGGCCGCGCGCGCCGCGCAGCGCGTCGTTCGCCGCTTGCGCGAGCGTTGCGGCGGCATCGTTCCCGCGCGGCGCGATCTCGAGGCGCGCGAGCCACGCGAGCGCGAACCGCGGCTCGGCGGCGACTGCGCGCGCATACGCCGCGTCGGCATCCGCGGCCTTGCCGGCGCGACGCGCGAGCTCGCCTTCGCCGTAGGCGGCGAGCGCGTCGCCGCCCGACGGCCAGCCGTCGGCATCGATCGTCGCGCCGCTGCGCGTGACCAGCTCGCGCAACGCGACGGGCAGCGCTTCGCGCGTCACGGCGCCGCCGTCGAGTGGCGCGCCGGCGCCCGTCGCGAGCGTGACGCGCCAGCGCTCGCCGTCGCGCGCGAGCGCGGGCAACAACGTGCGCTTCGCGCCGACGCGCGCCGCGATCGCGCCGGCATTGCGGCGCGCCGTGTCGTCGTCGTAGCCGAGCTGCTTCTGCAGGCGCGCGAGCCGCTCGCCGTCGACGCTGCTGCCGGCCGCCGCGAGGCCGGCGCGCAGCAGCCCATCGAGCGCCGCCGCGAGCGCGGCGTCCTCGGCGCTCGCGGCGAGCGGCAACGCAACCACCGGCGGCGCGGCAACGACGGTGGTCGCGGGCGCGGCCGGTGCCGGCACGAAGCGCGGCGCGAGCGCGCGCCAGCCGACGACGAGCGCGGCGACCGCCATGAACGACACGAGCACGATGGCCACGCCGCGCCTCTCCGGCAGCTGCCCGGGCACGTGCTTCGTCTCGATCGCGCGCACCACGTCCTCGGCGCGCTGGAAGCGCCGCGCCGGCTTGAGCTGCGTGAGGCGCGCGACCAGGCGCACGATCCAGCCCGGGAGGTCGGGACGCGACTTCGCGAGCGTCGGCGGGCTGCGCACGATGCGCTGCGCCAGCGTTTCCGCCGGCGTGCCGCCGGGGAACGGCGGCGCGCCGGCGAGCATCTCGTGCACGATCAACCCGAGCGCGTAGAGGTCGCTGCGCGCGTCGACCGCATCGGCGCGCGCCTGTTCGGGCGAGAGGTATTCCGGCGTGCCGACCACGACGCCCGAGCCCGTCACGCCCGTGACGCCGGCCGAACGCGCGACGCCGAAGTCGCTGATGTACGCGTTGCCCGCGGCGTCGACGAGCACGTTGGCCGGCTTGAGGTCGCGATGCACCACCTGCTTGCGATGCGCAGCCGCGAGCCCCTCCGCGACGTCGCGCGCGATGCGCAGCGCCTGGTCCGTCGAGAGCTTTCCTTGTTCGTCGATCAGCTTCTCGAGCGAAGCGCCGTCGACGTAATCCATGCTGATGAGCCAGCGACCCTCGTGCTGCACGAGGTCGTGGATGCGCACCACGTGCGCGCTCGACACCTGGCGCGCGAGCAGGATTTCCTGGCGGAAGCGCGCGAACGCGTCGGGCCGGCTGGCGAGCTCGGGCCGCAGCAGCTTCAGCGCGACGGGCACGCCGAGTTGCTCGTCGCGCGCGCGGTACACCACGCCCATGCCGCCGATGCCGAGCAGCTCCTCGACGCGGAATCGCCCGGCCACGAGCTCGCCGGCTGCGAGCTCGGCGCTCGCGAACAGCCCCGTGACGGTGGCGCCGCCGGCGCCTTCGAGCTCGCGGCCCGGCGCGGTCACGACGGCGGCACGCGACCCGGGAACGCCGGCGCCTGGCCGGCCACCTGCGTCGCGCCGTTCGGCGCGACCGCGACGAGCGACTGCATGCGCGCGAGCTGCTCGTCGAGCGCGCCGGCCGCGAGCACGAGCGACGCCTGCGTCGCGAATGCGCCGAGCAGCTCGGCGTCGAGGTCGGTGAACACGCGGCCGGCGTCGTCGCTGTCGGCGTAGGCCGCGCCGAGCAGCCGGCCATCGTTCTCGAGCGGCACGACGACGATCGCGCGCAGGCCGCGCGCCACGACGGAGGCGCGGCCCTTCAGCCACGCGTGGTCCTGGCCGTCGGACAGGAATACCGTACGGCGCAGGCGCAGCGCGCGCTCGACGGCGCCCGTGCTGCCCGAAAAGCGCTTGCCCGCGAGCTCGGCGGGATCGACACCGAAGATCGCGCGCACCGACATGCCCTGCGCGCCATTGCCCACGACGAGGAACCCGCGCTGGCATTCCGCGAGCTCGACGATCGCGCGCAACAGCTCCGCAACGAGCGTTTCCGCGTTCGCGGCGGCGGCGACCCGCTGCGCGAGAACGCGCGACGTGTGGCGACGCTGGCCTTCGCGGGCGCGCGCGGCTTCCACTTCGGCTGCGTCGAGCTGCGCGAATTCGCAGAACACGTCGCCGACCGAGAACCACTGACCCGACGCGAGCGGCGCCGCATCGACGCGGCGGCCCTCGATGCGCAGGCCGTTCTTGCTGCCGAGGTCGCGCACGCGCCAGCCGCCGTCCGCGGGCTCGATCACCGCGTGGTTGCGCGAGACCGAGTTGTGCTCCAGCACGACGCTGTTGCCGGGCGCGCGGCCCAGCGTGACGGCCTCGCCGTCGTCGAACACGCGCAGGAGCGCAGCGTCCTCGGGTACGTGCAGCCGCAGGCGGATCGGCACGTCAGCGCTCCGGTTCCGGCAACGCCGGGCCGGTTATCCGCCGAGGCGCCGCAACGTGAAATCGAGCGAGGAGGCCTCGCCGAGCAAACTCCCCGCGACGTTATCGAGATCGCGCGCGGCACGCCAGCGGTTCGGGACGTAGGTGGGGCCGAAGCTCTTCACGCGCGCTCCGAACGTGGCGATCCCCGCGCGCGCCGTCGCGTAGTCGGCGGCGTCATAGGCGAGCCGGCTCGCGGCGAGGTCGGTTTCCAGCACCGCGCGTGCCTTCGGGTTGACGAGCGGGCTCTGCAGGCGCGACGCGAGGAACAGGTACTTCGCCTGTGCATCGGCTGCGTACGCCGCGGGCGGCGAGGAGATCTGCAGCAGGTCGGTGACGATCAGGAACTGCGAGAACTCGCCGGAACGCCCACGCGTGCGCACGGAGCCGGGCAGGACATCGTCGGTGATGTCGAAGAACGTGCCGCCGATCGGTGCCTTGTACAGGCGGAACACCGAAAGCGGCAGGAACGAGAGCGCCTCGGTGTGGAGCTCCACCGCCACGACGTTGGCGAAAGACAGGCCTTCGCCCGCGGGCGGCTCGACCGTGATCATGATCGGCAGCGCGAGCTGCACGCGCAGCAGGTCGATGCGACCGACCAGGTCCAGCACCGAGGTCAGGCCGGCGGAGATGCCGAGCGACGACGCCGTGAGGTTCACCGGCTGGTCGAAGTCGAGGATCATCTCGATCGTCACCAGGCCGAGGCCGAGCACCGACACCTCGATCGTGGCGACTGCACGATTGCCCGTGATCGTGACCGGGATGCCGCCCTTCGGTTCCTTCGGCCTGGTCGCGCCACCGAGCAGGCCGACGCGTGCCGACGCCGGCGACGACGCCGCGAGCAACCCACCCGACAGGGCGAGCAGCAGGTCGCGGCGAATCTGGTTGGTTGGCGTCTTCATGACATCGACCGTGCCCTGTACACGGTGGGCGGAATCTAGCATCGCGCGCGGGGCCGAAAGCCGGAACGCGTCCGTAATTGGGTGAAATCCGTTGACCGGGCAGGGGGAATCCCCCACGACCCGTGGGTGCAGACACCGATCAAACCGCTGTCCGCCCTCGCCGACAGTCGACTCCGCCAAGGGACCTCTATCCGGTGGCCGCCGCGCGCAGGATGCGCAGCGCTCCGGCCTTCCTCCAAGCGGAGATCGTTGCAATGAACCAGGCAAGACTCAGCCGCGCCGTCCGCGGCGCCATCGTCGCGACCATGCTCGCCGGCGGCTCGCTGCCGGCGATGGCGGCGCAGCTCGACGCACAGCTCGCGCAGCGGCTCGCTGCCGCGCTGCCCACCGACAAGCTCGAAGTCGTGGTGACGTACGGACATGCCGGCCCGGCTAGGCCGACGGAGCTCGCCGTGCTCGCCACGCTCGGCATCACGCAGGGCGTGCGCATGCGCGCGCTGCCCGTGGTGGGCGCGAAGGCGACGCCGGCGCAGGTTCGCGCGCTCGCCGCGCGCGGCGACGTGAAGTCGGTGTACCTGAATCGACAGCTGCGCTACTTCAACCTCGAGTCGCGCCAGATCTCGAGCGTGAAGCGGGCACAGGAAAGCTCGGCGGCGTTCGGCCGCAGCGTGCCGTTCAGCGGCCGCGGCGTCACCGCGATGATCAACGACTCGGGCATCGACGCCACGCACGCCGACCTCGCGTACGGCTCGCACGTCGTGCAGAACGTGCAGGCGCTCACGAACCTCGCCGCGTGGGACGCCATGTTGCCGATCACGTGGCTCGAGAACCAGCCCACCACCGACACGAACTCGGGTCACGGCACGCATTGCGCCGGCATCCTCGGCGGCAACGGCGCACGTTCGGCCGGGCAGTACGCGGGCGTCGCGCCCGGCGCGCAGCTGGTCGGCTACGGCTCGGGCGGCGCGATCGCGATACTCGACGCGGTGGGCGGCTTCGACTACGCGCTCACCCACCAGAATTCGTTCGGCGCGCCGATCCGCGTGATCTCCAACTCGTGGGGCACGTCGGGCAAGTTCGACCCGGCAGACCCGGTGAACCTCGCGAGCTACGAGGCGTACAAGCGCGGCATCACGGTGGTGTTCGCGGCCGGCAACGACGGCCCGGGCGAAGACACGCACAACCCGTATGCGCAGGCGCCGTGGGTGATCTCGGTGGCCGCTGCGAACAAGCAGGGCGGCCTCGCCGAGTTCAGCTCGCGCGGCGCACGCTTCGAGACGGGCAACTTCACCATGGCCGACGGTACGGCATGGACCTACCGCAACGAGCCGACCGTGGCCGCCACCGGCGTCGACGTGATCTCGACGCGCGCGCTCACGAACCTCGCGGCGAACGGCGGCGACGCCGACGTCGATGCGATCCCGGCGCAGTACCTGCCGTTCTACACGATGATCTCCGGCACCTCGATGGCCACGCCGCACGTGGCGGGCATCGTCGCGCTGCTGTACGAAGCGAATCCGTCGCTCACGCCCGACCAGGTACGCGACATCCTGCGCAGGACGTCGACCAACATCCCGGGTCGCGACGCGTGGGAGGCGGGCACGGGCCACGTGAACGCGTACGCCGCGCTCGCCGCCGCCACCGGCCTGCGCACCGACTACGGCGCGAGCGTGAACTCGCTGCGCACGTTCAACGCGAACGCAAACATCTCGTTCGGCGGCGGGCTGCCGTTCTCGGTCGACTTCATGCCGGTCGGCGCCAGCGGCGAGCAGGCGTTCGACGTGGGCCCCGACACCGCGTGGGTGAACGCGCGCGCGGAAGTGCCCGACAACACGATCGCGCTCGTGCTGATCGACCCCGACGGCAAGAGCTACGGCTCCGGCATCACGCTGCCCGAGCTCGGCTCGACCGCGGCCGTGTCGGCGCCGGGCAAGCCAGGTCGCTGGAAGATCACCGTGCGCGGCATCGGCAGCGTATCCGGCGTCGCGCTCGACCCGCTGCGCCTCACGAACGGCTATGCGCTGCCGGGCAACGTGAGTGGCGAGATCACGCTGTACGACAACCAGGGCTACACCGGCCTCGCCGACATCGGTGCGCATCTCGCGAAGGGCGCGATCGAGTACGCCGTCAGCCGTCGCTACGTCGATGCGCTGGACGGCGGCCGCTTCGATCCCGACGGCAGCCTCACGCGCGGCCAGCTCGCGGAATACCTGGCCATGGGCGGCGCACTGCGCCAGCAGTTGCCGCTGGACGGCGTGCCCGGCTTCAGCGACCTGCCGGCGAACGATCGTCGCTACGCGTTCGCGGAAGCGGCAACGCGCGCCGGCGGTGCGCTGAAGGACCTGCCGAACAGCGCGAATCCGCCGATCCGCCTCGCGAACGGTTCGTTCCGCGCCGACGGTCCGGTCTCGCACGGCGACCTGGCGTACGCGCTCGTGCAGCAACTCGGGCTGCAGTCGCAGGCGGCGTCGCTCACCGGCCCGGTCAAGGCGAGCTACAACGGCACGCTCGTCACGGTCGACGACGACGCAGCCATCCCCGCCGACATCCGCGGACACGTGCAGATCGCGATCGACCTGAACCTGCTCTCCGTCCGCTACTACTTCACGCAGGGTCCGTTCGACCTGCAACCCGTCGTGCACGCCGTGTTCGAACCCGGTCGTGCCGTCTCCCGAGCGGAGTACGCGGTCGTCGCCGCGCGCTTCGCCGACCGCTACCTGCCCTGAGAGGTCCCACGGCATCGGTCCTCCGCGCAACGCGGAGCAGGGCAGGCCGCGGCCCGGCACTCGCAAGAGTGCCGGGCCGCACCTTTTCATCGTCCGAATTTCGCTGCGCGAAATTCGTCCGGACAGCGACACGACCGAGGCACGCGCGGTCAGAGGCGTGACTCTGACCGCGCGACTGCCGTAGTGCTCCGCGCGAAGCGCCAGGGCACAGCGCGGCGAGACCGACGCGTCTCGCCGCGCGGCGAAGCACGACCAAGTGCCGCCCCGGTAACCCGCCGGAATCACGGCCCGACCGCAGTTCGCGCCAGGCCCGCGCGGTCGGGCCTGGCGCTGCCTCAGTCATGTCGCTGACGTAACGCGCGACGAACTCAGGGTGCTCTGCTCAGCGAGCGGTGGGTCCCAAGCCCGCGCGGTCGGGCTTGGGTACTCTTGATCTCGCTCGCAGGCC
>CALKUS010000210.1 GCA_937996755.1 uncultured Pseudomonadota bacterium | reverse complement strand
GCAGGGTCTTCATCTGCTTCGGCGTGAGGTTCTGCGCCTCGTCGATGATCACGTAGCGCGAGAGGAACGTGCGCCCGCGCATGAAGTTCAGCGAGCGGATCTTGATGCGCGACGCGAGCAGGTCGTTCGTCGCCGCGCGTCCCCATGCGCCGCCTTCCTGCGGATCGGCGAGCACTTCGAGGTTGTCGGTGAGCGCGCCCATCCACGGCGTCATCTTTTCCTCCTCCGTGCCGGGCAGGAAGCCGATGTCCTCGCCGACCGACACGGTCGCGCGCGTCATGATGATCTCGCGGTAGCGCTGCTGGTCCATCACCTGCGCGAGGCCCGCGGCCAGCGCGAGCAGCGTCTTGCCGGTGCCGGCCGTGCCGAGCAGCGTCACGAAGTCGACTTCCGGATCCATCAGCGCGTTCAGCGCGAAGTTCTGCTCGCGGTTGCGCGCGTGGATGCCCCAGACGGAATGGTTGCCGCCCTGGTATTCGTCGAGGATGACGAACGTCGCCTTCCCGTCGCGCAGGCGCAGCACGCGGAACTCGGGCTCGTTCTCGCCCGGCAGCCAGAGCGCCTGGTGCGGATGCCACGCCTCGTCGGCCGCCATCTGCACTTCGTAGAACGTGTGGCCGCGCTCGCTCCACGAGCGCACTTCCGGGTGCTTCTCCCAGAAGTTCGCGGGCAGCTCGGTCATGCCCGTGTACAGCAGGCTGAAGTCGTCGAGCGCGCGGTCGTTCTCGTAATCCTCGGCGGCCTGGCCGTAGATCGACGCCTTGATGCGCAGGTTGATGTCCTTCGACACCAGCACGACCGGCGTCTCGGGATGCGCGTCGCGCAGCTGCAGCACGGCCTGCAGGATGCGGTTGTCCGGCAGGTCGATCGCGCCCTCGGCGGGGCGCGGCGCGGTCTTCGTCTGGAACAGCAGCTTGCCGGTCTGCGTGTTGCTCAGGCGCAGGCCCTGCGGATGCACCAGCGGCAGCCCCTTGTCGATCGCGTCGCTGCCGCCCGCCTCGATCAGTTCGTTGATGAAACGGCTGACCTGGCGCGCGTTGCGCGAGACTTCGGACGCGCCCTTCTTCGCGTGGTCGAGCTCTTCCAGCACGGTCATCGGGATGTAGACGTCGTGTTCCTCGAAGCGGAACAGCGACGTCGGATCGTGCATGAGCACGTTGGTATCGAGCACGTAGATGCGCTTCTTGCGGGACATCATCGGTGGTCGTGCGCTCGCTGGAGGAAGGGAATTGGAGGACGCGACGGCGACGTTGCGCCGAGGTGTTGCGGGATGGAAAGCGGCGCGGTCAAAGGGCGCGCGCCGCCTCGAGGACCTCGTCGGCGTGCCCGGGCACGCGGACCTTGCGCCACGCGCGACGCAGCCTGCCGCGCTCGTCGAACAGGAACGTACTGCGCTCGATGCCGACGAACTTCCGTCCGTACAGCACCTTGTCCTTGATCACCGCGAACGCGTTGCCGAGCGTGCCGTCGACGTCGCTGAGGAGCGGGAAAGGAAGATTCTGCTTCGCGCAGAATCCGTCGTGGCTGCGCACGCTGTCCTGCGACACGCCGAGCAGCGCGACGCCGGCCTGCGCGAACTGCTTCGCGCGGTCGCGGAAGTCCTGCGCCTCCAACGTGCAGCCGGGCGTGTTGTCGCGCGGGTAGAAGTAGACCACCAGCTTGCGGCCCTTGAAGTCGCGGTCGCTGAGCGTCTGGTTGCCGGAGGCGGGGAGGGAGAACGACGGGAGCTTGCTGACGGGCTCGTCGGCGGCAGCGGCGGCTGGCGACGACTTCTTCGCCGTGGCGCCCCTCTTCGCAGGGGCCTTCTTCGGAGCGGGCTTCGCGGTGGTGCGCTTCGTTGCAGTCTTCCTGGTTGCCGCCATGCTCGTCGATTTTCCCCTCTCAGTACTTCATTGGATCCATGATCGCGTCCAGGTTCATCGAGTCGCAGAACTCGAGGAAGTCGTCGCGCAGGGAAGCGATGTGCGTCTTCGCCGGGATGCCCACCGTGATCTGCGCCGTGAACATCTCGGCGCCGGTCTGCATCGCCTTGTAACGGCTGGAACTCAGTTGCTCGACCGAGATGGCGCGCGTGGAGAAGAACTCGGCGAGCTGGAACAGGACGCCGGGCTTGTCGGCCGAAACGACTTCGACCACGTACGGCAGCACGTCGCTCTGCTGCGCCCTGGGGCCGGTGCGGGAAACGGAAACCTTGAGGCCGTCCTCGCGCTCGAGGCGCGCGGCGGACGATTCCAGCTTCGCGATCGCGTCCCAGGAGCCGACCGCGAGCAACGCGATCACGACGTCCTGGCCCAGCGTGGAAAGACGCGCTTCCAGCACGTTGCAGCCGCAGTCGCTGACGCGCTTGGTCAGGGGCAGGAGCGACGCGGAGGATTGCGTGGCCGTCGCGGTGACGAGAACGTAGTTTTCGTTGGCGGTCGGTCGGGCCACGGCGCTCGTGGGATGTCGCATGCATCGCTGACACGGCGCTCGCCGGCTCGTTCAGCGCGGCTTGCGGACGGCCGCAGAATACTGGCGCCCCCCATGCCCCGCAAGCGAAGCGGCACGCGAAGGAGCGGCCCCGTCAGGATGGACTTGCCCGGACCACCACCGCTAACATCGCGACCTCCCGCGCGGCCCCCGGCGCCTGTTGCGCATACGCCGCGCGCCTGCCGGTGATTCTCGATCCAGATCCCGCCAGCCACGACGACATGCCGTCCGTGAAGTTCGAAGGCAGCATCTGCGCGCTGGTCACGCCGTTCGACGCGTCCGGCGAGCTCGACCTGTCCGCATTCCGCAAACTGCTCGCATGGCACGCCGCGAGCGGCACGCAGGCGCTCGTCATCGGCGGCTCGACCGGCGAATCGGCCGCGCTCGAGGAATCCGACTTCGAACGGCTCGTCGCGACGGCCGTCGCGGAGCGCGCCGGCGTGCGCATCATCGCGGGATGCGGCGCCGGCAGCACGCGCAAGTCGCTGGCGATGGTGCGGCGCGCTGCCGCGCTCGGTGCCGAGGCCGCGCTCGTCGTCACGCCCTACTACGTTCGCCCGACGCAGGAAGGCCTCGTACGCCACTACCTCGCGCTGGCCGACGAAGGCGGCCTGCCGCTGGTCCCGTACAACGTGCCTTCGCGCACCGGTTGCGACCTGCAGCCCGAGACGCTGGCGCGCATCGCGACGCACGAGCGCATCGTCGCGATCAAGGAGGCGCGCCCCGACGCCGAGCGCATGGCCGCGCTGCTGGGCCTGCGCTCCGAGCGTTTCGCCGTCCTGAGCGGCGACGACCCGACGGCGCTGCGCGCGATGCGCGCGGGCGCGGACGGCGTGATCTCGGTGGCGAACAACGTCGTGCCGCGCACGTTCCGCGCGCTGTGCGACGCGGCTCGTGGTGGCCGCGGCGACGACGCAGCCGCCCTGGACGCGGAGCTCGCGTCGCTCTACGCGTTCCTCGGCGCCGAGCCGAATCCGATTCCCGTGAAATGGCTGCTGCACCGGATGGGCCGCATCGGCCCGGCGTTGCGGTTGCCGTTGCTGGAACTTTCCGCGGGCCTGCGTGGCGACGCCGAGCGGCTGCTCGCGCTCGTCGCCGCAGCCGAGCGCACGCCCGATCCGGCGGCGAGCGCCGCCTGAACCCGAATGCAGCACATCGATCCACTGGAGTCCGCATGAGCATCCGTATTCCCGTCACCCTTGCACTGATGGTCGCCATGACGCTGGCCTGCGGTGGCTGCAGCCTGTTCGGCAAGAAGTCGAGCTACGAGTCGGCCAGGGAATCGCGCCCGCTCGAAGTGCCGCCCGACCTCGACCTGCCCGCCACGACGGGCGCGCTGTCGATCCCGTCGACCGATGCTTCGTCCGTCGACACCGGCATGAGCGAGACGGCGCCCGAATCCATCCCGTCCGACGCGCCGGCGGCGGAGATCGTCGCCGGCGAAGACAGCACGATGACGCTCGGCGACAGCCCGGCCGGCGCATGGCGCCGCGTGGGCATCGCGCTCGAGCGCACCGAAGTCGGCGAGATCACCGCGCGCGACGAGTCGGCCGGCACCTACACGCTGAGCGGCGTCACCAGGGTCGCCGCGAAGGACGACCGCGGCTTCTTCAAGAAGCTGTTCACCAGCGAGAAATCGGAGAGCGCGCAGGTCGTGCGCGTGGTGCGCGTCAGCGCCGCGGGCGACGGCAGCCGCGTGACGGTCGAGGACGAAGGCGGCCAGGCCGTGGACGACGAGTTCGCGCGCCGGATCATTTCCGCGCTCAAGCAGCGACTGGGCTGATCGAAGGCTCTGGATCCCGTCCAGGAACACACGGCTGTCGCGAAGTCAGAGTCGCGCCTCTGACTTCGCGGTCGCGGACTGCTCTGCCCGAACTTTTTCTCGCGCAGCGAGAAAACGGGACGAATGGGTTAGCGTTCGAGGAGCGGCAGCTTGTTCGGCTTGCCTTCCCATTCCTTCGCGTCTTCCGGCGCTTCCTTGCGGACCGTGATCACCGGCCAGCCCTTGCTGAGCTCGGCATTGAGCGCGATGAAGCCCTCCTGGCCCGCGGGGACGTCGTCCTCGGGGTAGATCGCGTTCACCGGGCACTCCGGCTCGCAGAGCGTGCAGTCGATGCACTCGTCCGGATCGATCACCAGGAAGTTCGGTCCCTCGTGGAAGCAGTCCACGGGGCACACCTCCACGCAGTCGGTGTACTTGCACTTGATGCAGTTTTCGGTGACGACGAAGGGCATGGCGATTCCGGAATGCGAGGTCGCGAGGCAGGCGCGGATTATCGGGCAGGGCGGGCGAGTCCGACAGTCCTCGGGCATCGGCTTTGCCGATGCGAAGGAATCGCCCACAGGGTGGGCTCCTACAGCGCCATTTCCGCGCTGCGCGCGGAAATGGCGCTCCCTACTCGGGCGGCGGCAAACTCGGCGGTGCTTTCGCACCCCGGGCTGGCTTTTGCTTCGATAGCGCCATTTTTCCGCTGCGCGGAAAAATGGCGCTCCCTACGAGGTTCGAACTCGTGTTCCCGCCTTGAGAGGGCGGTGTCCTGGACCACTAGACGAAGGGAGCGTCGTGACCGCTGTCCGGGGCCCCGCGGCTGGCGCGCGGCTTGAGGTCCGGAAAACAGGGCGCGTAGTATAGCCGTTTCGCCGGGCGGGACAATCCCGCGGCGAGGGGCCGGGCGAAGGAAGCGCCGCGAATATCCGATGCAAGCCAACGAACTCCCACGATCGGTCCCCGTGCCGCAGCAACCCGTCACCATGCGTGTCGTTCCGCGCGAACAACACGGCATCTCGCGTCGGAACATCAGCCCGAACGCACTGCGCGTGCTCTATCGCCTGCGCGACGCCGGGTTCCAGGCGTATCTCGTGGGCGGTGCCGTGCGCGACCTGCTGCTCGGCGGCCACCCGAAGGACTTCGACGTCGCGACCGACGCGACGCCCGAGCAGGTCAAGCAGCAGTTCCGCAATTGCCGCCTGATCGGGCGGCGCTTCCGCCTGGCGCATGTGGTGTTCGGGCCCGAGACGATCGAGGTCGCCACGTTCCGTGCGCACGTAGACGACGGCTCGGGCGACCGGCACGTGGTCGACGGCCGCATCGTGCGCGACAACGTCTACGGCAGCATCGAGGACGACGCGGTCCGCCGCGACTTCACGGTGAACGCGCTGTACTACGCGATCGAGGATTTTTCCGTGCGCGACTACGTCGGCGGCTTCGCCGACGTCGAGCAGCGCTGCCTGCGACTGATCGGCGATGCCGAGCAGCGTTATCGCGAGGATCCGGTGCGCATGCTGCGCGCGGTGCGCCTGGCGGCGAAGCTCGGGTTCACGATCGAGGATTCGGCGTGGGCCGCGATCGCGCAGCTCGCCCCGCTGATCGCCGAGGCCGCGCCCGCGCGCCTGTTCGACGAGCTGCTGAAGCTGTTCATGAGCGGCCACGCGCATGAGAGCTTCCGCTGGCTCGAGGCCAGCGGCCTGCTGCATCACCTGCTGCCGTCGACGGCAGCGGTGATGGAAGGCCGCGACGGCGCGATGCCGCCGCTGATCGAGAACGCGTTGCGCTCCACCGACGAGCGGCTCGCGGAAGGCAAGTCGGTGACGCCGGCGTTCCTGCTTGCGGCGCTGCTCTGGCCCGCGGTGCGCGCGCGCGAGGCGCAGCTGCGCGCGCAGGGCGCGGACCCGCAGCTCGCGCTCGCGCGTGCCGCGAACCAGGCGGTGCACGAGCAGACGAAGCTGATCGCCGTGCCGAAGCGTTTCTCGATCCCGATGCTCGAGATCTGGGCGCTGCAGCATCGATTCACGCAGCTGTCGCGCAAGAAGGTGATGCGCCTCATGGCGCATCCGCGCTTCCGCGCCGCGTACGATTTCCTGCTGCTGCGCGGCGAGGAAGAGCCGGCGCTCGCGGAAACGATTGCGTGGTGGCGCGACGCCGTGGCGAAGGAACCGCACGACGTGGCCGTCGAGATGCTGCCGCCCACCGGCGGCACGCCCGCGCCGCGCAAGCGTCGCCGGCGCAAGCGGCGCGATGGTGCGCCGCCGGCCGCACCGGGGGCCTGAGCGATGCGCGGCCCGCGCGCCGGTGTGTTCGTGGGGCTCGGCGCGAACCTCGGCAATCCGGGCGCACAGTTCCGCGTCGCGCTGCGGCAGCTGGAGGTGCAGCACCCGGTGCGCGTCGTCGCGCAGTCGCTGCTGTATCGCACGCCGCCCTGGGGCGAAGCCGACCAGCCCGATTTCACGAACGCCGTCGTCGAGCTCGAGTGCGAGCTGGCGCCGCCCGCGCTCGTGCAGGCGTTGCACGCGCTGGAGCGCCTCGCCGGCCGCGACCGGCGCAGCGAGCGCCGCTGGGGCCCGCGCGTGCTCGACCTCGACCTGCTGCTCTACCGCGACGAGGTGTTCATGCGCCCCGACTGCATCGTGCCGCATCCACGCCTGCACGAGCGCGCGTTCGCGCTGGTGCCGCTGGCCGAGGTCGCCGCGGGCGTGGTCATCCCCGGGCGCGGCAGCGTCCGCGATTGCCTCGCAGCGCTGGATGCCGTAGAACGCTCGGCCGTGCGGGCGGCCGGTCCCTTTCCGGTGCGATAGGCGGAGCAGCCAGTCCATGTACGCGAATGCACCGGCTACCACGCCCGTGACCGTGCGCACGCTCGCCGCGAAGAAGGCGGCGGGCGAGAAGATCGTCGCGCTAACCGCGTACGACGCGAGCTTCGCCGCGATCTTCGATTCGTGCGACGTCGACGTCCTGCTGATCGGCGACTCGCTCGGCAACGTGATCCAGGGTCGCGACACCACGATCCCCGTCACCGTCGACCACATCGTGTACCACGCGATGTGCGTCGCCCGCGGCGCGCGCCGCGCGCTGCGCATGGGCGACATGCCCTACGGCAGCTATCCCGATCCGCAAACCGGCTTCCGCAACGCCGCGCGCGTCATGGTGGAAGGCGACTGCGCGATGGTGAAGGTCGAGGGCGCGGGACACGTCATCGACATAATCCGATACCTCTCCGAACGCGACATCCCGGTGTGCGCGCACCTCGGGCTCACGCCGCAATCGGTGCACAAGCTCGGCGGATATCGCGTACACGGCCGCGAGGAGGCGGCGGCGGAGAAGTTGCGCGCCGACGCGCTCGCGGCGCAGGACGCCGGCGCGCAGATGATCGTGTTCGAGATGGTCCCCGCGGCGCTCGCGGGCGAAATCACGAAAGGGCTGCACATCCCGACGATCGGCATCGGCGCGGGTGTCGACTGCGACGGGCAGATCCTCGTCTGTTACGACCTGCTCGGCATCACGCCCGGCAAGCGCCCGCGCTTCGCGCGCAATTTCCAGAAGGGCCACGACACGTTCCAGGCGAGCGTGCGCGCGTACGTCGCCGCCGTGCGCGAGAAGACGTTCCCGGCGCCCGCGGAATCGTACTGACATGCTGCGAGTCGAGACGGCGCGCGAGCTGCGCGAGGCGGTGGCTGCGTGGAAACGCGCCGGCGAACGCGTCGGGTTCGTGCCCACGATGGGGAATCTCCACGTCGGCCACCTGTCGCTCGTCGCGCTGGCGCGCGCGAACGCGGGCCGCGTCGTCGCGAGCGTGTTCGTGAATCCGACGCAGTTCGGGCCGAACGAGGATTTCGCGCGCTACCCCCGGACCCTCGAGGCGGACGCGACGCAGCTCGCCGACGCCGGCTGCGACCTGCTGTTCGCGCCTTCCGTGCAGGAGATGTATCCGCTCGGTACCGATGGCCACGTGCGCATCGAAGTCCCTTCGCTGGACGGCACGCTCGACGGCGAGTTCCGTCCGGGACACTTCAGTGGCGTGGCGACCGTGGTCGCGAAGCTCTTCGGTTTCGTGCAGCCCGACGTCGCCGTGTTCGGCCAGAAGGACTTCCAGCAACTGCTCGTCGTGCGGCGCCTGGTCGCCGACCTCGCGCTGCCGGTCGCGATTGTCGCGGGCCCGACGCAACGCGAGGCGGACGGCCTCGCGCTGAGCTCGCGCAACCAGTACCTCTCGCCCGAGGAGCGCGCGCGCGCACCGCTCATCAGCGCGACCCTGCGCGATGCCGCCGGGCGCGTGCGGCGCGGCGATGCCATTGCCGACGTCGAGGCCGAGGGCAGGGCGCGCCTGGAAGCGGCAGGATTCCGCGTCGACTACGTGGCGATCCGCACCGACGACGACCTGCGCGTGCCGGAGCGCGGTCGTCGCACCGGTCTGGTCGCGCTCGCCGCGGCCCGCCTGGGCGCAACGAGGCTGATCGATAACTTGTTGATCTGACTGTATTTGCTCGTGTCGCAGCGCAACGGGCTGTTGCGGAGGCGCCACAGATCGGGCGACAGTTGCGGCGCGCTTACCACAACCGTAGCTTTTTCCCATCGAGCTGTGGTAAGTTGTCCTCGCCGTCGGGTTGACCGCTTTACAGCGATCCCCGCCGACAGCAGGGCGCATTGTTTGAGGTAATCGTCACTCCGATTCTACCCTCGCTGGTTTCAGCGAGGGTTTTTTTTTGCCTAAAATCAGCCGGTTGCCCTGCCGCCCGGTTTCGCGCCCCCTTCGACGATGAGCCAGCTGGATAACTGCTGGGCCGAGCTAGCCGGCCACGCCGCGCGCCTCGGCCCGACCCGCACCGCCGACCTGCTGGCGCAAACGGGTCGCGTCGACCGGTTCGCGCTGCGCGAAGGCCCGCTGCGCCTCGACCTGTCGCGCCAGCGCCTGGACGACGACGCGTTCGCCGCGTTGCTCGCGCTCGCCGAAGCGGCGCAACTGCCGCGCGCGATCGCCGCGATGTACGCCGGCGAAATGGTCAACCGCACCGAGCGGCGTCCCGCACTGCACGTCGCGCTGCGCGCCGCGGCGCCCGCGCCCGACGCGCGTGGCGTCGCGGCCGATGCGGCGCGCAGCGCGAACGAAGCCCGCGAGCGCCTGTCCGCGCTCGTCGCGTCCGTGCGCGCGCCCGAGAGCCCGGTCACCGACGTGGTGCACGTGGGCATCGGCGGCTCCGACCTCGGCCCGCGCCTCGCCTGCGATGCGCTCGCGGCGCACGCCGACGAGCGGCTGCGCGTGCATTTCGTCCCCAACGTCGACGGCGAAGCCGTTGCGCGCGTCGTGCGCGACGTCGATCCGCGACGTGCGCTCGTGTGCCTCGTGTCGAAGAGCTTCGGTACGCAGGAAACGCTGCTCAACGGAACCGTGCTGCGCGACTGGCTCGCGGGCGCGTTGCCGCAGGCCGAAGTCGCGCAGCGGCTCGTCGCCGTGAGCGCGAACGTCGCGGCCGCGACGGCATTCGGCGTGCCGGCCGAGCGCGTGCTGCCGATGTGGGACTGGGTCGGCGGCCGCTATTCATTGTGGTCGGCGGTCGGCCTGCCGATCGCGCTCCAGTGCGGCATGGACGTGTTCCGCCGGCTGCTCGCGGGCGCGCGGCGCATGGACCGCCACTATGCGGAAGCGCCGCTCGCGAGGAATCTCCCCGTGTGGCTCGCGCTTGCGGGCATCTGGAACCGCAACGCGCTGGGCCTCGCCTCGCTCGCCTGCATTCCGTACGACGAGCGCCTGCGCCTGCTGCCCGCGTACCTGCAACAGCTCGAGATGGAATCCAACGGCAAGCGCGTCGCCGCCGACGGAGCGCCGCTCCCACGCGCGGCCGCGCCGGTCGTGTGGGGCGACGTCGGCACGAACGCGCAGCACGCGTTCTTCCAGTCGCTGCACCAGGGCACCGATTGCGTGCCGGTCGACCTGCTGGGCGTCGTGAAGCCGGCGCACCGCCACGAGGCGAACCACCGCGCGCTGCTCGCGAACCTGCTCGCGCAGGCGGCCGCGTTCACGCACGGCACGCCGGCGGGAACCGCGCCCGAGAAGGCGTGCCCGGGCAATCGTCCGGCGTCGCTGCTGCTGCTCGACGACCTCGCACCCGAGACGCTCGGCATGCTGCTCGCGGCGTACGAACACAAGGTGCACGCGCAGGGCGTGATCTGGGGCATCGATTCGTTCGACCAGTGGGGCGTCGAACTCGGCAAGCAGATCGCGAAGGGCATCCTGCCGGCGCTCGAAGGCGGCGCGCTCCCCGACGACGCTGACGCCGCGACGCGCGCAGCGCTCGCGGAAATCCGGCAGCGAGAGCGGTAAGCGGGCAGCGGGGAGCGGCACGGGCACGCCGCGCACTGCTCTTGCCGCTCCCCGCTCCCCGCTCCGCGCTCCCCGCTATCCGCTATCCGCTTTCGCCGTGGCGTCGCAAAGCCCACGCGACGTGCTCCCGTACCAATGCTGAAAGGTGGTCTGCGCGTGACCGGAGCGCGGCGACGACTTCCGCGCTCGTCGGCGCATTGCCGAGCGCGACCGCGATGTTGCGCAGCCAGCGCTCGTGGCCGATGCGGCGGATCGCCGAGCCTTCGGTGCGCGCGAGGAATTCTTCCTCGCTCCACGCGAACAGCTCGACCAGCGACGCGCTGCCCAGGCCGTGTCGCTCGCGGAAGTCCGGCTCGACGGACAGCTTCGCGAACTTGTTCCAGGGACAGACCAGCTGGCAGTCGTCGCAGCCGTAGATGCGGTTGCCGAGCGCGGGCCGCAGCGCTTCCGGGATCGGCGCGGGCGACTCGATCGTGAGGTACGAGATGCACAGCCGCGCGTCGAGCTGGTACGGCGCGACGATCGCGCCGGTCGGGCAGGCCTCGATGCAGCGCGAGCACGTGCCGCAATGGTCGCGCGCCGGCGCGTCGACCGGCAGCGGAAGGTCGGTGTAGAGCTCGCCGAGGAAGAACCACGATCCCGCCTTCGCGTTGATCAGGTTCGTGTGCTTGCCGATCCAGCCGAGCCCGGCGTCGCGCGCGAGCGGCTTCTCGAGCACGGGCGCGCTGTCGGTGAACGCGCGGTGGCCGAACGGCCCCACGCGTTCGGCGATGCGGTCGGCGAGTTGCTGCAGCCGGTGGCGCAGCACCTTGTGGTAGTCGCGACCGAGCGCGTAGCGCGAGACATAGGCCTTTCGTGCGTCGTCGAGCACCGCGACGGCGTCGTCGGCATCGGGCCAGTAGTCCATGCGCACGGAAATGACCCGGGTCGTGCCCGGCACGAGCTCGACCGGGCGCGAGCGCTTCGTCCCGTGGCGCGCCATGTATTCCATGTCGCCGTGGCGACCCTGCGCCAGCCACGCCAGCAGCCGCGCCTCGTCCTCCGGCAGCTCCACGCCGGAAATGCCGAGCTGCTGGAAGCCGAGCTCCGCGCCCCAGCGACGGATCTCGTCGGCGAGCGCGGCGTAGTCGCAGGCGGGCGGGTGCACCGCGACGATTATAATCGCCGCGTGCGCGCACCCTCCGAACCGCTGTTTTCCGTCGACGAGCTGCGCGCGATCGAGCGCGACGCCGCCGCACGCCTGCCCGCGGGCGATCCCGGCCTCATGGCGCGCGCCGGCGCCGCCGCGTGGCGGCGCGCCCGCGCGCGCTGGCCCGAGGCGCGGCGCATCGCCGTCTGCGCCGGTCCCGGCAACAACGGCGGCGACGGATACGTCGTCGCCCGGCTGGCGCGCGAAGCGGGTTGCGAGGTCGTCGTGCTCGCGAACGGCGCACCGCGCGCCGACGACGCGCGCGCCGCGGCGCAGGCCTGGACCGGGGAAACCAGGCCATGGTCGGCGGCAGGCGACGCGCTCGCGACTGCCGACCTCGTCGTCGACGCGATGTTCGGCATCGGCCTCGCGCGCGATCCCGACAGCGACGCGGCGGCGCTGATCGCCGCGCTGAACGCCGCGCGCGGCGCGAAGCTCGCGCTCGACGTGCCGTCGGGCCTCGACGCGGATCGCGGCCACGCGCATGCACCGTGCGTACGCGCCGACCTCACCGTGACGTTCCTCGCGCACAAGCGCGGCCTGTGGACGGGCGACGCATTCGACGTGCGCGGCGAGCTCGTGCTCGAGACGCTCGGCGTCGCAACGCCGGCGAGCTCGGGCGCGAAGCTGCTCGACGCCGGCATCGCACGCGTGCTGCTGCCGCGGCGTGCGCCGTCGACGCACAAGGGCCGCGTCGGCCATGTGCTCGTGGTCGGCGGTGCGCGCGGCCTCGGAGGCGCCGCGCTGCTCGCGGCCGAAGCGGCAGCGCGAGCCGGTGCCGGCCTCGTCTCGCTCGCCACGGACGCCGCGCACGTCGCGGCCGCGCTCGCTCGTCGGCCCGAGTTGATGGCGTTCGATGCCGGCGACCCGTCGCGCTGCAACGACGCGATCGGGCGCGCGACCTGGCTCGTCGTGGGCCCGGGCCTGGGCCAGGGCGAGTGGGGGGCGGGCCTGCTGGCGCGTGCGCTCGCAGCCGGCAAGCCCGCCGTGCTCGATGCGGACGCGCTGAATCGACTCGCGGCTGCATCGCGCACGCTGCCGTCCGGTTGCGTGCTCACGCCGCACCCGGGCGAAGCGGCGCGATTGCTGGGCAGCGACGTCGCGGCCGTGCAGCGCGACCGCTGTGCGGCCGCGCTCGCCATCGCCGGGCGTCACGGCGCCGTCGTCGTGCTCAAGGGCGCGGGCACCGTGGTCGCATCGCCCGACGGCGCGCTCGCGATCGGCGGCGGCGCGAATCCCGCGATGGCGAGCGGTGGCATGGGCGACGTGCTGGCCGGCGTCGTCGCCGCGTTCGCCGCGCAGGGGCTCGCGCCGTTCGACGCCGCGTGCGCCGGCGTCGCGGCGCATGCCGAAGCGGCCCGGCGCGCTGCGCGTGGGCTGTCGCGCGGCCTGCTCGCGGCCGACGTCGCCGCGTGCATCGCGCAGGCGGTGGGCACGTGAGCACCGAGCGGCGCTGGCTCGGGCTCGACCAGCCCGGCCTCGAGAACCTCGCGATCCACGCGGCGCGCGCGCTCGTTCCCGGCAGCGTGGTGCACCTGCGCGGCGAGCTCGGCGCCGGCAAGACCACGTTCGCGCGCGCGCTGATCCGCGCGCTGACGCCGGGCGCGCGCGTGAAGAGCCCCACGTACACGCTCGTCGAAACCTACGCCGTGCCCGGCGGCACGCTGCACCACCTCGACCTCTATCGGCTCGCGTCGCCCGACGAGCTCGAGTACCTGGGAGTCCGCGACCTCGCGTCGCCGGATGCCGCGATGCTCGTCGAATGGCCCGAGAAGGGCGCCGACGCACTGCCCGCGGCCGACCTCGTGCTGGCGCTCGCACACGCCGGCCTGCGCCGCGACCTGGTGGCGACGGCCGACACGCCGGCAGGCGCCGCCATGCTCGCCCGCCTCCCGAACGAGCCCACCCGCTGAACCGAAGCCTGAAGAACGTCCTGCAGGCGGCGGATTCTCAAGGAAAATTCGCTTGCCAAAGTGCGCGGCATGCGCTTGAATGCCGCGCATGCGACGGGGGTTCGCCGCGAGGTACTTGGCCGCCTTCCTGCTGGCGCTCGCCGGCAGCGCGCCCGCGTCGGCCACGGAAGTGCGCGCCGCGCGCATCTGGGAGAGCCCGGAATACACGCGCGCGGTGTTCGACCTCGGCGGCTCGGTCGACTACAAGCTGTTCGTGCTCAGCGATCCCGCGCGCATCGTCATCGACCTCGAGGACTCGACGCTCGCGCGCGACTACGTCGTGCCCGCGGGCAAGGGCGTCGTGAAGGCGCTGCGCTCGGGCCGCCCGACGCCGAAGGACCTGCGCATCGTGCTCGACGTCGACGGCGATGCGCGCGCGAAGTCGTTCCTGCTGCCGCCGGCGGAGGGCAAGGGACACCGCCTCGTCGTCGACCTCTACGGGCGCGAGTCCGGGACGAAACGCATCGTGAAGTCGGTGGCGAGCGCCGTGCCGCCGGACGAACGCGACGTGATCGTCGCGATCGACGCGGGCCACGGCGGCGAGGACCCGGGTGCGCTCGGCGCGACGGGCAAGCGCGAGAAGGACATCACGCTCGCGTGCGCGAAGATCCTCGCCGACGTCATCGAAGCCGAGCCCGGCATGAAGGCCGTGCTGATCCGCGACGGCGACTACTTCATCCCGCTCGAGCGGCGCTACGAAAAGGCACGCGAAGCGCGCGCCGACCTGTTCATCTCGATCCACGCCGATGCGTTCCACAAGCGCTCGGCCGCGGGATCGTCCGTGTTCATGCTGTCGCAGCGCGGCGCGTCGAGCGAAGCCGCGCGCTGGCTCGCCGACCGCGAGAACGCCTCCGACCTCGTGGGCGGCGTATCGCTCGACGACAAGGACGGCACGCTCGCGGCCGTGCTGCTCGACCTCTCGCAGGGCGCGACGCTCGCGTCGAGCGGCGCCGTCGCGATGCACGTCCTGCAGGGCATCTCCGGCCTCGGCAAGGTGCACAAGCGCGAGGTGCAGCGCGCGAACTTCGTGGTGCTGCGCTCGCCCGACGTGCCTTCGATCCTCGTCGAGACGGCGTTCATCTCGAACCCGGCCGAGGAGAAGCGCCTCAGCAACCCGGTCGAGCAACGCAAGCTCGCCGACGCCATCCTGTCCGGCGTGCGCGAGTACTTCCACGCCGCGCCGCCGCCGGGCACGTGGATCGCGATGCATCCGCTGCCGCCCAGGCAGCACATCGTGGCGAGGGGGGAGTCGCTGTCGCTCATCGCGCAGCGGCATCGCGTGACGTTGGCGGCATTGCGGAACGAGAACAAGCTCAAGACCGACACCGTGCGTGTCGGCGACGTGCTGCGCATTCCGACGTCGTCCTGATCGGCGCGACCTGCTTCGTCTGCTGCGCGGGAACGGCTGGGCCGCCGCGATGCAGGCATCAGTTTTCGACGGAGCTGTCGCTCTGGACAGTTTCGCCTGCCGGCGACCGAAGGAGGGGCGCTGGCCCGCCCCTCCTCCGGACCCAGTTCCAAT
>CALKUS010000209.1 GCA_937996755.1 uncultured Pseudomonadota bacterium | reverse complement strand
CGGCCAGCGCGGCGTTCGCGTCCGCGAGCGCATCGCCGGCGGCGAGCGCCGCGGCGAGGCCGACGGGTGCGAGCGTGCCGGCGCGCGCGATCGCGTCGCGCTGGCGCTCCTTCCATTGCGCGCGGCCGAGCTGCCAGGCGCCGAGCGACGCGAAACCCGCAGCGAGCGCGACGGCAAGCACGGCCCAGGCGATGCGCCGCGCGCTCACGGAGTCACGCCGGCGCGCGCGATATCATGCGCGCGCCTTGAAACTTCGAGCGCGTCATGGCCCTGCAGAAGCTGCTCATCGTCGTGGTGTTCCTCGCCGTGGTCTACAACCTCGGCGCGGCGCTGTATTACATGATGAGCGACAAGGGCCAGAGCGACCGCACGGTGAACTCGCTCACCTGGCGCATCGGCCTGTCGGTGGGCCTCATCCTCGTCATCTGCCTGATGATCTGGCTGGGCTTGATCAATCCGCACGGGATCGTCGTGGGGCACTGAACGGTTCCCTACGGAGGCAGGAGCGCACCCTGTGCGCGATGCTCTGAACATCGCCCACGAGGTGGACTCCCACGAACAGCCGCTCCGTCAGAGCACGTAGACGAACAGGAACAGCCCCAGCCACACCACGTCGACGAAGTGCCAGTACCACGCGACGGCTTCGAAGCCGAAGTGGTGCTCCTTCGAGAAGTGGCCCTTCAGGCAGCGGAACCAGATCACGGAGAGCATGATCGCGCCCAGCGTGACGTGCATGCCGTGGAAGCCGGTGAGCATGAAGAACGTCGAACCGTACACACCGGACGCGAGCGTCAGGTTGTGGTGGTTGTACGCCGCCATGTACTCGTAGGCCTGGAAGCCGAGGAACGTGAAGCCGAGCAGGATCGTCAGGAACAGGAACAGCAGCAGGCGGCCGCGCTGGCCGGCGCGCAGCGCGTGGTGCGCGATCGTGATCGTGACGCCCGAGGAGAGCAGCAGCAGCGTGTTGAGCAGCGGGATGCCCCAGGCAGGCACCGTCTCGAACGCGCCGCCGACGTTGCCCGGGCCGTTCGTCGGCCACGTCGCGTCGTAGCCCGGCCACAACACCTGGTTCATCGCGCCATCGCCGGCGCCGCCGAGCCACGGAACGACGAGCGTGCGCGCGTAGAACAGCGCGCCGAAGAACGCGGCGAAGAACATCACCTCGGAGAAGATGAACCAGATCATCCCCATGCGGAACGAGGTATCGACCTGGCGGTTGTAGAAGCCCGCGATCGACTCGCGGATGACCTGGCCGAACCAGCCCCACATCATGAACAGCAGCAGGAACAGGCCGAGCAGGCTGACGAACTTGCCCCACGGGTGGCCGTTCAGCCAGTTCGCGGCGCCGCCGACGAGGCAGAACAGCGCGACCGAACCGACGATGGGCCAGTTGGTCCCGTGCGGCACGTAGTACTTGGAGGCGTCGTGGTGGGCGTGTTCCATGGCGTACCCGCTTCTGTTTTGCGTCGCGCTCAGCCGGCCGAATTGTCGGCGAGCTTCTGCGTCGCGATGTCGTTGAGGTAGAAAGTGTAGGACAGCGTCAGCGTGTTCACGCCTTCCGGCAGCGCCGGGTCGACCACGAAGCGCACGGGCATCTCGCGCGTCTCGCCGGCATCCAGCTTCTGCTCGGTGAAGCAGAAGCATTCGGTCTTGTTGAAATAGATCGACGCGGTGTTCGGCGCGATGCTCGGCACGGCCTGGCCCACGAGCGCGCCGAGGCCGGTGTTCGTGGCCGTGAACAGCGCTTCCGCGGGCTCGCCCGGATGCACCTGCATCGACACGACCTTCGGCGCGAACTGCCACGGCAGGCCCGAGCTCACGCCCGTGTCGAACTGCACCGTCACCGTGCGCGACTCGTCGACGGCGTAGCCGCCGACCTTGTCGGACGCCACGGCGCCTTCCTCGAGCTTGATGCCGAACACCTTCTCGCACGCGATCCGGTAGGCCGGTGCGAGCGCGAACGCGAACAGGAACGAGCCGCCCGCGGCGATCAGCAGGCGCCGCAGCGTCCGCGAGTTCGCGCGCTTGCGGTCCTGGATCGTCACTTGGACACCACGCTCGCGACGAACGCGCCGAAGATGGCGAGCGCGACCAGCCCCAGCACGAACGCCGTCCGGCGCGCCGCGCGGCGCTGCTTCTCGCTGACTTCGTTGACGTTCATTGCGTTGGCCAGCATCGCTCTAGCTCTTCAGCCCCCTGAGTCAGGGGGCGCCGGCCGCAACGCGGCCGGCGGGGGTGTGGAAGCAGACCGGCAGAGGTCGCCCGCGCGGCTTCCACTCTTGAATCGGTCCCTCAATGGGTTACGTCGCCGTGCGCAAGCATGTCGTTGGTGATCACGGGCGGCGTCTCGAACGTGTGGAACGGCGCCGGCGAGGGCACCGTCCACTCGAGCCCGTGCGCCCCTTCCCAGACGTTCGCCGTGGCCTTCGCGCCGCCGCGCACCGTCTGCCAGACGATGTACGCGAACAGCAGCTGCGTCAGGCCGAACCAGAAGCCGCCGATCGAGCTGATCATGTTGAAGTCGGCGAACGCGACGTTGTAGTCGGGGATGCGGCGCGGCATGCCGGCCAGGCCGAGGAAGTGCTGCGGGAAGAACAGCACGTTCACCGAGATCGTGCTCGACCAGAAATGGATCTTGCCGAGGCGCTCGTTGTACATGTGGCCCGTCCACTTCGGCAGCCAGTAGTACGCGCCCGCGATGATGCCGAACACCGCGCCCGTGACGAGCACGTAGTGGAAGTGCGCCACCACGAAATACGTGTCGTGGTACTGGAAGTCGACCGGCACGATCGCGAGCATCAGCCCCGAGAAGCCGCCGATCGTGAACAGGATGACGAACGCGAGCGCGAACAGCATCGGCGTCTCGAACGTCATCGACGATTTCCACATCGTCGATACCCAGTTGAACACCTTCACGCCGGTAGGCACCGCGATCAGCATCGTCGCGTACATGAAGTACAGCTCGCCGCCGAGCGGCATGCCGACCGTGAACATGTGGTGCGCCCACACGATGAACGACAGGAACGCGATCGACGCGACCGCGTAGACCATCGCCTGGTAGCCGAACAGCGGCTTGCGCGCGAACGTCGGGATGATCTCGGACACGATCCCGAACGCGGGCAGGATCATGATGTACACCTCGGGGTGCCCGAAGAACCAGAACACGTGCTGGAACATCACCGGGTCGCCGCCGCCGGCCGCGTTGAAGAAGCTGGTGTCGAAGAAGCGGTCGGTGAGCAGCATCGTGACGGCGCCCGCGAGCACCGGCATGACGGCGATCAGCAGGAACGCCGTGATCAGCCAGGTCCAGGTGAACAGCGGCATCTTGAGCAGGTCCACGCCCGGCGCGCGCATGTTCAGGATGGTCGCGATGATGTTGATCGCGCCCATGATCGAGCTGATGCCCATCAGGTGGACCGCGAAGATCAGGAACGCGATGTTGTGGCCCATCTGCAGCGACAGCGGCGGGTACATCGTCCAGCCGCCAGCCGGCGCGCCGGAGTCCATGAACAGCGTGGACAGCAGCAGCGTGAACGCGAAGGGCAGCAACCAGAACGACCAGTTGTTCATGCGCGGCAGCGCCATGTCGGGCGCGCCGATCTGCAGCGGGATCATCCAGTTCGCGAGGCCCACGAACGCCGGCATGACCGCGCCGAAGATCATGATCAGCGCGTGCATCGTGGTCATCTGGTTGAAGAATTCCGGATGCACGAACTGCAGGCCCGGCTGGAACAGCTCGGCGCGGATCACCATCGCCATCGCGCCGCCGACGAAGAACATCGCCAGCGCGAAAATCAGGTACATCGTGCCGATGTCCTTGTGGTTCGTGCTGAACAACCAGCGATTCACGAAGCCGTGCGGCTTGTGGTCGTGGTCGTCGTGTGCGTGGTCGGTGTGAGCGTGAGCGGCGTGCGTTGCCATTGCGGTTGCCTCTGGTTCGGCCGGCTCGCGGCCGGCTCTGCGTTTCGTTCGTCGCCGCGCGGGGCGCGGCGCCTCGAATCGGTAACGGTTACTGCGCTGCCGGCGCGACGGCGGCGACGGCCTGTGACGGCTGCGCCGCCTTCGGCGTCATGTCCGCCATCCACGCCTCGAACTCGGCGCGCGGCACCGCCTGCACGACGATCGGCATGAAGCCGTGGTCCTTGCCGCACAGCTCGGCGCACTGCCCGCGATAGACGCCGGGCTCCTTGATGTCGGTCCACGCCTCGTTGACGAAGCCGGGGATCGCATCCTGCTTCCAGCCCAGCGCCGGCACCCACCACGCGTGGATCACGTCGTCGGCCGTGAACAGGAAGCGCACTTTCGTGCCGGTCGGCAGCAGCAGCGGCTTGTCGACCTCGAGCAGGTAGGCGCTCTCGTCGCCGTCCTTCACCGCATTCGGGTCGAGGCCGGAGCCGCGGATGCGCGTCTTGTTCGAGTTCATGCCGAGCGTCGACATGAAGTTCACCGACTGCGGCGTGCCCCGGTAGTCGACGATCTGGTAGCGCCACTTCCACTGGTAGCCGGTGACCTTCACGGTCATGTCGGCATTGCGCGTGTCGGCCATGAAGATCAGCGTCTTGGTCGCCGGCACCGCCATGATGATGAGGATCAGCACGGGGATGACGGTCCAGATGATCTCGACCGTGGTGCTGTGGGTGAGGCTCTTGTCGGCGACGGCGCCCTGCGATTTCCGGAACTTGAACATCGCGTAGAACATCGCGCCGAACACGATGATGCCGATGACCACGCAGATCCACAGCATGATCATGTGCATGCGGTAGGCCGCGGCCGCGGTCTCGGTCACGCCCGGCGTGAGGTTGAGGCCCCAGCGCTCCGGCACGGCGGCCATCAGCGCGGGCGCCTGGAGCAGCGCGAGCAAGCCGGCCCACTTCGCGTATCGCTTCATTGCGTCACCTTCGTTCGGTATCCGTATGCGCCTCGCCGGGCGCCTTCAGCGCCGCCAGCGCCCGCTTCAATTCCCGCTCGAGCGCCTCGCGCTCGTTCTCGGCCAGGAACGCGCCGATTTCCACCACCCGCCCGTGCGAGGTCAGCACCAGGTGCGCCTCGCCCGGCCACGTGCCCGCGTGCCGCTCCACCCGCACCCAGTACGGGTCGAAGCGCGTCGCACCCGGCTCGCGCTCCACCAGCACCGCGGCGTCGGACAGCGCGATGCGCTCGCACCGGCCCGACCGGCGCCATGCCAGCCGCAGGCACAGCCCCACCACCGCCAGCTCGGCCGCGGCGAACGCCGGCGCGAACCAGTTTCCCTGCCCGGCGCTCACCATCGAGACGACCCCTGCCACGGTCGCGAGGCCCGTGAAGAACACTGCCAGCCCGCGCGCCGACATCGAGCGGTTGGGCCTCAGCAGGAACTCGCGGGCGAACGGCGAAACCGGGGTGGAACGCTGCTCGATCATGGCCGTGGACGCCACGGCGGGAAACCGGCGGATTGTAGGGGTCGCGCGGAGAGGGGGGCAAGCAAGGATTCGCGTTCGCGGCGTCCTTGTCGCGCCGTGAAGGGCGCTCCTACACTTCGCACCCCGCTCCGATGCCGGCCCACGCACCATGGCCGTTCCTGCCCCGACCTCGCCCGCCGCGGACCCCGCGGCGATCCTCGCGCCCGAGCTGCCGCCGGCCGGCGACGAGGCCTGGCGCCGCATCACGGCGCGCTATGCCGCGGACGAGCCTGCCGTGGTCGAGGAGCTGCTCGCGCAGGCCACGTTCCCCGATGCCGAGCGCGATGCGGTCCTGGCCCATGCGCGCGCGCTCGTGACGCGGGTCCGCGCGCGCGCCAGCGAGCAGTCGGCGGTCGAGAGCCTGATGCGCGAGTACGACCTTTCGTCCGAGGAGGGCGTGCTGCTGATGTGCGTCGCGGAAGCGCTGCTGCGCATCCCCGACGCCGCGACGGCCGACCGCCTGATCCGCGACAAGCTGGGCGACGCCGACTGGGAGTCGCACCTCGGCAAGAGCGACTCGCTGTTCGTGAACGCCTCGACCTGGGGCCTGATGCTCACCGGCAAGCTGATCTCGCTGGCCGAGGAGACGAAGCGCAACTTCTTCGGCGCGCTGAAGCGCCTGGTCGGGCGCAGCGGCGAGCCCGTGGTGCGCCTGGCCGTGCGCCAGGCGATGCGCATCATGGGCCACCAGTTCGTGATGGGGCGGACGATCGCCGAGGCGCTCGACCGTTCGAAGGAAAAGGAAAACCGGCGCTACCGTTATTCGTACGACATGCTCGGCGAGGCCGCGCTCACGCAGGCCGACGCGGAGCGCTACTTCAAGGCCTACCAGGACGCGATCCGGGCGATCGGCGCGCGCGGGCCATTCGCCGAGCTGGTGGCGGCGCCGTCGATCTCGGTGAAGCTGTCCGCGCTGCACCCGCGCTACGAGATCGCGAAGCGCGAGCGCGTGCTCGACGAGCTCGTCCCCAAGGTGCTCGCGCTCGCGCAGCTGGCGAAGCAGGTCGGCATCCCGATGACGGTCGACGCGGAAGAGGCCGACCGGCTGCAGCTCTCGCTCGAGGTGATGCGGGCGGTCTTCGTGCATCCGAGCCTGGACGGCTGGCACGGCTTCGGCCTTGCGGTGCAGGCGTACCAGAAGCGGGCGTTGCCGGTCATCGACTGGCTGGCCGCGCAGGCGAAGGCGGCGGGGCGGCGCTGGAACGTGCGCCTCGTGAAGGGCGCGTACTGGGACGCCGAGGTGAAGCGCGCGCAGGTCGACGGCCATGCGGGCTACCCGGTGTTCACGCGCAAGCCGAACACCGACCTTTCCTACCTCGCCTGCGCGAAGCGGCTGTTCGCGCACGGCGACGCGTTCTACCCGCAGTTCGCGACGCACAACGCGCACACGATCGCGGCGATCCAGCACCTCGCGGGCGGCGCCGCGTACGAATTCCAGCGGTTGCACGGGATGGGCACCGACCTGTACGCAGAGGTGCTCGACGAGCGCGCCGCGCTCGCTTGCCGCGTCTATGCGCCGGTCGGCTCGCACGAGGACCTGCTGCCCTACCTCGTGCGCCGCCTGCTCGAGAACGGCGCGAACACGTCGTTCGTGAACCGCATCGTCGACGAGAGCGTGCCGGTCGAGTCGCTGGTCGCGGACCCGGCCGACGTCGTGCGCGCGCTGCCCGATAAGCACCATCCCAAGATCCCCTTGCCGCTCGCGCTGTACGGCGGGCACCGGAAGAATTCCATGGGCGTCAATTTCGCCGACGAGAACGAGCTGCGCGCACTGGCCCAGTCGATCAACGAGAAGCGCGGGCCGTGGAAGTCCGCGCCACTGGTGCCGGGCTATGTATCGAAGAATCCGCCGCATGCGCACACGAACCCGGCCGACCGCCGGCAGCCGGTGGGCGAGGCGCAGCAGGCCGATGGCGCCGCGGTCGACGCGGCACTGCGCGCCGCCGTCGCCGCGCAGCCCGCGTGGGACGCGCTGCCCGCGGCGTCGCGCGCGAAGATCCTCGAGCACACGGCCGACCTGCTGGAGCAGCGTCGCGCCGAGTTCATGGCGCTGTGCGTGCGCGAGGCCGGCAAGACGCTGGGCGACGCGATCGCCGAGGTGCGCGAAGCCGCCGATTTCTGCCGCTACTACGCGGCGCAGGGCCGCGAGCAGTTCGGGCGCCCGGAAGTACTGCCCGGCCCGACCGGCGAGTCGAACGAGATGAGCCTGCACGGGCGCGGCGTGTTCGTCGCGATCAGCCCGTGGAATTTCCCGCTCGCGATCTTCATGGGCCAGGTGACGGCCGCGCTGATGGCCGGCAACGCCGTGCTCGCGAAGCCGTCGGAGCAGACCAGCCTGATCGGCTATGCCGCCGTGAAGCTGCTGCACGAAGCGGGCGTGCCCGAGGCCGTGCTGCAGTTCGTGCCCGGCGAAGGGCGCACGGTGGGCGCCGCACTCACGTCGGACCCGCGCGTCGCGGGCGTCGTGTTCACCGGCTCCACCGAAACGGCACGCACGATCAACCGCTCGCTCGCCGCGCGCGACGCGGCGATCGCGACGCTGATCGCCGAGACCGGCGGCCAGAACGCACTGATCGCGGACTCCTCGGCCCTGCCCGAACAGCTGGTGAAGGACGCGATGGCGTCCGCGTTCGGCTCGGCCGGCCAGCGTTGCTCGGCCGCGCGCATCCTGTTCGTGCAGGACGAGATCGCAGACAAGGTGATCGCCATGTTGCGCGGCGCGATGGACGAGCTCGTGGTGGGCGACCCCGCGCTGCTGTCCACCGACGTCGGCCCCGTGATCGACGAACCGGCGCGCCGCGTGCTCGAGGCGCATGCCGAGCGCATGGCGAAGGAAGCAAGGCTCATCCACTGCGTGAGGCTGCCGGAGGCCTGCGCGAACGGCACGTTCTTCGCGCCGCGCGCGTTCGAGATCGACTCACTCGACCGCCTCACGCGCGAGGTGTTCGGCCCGGTGCTGCACGTGCTGCGCTGGAAAGCCGCGGACCTCGACCAGGTGATCGATGCGATCAACGCCACCGGCTACGGCCTGACGCTCGGCATCCACTCGCGAATCGACTCGACCATCGAGCGCATCGCGAAGGGCGTGAAGGCCGGCAACTGCTACGTCAACCGCAACATGATCGGCGCCGTCGTCGGCGTGCAGCCGTTCGGCGGCGAGGGCCTGTCCGGCACCGGCCCGAAGGCCGGCGGCCCGCACTACCTGCCGCGCTTCGCGACCGAGCGCACGCTCACCGTCAACACGACGGCGGCGGGCGGCAACGCGAGCCTGCTGACGCTCGGGGACTGAGCGGCGCCTCACGACGTGGAAAACTTTCGGACCTGCTTGCCGGTGAACCTGGAGTTGCAGAGGACCCGCGTCGACGTTGCCACAGGCGCGATGACCGTCGTTCGGGAACCCAGCCAGTCACCTCGCCCTCCCCGATTGGTCTGGCCGCGACATCAGTTCCGGTTCGGCACGACGTCCGCGCATCGCTGTTTTCTTCCGCGCCACGGTCAGCCATCGAACAACGGCGCCCGGAGATCTTGCGCGCGCCTGATCATGTGCTGCACGGCGACGACCGGGTGCATGGGAACGAGTTCGACGTTCGGGTGCGCGTCGGCGAACACGCGGAAGATTTCGTCCGCGAACGCCTGCCCGATCGTATCGACGCCCGCGAAGTCCAGCACGACCGTCCGGAATCTCTCGACGCGCTGCATGACGCGCCGCGCTTGTGACCGACTGACCAGGTTCTCGTCGCCGAATGCGGCGAGCCGAACCGGCACGATCGTCTTCGCGAATGCGTAATCGTCCGGTCCGCTCGAGAATTCATCGAACACCTGCTTGATCGTGCGCCGCGATGTCGGTGAAACGATCATGACGACACTCGTGCCCTTCAGGTCGACCTCCGCTTCCGTCAGCACGTCGTCCGGTTCCTGCTGGTCATGATCGAAAGTGAGCGCGCCGGAAACGATCTGGAAGGAGTCGAACATGCGCGAACTGAAGAACACACCCTCACCGGTGTGACGCGCAGGATCGGTCGTCAGCTTTCCCTTCGCGAGTTCGAACAAGGCCAGGCGATCGTCCGGTAGCTCCAGATGGGTAGCGATCTTTCTGAAGATGCCGATGCCGTCGTCGTCGACAACCATGGCAAGACGATTCGGACTGCGATCGACGAAAACCGTTACCGACTCCGCTCCAGAGTGGTCTACGGCGTTGTTCACCATTTCCGTCAGGCCGTGTTGGCACAAGGCAATCACGTTCGCCGACAGACCTTCCAGCAGCGGGCGCACGTCGCGGCGCCACACGCTGTCTTCGTCGAGCCCGGCGGTGTCGTAGCGAAACGACCGTCGGACACTGCCACCACGCGCGTAACGGGGGCGACTGCCGCCTGATGAAGTCAGGTAGCCGCCCAGGATGAGTTTGCGCACTCGCAACAGAACGGTTGGCCTCGTTGTCGGTATGCGCGCCGCGACGACTCGAACCAGGTCGTTGGGATGGGTGTCGACGAGGTCGAGCAGCAGGGTTTCGATGGTCGCGTCGTCGTATCGCTTTCCCGGTGCCTTCATGACTTGACCATAAAGCTGGCTTGCTCGATTGTAAAGCTCACGGGTTTGATCATAAAGCCGGCTGGGTGCGTGGCTGGCGAGGCGTTTTCGCACGCCCGCCGCATATCATCGTCGCGATACGAGGGGATCGAATGCGAGCGAGCTCAGTCGCGCTGGTCGCAGTACTCGGCGCGCAGTCGCTGGGGGCGCTCGCGCTCGACGTCGTGCCCGGCCCGCCACCACGCCCCGAACCGCCGGGTCGCATGATCGGCGTGCGCACGTTCGGCTCGGTCGAGGGCCTGCCGCAGCTCACGGTGTATGCGCTCGCGCAGGACGCCGAAGGCTACGTCTATGCCGGCACGCAGGACGGGCTCGCGCGCTACGACGGCCGCCGCTTCGAGCGCGTGCCGCTGCCCGGGACGCCGCACGACGCCGTGAACCAGTTGCTCGCCGAGCGTGCACACCTCTGGGTGGGCACGGGCGAGTCGGGCCTGCTGCTGCGCACGCGCGCCGGCTGGCGCGAAGTGCGTGCCGGCGGCGCATCGCTCGGCGCGGTCGAGGCGCTCACGCGCTCGCGTGCGCCGGAACGCATCTGGGCGGGCACGCCGAAGGGCCTGTACGACTGCACCGTGGATACGTGCGCGCTCGTGCCGGAGAGCGCGGGCCTGGAAGTCGCGGAGCTGCTCGAGGGCGAGGGCCCGAACGGACCCTGCCTGTGGGTCGGCACGAACCTCGACGGCCTGTATCGCTTCGACCATTCCGGCGCGGGCCTCGTGCGCAGCGATTTCCACCTCGGCCGCGACGAAGGACTGCCGAACGACGCCGTGCGCGCGCTCGCCGAGTTCGGGCGAGAAGCGGGCAAGCCCGTGCTCTGGATCGGCTCGGGGCGCGGCCTCGCGCGGCTCGCCGGCGACCGCCTCGTGCAATACGGGATCGCGCAGGGCTTCCCGCAGGGCGCGGTGACGTCGCTCGCCGTGCGCATCGACCGCGCGGGCGAGCCGGTGATGCTCGCGACCACGTACGGCGGCGGCCTCGTCGAGCTCGATGCGCAGGGCGAATACCGCGTGCTCACGCAACGCGACGGGCTGTCCGATCCGTTCGCGTGGTCGCTGCTCGTGACCGGCCGCGACGCGGACGCGGTGACGTGGATCGGCTCGGCGAGCGCCGGCGTGCTGCGCCTCGAACCCGGGCGCTTCCGCACGTTCGACGAGCGCGACGGGCTGCCGCAGCGCGGCGTCGTGGGCGTCGGCGAAGCGGACCTGGACGGCAACGGCGCGGCGCTGTGGATCGGCACGCTCGGCGGTGCCGTGCGCCTGGTCGACGGCCGCTTCGTGCCGTTCCTGCCGCCGCGCCTCGCACAGGCCGTGGTGTACGACATCCTGCGCGACACGCGCGGCCGCCTGTGGCTCGGCACGATGCGCGGCCTCGTGCAGCTCGACGGCGACACGATCCGCGAATTCAGCGTGGACAATTCGCCGCTGCCGGCGCTCGCCGCGGACAGCCTCGTGTGGCACGACGACGAGGCGGGCGGCACGCTCTGGGTGGGCACCGGCCACGGCATCGCGCGCTGGCGCGACGGCCGGCTCGAGGCACCGTTCGAGGCAGATCCGGTGCTCGGGCTGCTCGCGGTGCGCGCGATGCGCGACGTCACGGACGCGGGCGGAACGCGCCGGCTCGTGCTCGGTACGTCGAACGGGCTGATGGAGATCCGAGGCGACGCCGTCGTGCCGATGCCGGTCGCGTGCCTGCCGCACGACGAAGTCGTGGCGCTCGCACCGGGTGCGGCGGGCGAGCTCTGGGCCGGCACGTACCACGGCGCGATGCGCGTGAAGCTTGCGGCCGACGGCAGCGCGCCGTGCGAAGCGCTGGCCGAGCCGGCCGACGTCGCGCGCGTCGTCTACGCCATCGCGCGCGATCGCGACGGACGCATCTACCTGTTCGGCTACGACGGCGTGCGCCGACTGGCGCGACCGAACAACCCGCTCGACGACCTCGCGGCGCTGGGCTACGAGCGCTACGGCCTCGAGGATGGACTGCCATCGCTCGAGTTCAACCGCGACGCGACGGTCGACGCGCGCGGCCGCGTCTGGGTGGCGAACAGCGCGGGCCTCGTCGGCTTCGATCCGGCGCAGCAGGGCCGCGTGCACGAGGCGGCGCCGTTGCGCGTCGACGCGCGCGCGGGCGATGCGCCGCTGGTGCGCGGCGCCACGTTGCCCGCGGCGCACGGCGAGCTCGCGTTCTCCTTCGCGCTGCTGTCGTTCCGCGACGAATCGCGCATCCGCTACCGCACGCAGCTGGTCGGACTGGACGCCTCCCCCGGGCCTTGGACGCGCAGTGCCGAGCGCCGCTATTCGCGCCTGCCGCCGGGCAGCTACGTGTTCCGCGTGGCCGCGCGCGACGCGGCGGGCGTCGCGTCGCCGCCGCAGGAGGTTCCCTTTTCCATCGCCCCCGCCTGGTGGCAGCGCCACGACCTGCAGGCCGCCGCCGTGCTCGCGGCGATCGCGCTCGGCTTCGGCCTCGCGCGTTGGCGCACGCGTGCGATCGCGCGCCGCGCCGCGGCACTCGAGACGGAGGTCCGCGAGCGCACGCGCGCGCTCGCCGCCGCCAACGAGAAGCTCGAGCAGGCCTCGAACACCGATCCATTGACGGGCGCGTGGAACCGACGCTGGTTCTACGCGCACGTCGCCGCCTGGGCGGCGCAGGCCGAGCACGCCGGTGGACTGCTGCTCGCGCTCGTCGACATCGACCATTTCAAGGCGATCAACGACCGCTACGGCCATGCCGCTGGCGACACGGTGCTCGTGGAAGTCGCGCACCGGCTGTCCGAGCTCGCGCGCCCGCACGGTGAGGTGATCCGCTGGGGCGGCGAGGAGTTCCTCGTCGTCGTCCGCGCCACGGGTGCGATCGCGGTCGGCCGCTCGGTGCGCGCGATGCTCGAGGCGATCGCGAGCGAGCGCATCGTTTCCGGCGAGGACGCGCTGCGCGTGCGCGCATCGATCGGGTTCACGATCTGCCTGCCGCCCGTGACGGGCGTGGCCGAGCACATCGACCAGATCGTGGCGCGCGCCGACCGCGCGCTGTACCGCGCGAAGGAGACCGGCCGCGCGCGCGCCGTCGGCGCCGAAATCGACCGGCAGACGGGCGAGCTGAACCTTCGCGAGGTCGCGGCACTCTGAGGATTCGGGCCGAACGGGCCCACGCGGTACCATCGAAGCCATGTACCTCGAGTTCTACGGGCTGCGCGAAGCGCCGTTCTCGATCACGCCGGATCCGCGCTTCGTGTTCCTTTCCGAGCGCCACCGCGACGCGCTCGCGCACCTGCTCTACGGCATCGGCCAGGGCGGCGGCGGTGGCTTCGTGCAGCTCACCGGCGAAGTGGGCACGGGCAAGACCACGCTGTCGCGACTGGTGCTGGAGCAGTTGCCCGAGAACACGCGCGTCGCGCTCGTGCTGAACCCGCGGCTGTCGCCCGTCGAGCTGCTCGAGAGCGTGTGCGAGGAGCTGAAGCTCGAAGTCGCACCGGCGCGCGGCTCGCTGAAGCAGCTCGTCGACCTGCTGAACCATTACCTGCTGGACGCGTACGCGCAGGGCCTGCGCGTGGTGCTCATCGTGGACGAGGCGCAGAACCTCTCGACCGAAGCGCTCGAGCAGGTACGACTGCTCACGAACCTCGAGACGCCGACGCAGAAGCTGCTGCAGATCATCCTGCTCGGCCAGCCCGAGCTGCGCGAGATGCTCGCACGGCCCGAGCTGCGCCAGCTCGCGCAGCGCATCACCGCGCGCTACCACCTCACGCCGCTCGACGAGGACGAGACCGAGGCCTACCTGCGCCATCGCATCGGCGTCGCCGGCGGCCAGCGCTTCCCGTTCTCGCGCCTCGCCGTGCGCAGCCTGCATCGGCGCTCGGCCGGCGTGCCGCGCCTGCTGAACGTGATCGCCGAGCGCGCGTTGCTGGCCGGTTACGTCGTGGACGAGGCGCAGATCGGCGAGCGCCTCGTCGAGCACGCGGCCACGGAAGTGCTCGGGCGCGCGCGACGCCTGCGCCGCCGCTTCGTCGCGGCCGGCGCCGTGGCACTCGCGCTGGCGGCCGGCGCGCTCTGGGCCACATGGCGCCCGCCCGCGCCGGAACCGCCCGCGGTCGCCGCGGCGGCGCCCCGGCCGGCGACCGCGCCCGTTCTCGCGACGGAGGACGATGCCGCGCTCGTCGCCGCGCTCGATGCGCTGCCGCGCGACGCCGAGCTCGCCGCGTGGTCGCACCTGCTCGCCCTGTGGCAGGTCGACACGACGAAGCTGACGGTGCGCGAAGCGGCGCGCTGCCCGGCGCGCATCTACCCCGGGCTCTCGTGCCTGCGCGGCAGCGGCAACCTCGCGAAGGTGCGCGCGCTCGACCGCCCCGTGCTGCTCGTGCTCGGCGGCGGCACGCGCACGCATCTCGCGCTGCTGCTCGGCCTGGACCAGCGGCGCGCACAGCTCGACCTCGGCACGCGCACGATCGTGGTCCCGCTCGCCGCGCTCGACGCGCACTGGCTCGGCCAATACCACGCCGTCTTCAAGGCGCCCGGCTGGCTGCCCGACCACGTCCGCCGCGGCGATGCGGGTGGTGCCGTCGCGTGGGTGGCGCAGCGCCTGCCGGGCTTCGATAAACTGGCGCCGGGCGATGCCGGCCCGCCGCTCTTCGATACCGCGATGGAAGCGCGCGTGCGCGAGTTGCAGGCCGCGTTCGGGCTGCTGCCCGACGGCATCGTCGGTCCGGAGACGGCGCTGGCGCTCGCCGCCCGCGATGCGGCCGGCCCGCGGCTCGCGACGCGATTCGAAGCTCCCGCAGGAACTACAGCGGAAATCGGAAACAGGAAATCGGAAATGGGAAATCGGTAGAGCAGCGATCGCGGCCGCAGCGCGCGTCGTGCGCTCATCCGATTTCCCATTTCCAATTTCCGATTTCCTGCTTCCCCATCCTCCATGTCCCTGATCCTCGAAGCGCTGCGCAAGTCCGAAGAGCGCCGCAAGCTCGGCGAAGCGCCCACGCTGATCAGCGAATCGGCGTGGTCTTCGCGGCGCCGCCATCCGCTCGCGCGATCCGCATCGCGCCTGCCCTGGGTGGTCGGCGCGTTGCTGCTCGCGGGCCTGGCGGCCGGCGCGTGGTGGTGGTCGCGCACGCCGGTGGTTGCGACGACGCCGGAGCCCGCACGCACGGCGCGCGTCGTGCCGGCGACGTCCGCGCCCCGCACCACGCCCGCGGCACCCGTCGCCGCCGCGACCGGTGCGGT
>CALKUS010000208.1 GCA_937996755.1 uncultured Pseudomonadota bacterium | reverse complement strand
CGGCCACTGCGCCCGCCGCGTTCACGTGTTGGGCAACGCCGGGAATGCCGGGGCGCGGCAGCTCGAAGCGCGTGCCGTCGACGTGCGACCAGCTCCAGCCGTCGTCGTCGATCGCGATCCGATAGTCGTGTCCGTAACGCACGACGATCGCGCCGCGATCCGCTGCTTCCTGCAGCAACGACGATGGCGGATCGGGCTCCGCCACGATCGCGGGGCGCCCCGCGCGCCAGATGCCCGCCTTCTCGCGCGCGATCTGCTCGCGGGACGTGCCGAGCAATGCCTGGTGGTCGAGACCGATGGTCGTGACGATCGCGGCGGCGCCGTCGACGATGTTCACCGCGTCGAGTCGGCCGCCGAGCCCCACTTCGAGCACGCACGCGTCGACGCGTTCGTGCGCGAACACGGAGAGCGCCGCCAGCGTGCCGAACTCGAAATAGGTGAGCGCGATGTCGCCGCGCGCCGCTTCCACGCGTGCGAACGCCGCGATGAGCGCGTCGTCGCCGGCCTCCGCGCCGTCGACGCGCACGCGCTCGTTGTAGCGCAGCAGGTGCGGCGACGAGTAGGCGCCCGTGCGGCGGCCGGACGCGCGCAGGATCGCTTCGAGGTACGCGACGGTCGAGCCCTTGCCGTTCGTGCCCGCGACGACGAGCGACGGGATGTCCGCGCACGGCGTGCCCAGCGCCTGCCAGACGGCGCGTACGCGATCGAGGCCGAGCGCGATCGCTTGCGGATGCAGGCGCAGCTGGTAGTCGAGCCAGTCCTGCAGCGTGACCAAGCCAGCGTTACGGCTTGTCGTCACCCTCTTCCTCGCGCGCGTCCACGCAGTCCACCGGCGCAGCGGCGCGCTGGAACAGCGCGAGCAGCGCGGCGAGCTTGTCGCGCATCTGGCGGCGATCGACGATCAGGTCGATCGCACCGTGCTCGAGCAGGAACTCGCTGCGCTGGAAGCCTTCGGGGAGCGTCTCTCGTACGGTCTGCTCGATCACGCGCGGGCCGGCGAAGCCGATCAGCGCCTGCGGCTCGCCCACGTTCACGTCGCCGAGCATGCCGAGGCTCGCGGACACGCCGCCCGTCGTCGGGTGGGTGAGCACGGAGACGTACGGAACGCCGGCTTCGCGCATGCGCGCGATCGCTGCCGACGTCTTGGCCATCTGCATCAGCGAGAACAGGCCTTCCTGCATGCGCGCGCCGCCCGTGGCACAGAAGCACACGAGCGGAACGCGCTGCTCGAGCGCGACTTCCGCGGCGCGCGCGAAGCGCTCGCCGACGACCGAGCCCATCGAGCCGCCCATGAACGAGAACTCGAACGCGCACGCGACGATGCCGCGGCCCTTGAGCCGGCCCTGCATCGCGATGAGCGCATCCTTCTCGCCCGTCGATTTCTGCGAAGCGACGATGCGGTCGCGGTATTTCTTCGAATCGCGGAACTTCAGCGCGTCGGCCGGCTCGAGGTCGGCGGCGATCTCCGTGCCCGTGCCTTCGTCGAGGAACGTCGCGAGGCGCTCGCGCGCGCCGATCGCCATGTGGAAGCCGCACTTCGGGCAGACGCGCAGGTTGCGCTCCAGCTCGGGCTGGTACAGCACCGCGCCGCAGCCTTCGCACTTGCCCCAGAGACCCTCGGGGACGTTGCGCTTGCTGCCGCCCTGGGTGCGGATGCGCGCGGGCATGAGTTTCTGGAGCCAGCTCATCGGTTCGCGGTTCGGGGAGATCGGTCGCGCGGGCCGGGCATGCTATCAGGCCGCGCCGCCCGCGCCACGCCGGGCGGCGTCCATGGCGGCCCGGACAGGCGCGAGGAAGCGTCCGGCCGCGGCGGGCGCGTCCGCGGACGCGGCGAGCGCCTCGACGAGCGCGCTGCCGATCACCACGGCGTCCGCGAATACGGCGAGCGCGCCGGCCGACTGCGCGTCGCGCACGCCGAACCCGACGGCGACCGGCACGCTCGTCGCGCGCTTCAACGCGGCGACGCGCGCGGCGACGTCGTCGAGCGCGAGGCGGTCGGCCCCGGTGATCCCGGCGAACGACACGTAGTAGACGAAACCGTGCGCGGCGGCAGCGATGCGCGCGACGCGCGACGCCACGGTGGTCGGCGACACGAGGAAGATCTGCGCGACGCCGTGGCGCGCGAGCGGCTCGCGCAACGCCTCCGCCTCTTCCGGCGGCAGGTCGACGAGCAGCAGCCCGTCGACGCCCGCGGCCTGCGCGTCCGCCGCGAAGCGCTCGCGGCCCATGATCTCGATCGGATTGAGGTAGCCCATCAGCACGACGGGCGTGTCCGCGTCGCGCTCGCGGAACTTCGCGACCATCGCGAGCACGCGCCGCAGCCCGACGCCGCGCGCGAGCGCACGCTCGCTCGCGCGCTGGATCACCGGGCCGTCCGCCATCGGGTCGGAGAACGGCACGCCGAGCTCGATGAGGTCGGCGCCTGCCGCGACGAGCGCGTGCATCACGGCGACGGTGCCGTCGGGATCGGGATCGCCCGCCGTGACGAACGGGATCAGGCCGGTGCGCGATGCGGCGCGCAGCGCGGCGAAGCGGCGGTCGATCCGGTTCACAGCGTGATCCCGTCCCGCTTGGCGATCGTGTGCACGTCCTTGTCGCCACGGCCCGAGAGATTCACGAGCACCAGCCCGTCGCGCGGCAGCTCGCGCGCGACCTTCATGCCGAGCGCGACGGCGTGGCTCGATTCGAGCGCGGCGAGGATGCCCTCCGTGCGCGCGAGCAGGTGGAATGCGGCGAGCGCCTCGTCGTCCGTCACGCCTTCGTATTTCGCGCGGCCGCAGTCCTTCAGCCACGCGTGCTCCGGGCCCACGCCGGGATAGTCGAGGCCGGCCGACACCGAATGCGTCTCGGTGATCTGGCCGTCGTCGTCGCACAGCACGTAGGTGCGATTGCCGTGCAGCACGCCGGGGCGTCCCGCCGCGAGCGATGCGGCGTGCATGCCGCTCGCGATCCCGTGGCCCGCCGCTTCCGCGCCGAACAGCTTCACGCGCGCGTCGTCGAGGAACGCGTGGAACATGCCGATCGCGTTCGATCCCCCGCCGACGCACGCGACGCAGGCGTCGGGCAGGCGACCATGGCGCGCGAGCATCTGCGCGCGCGCCTCGCGTCCGACCACGGCGTTGAAGTCGCGCACCAGCATCGGGTAGGGGTGCGGCCCCGCGACGGTGCCGATGATGTAGAACGTGTCGCGCACGTTCGTGACCCAGTCGCGCATCGCTTCGTTCAGCGCATCCTTCAGCGTCTTCGAGCCGCTGGTGACGGGCACGACCGTCGCGCCGAGCAGCTTCATGCGGTAGACGTTGATCGCCTGGCGCTCGATGTCGGTCGCGCCCATGTACACGACGCACTCCAGTCCGAGGCGCGCCGCGACGGTCGCGCTGGCGACACCATGCTGGCCGGCGCCCGTCTCCGCGATGATGCGCGTCTTGCCCATGCGCCGCGCGAGCATCGCCTGGCCGATCGTGTTGTTGATCTTGTGCGCGCCCGTATGGTTCAGGTCTTCGCGCTTCAGCAGGATCTGCGCGCCGCCGACCTTCGCCGACAGGCGCTCCGCGTGGTAGATCGGGCTCGGCCGGCCGACGTAATCCGCGAGGTCGCGCGCGAGCTCCGCCGCGAACGCAGGGTCGGCCTTCGCCGCCGCGTACTCGCGGGCGAGCGCGGCCAGCGGCTCGATCAGCGTCTCGGCGACGAACGTCCCGCCGTACGACCCGAAGTGGCCGCTGTCGTCGGGATACGCAGCGAAGCTCGCGACCTGTCCATCCTGCTCAACCGTCTGCACGGCGCACCTCTGCGACGAAAGCACGCATTTTCGCATGGTCCTTGATGCCGGGCGACGCCTCGACGCCGCTCGCGACGTCGACCGCATATGGCCGAACCTTATTAACGGCCTCGTGCACGTTCGCCGGCACCAGGCCGCCCGCGAGCACCAGCGGCCGCACGGAAGCGGACGGGGTGCGCGACCAGTCGAACACGCGACCGCTGCCGCCGGACTCGCCGCGCGCGTGCGCATCGAGCACGAACCCGGCCGCGCGCGGGAAGCGCGCCATCTCGCCTGCGACGTCCGCGAGGCTGGCCATCGGCAGCGTCTTCAGGAACGGGCGGCCGAACTGCGCGCAGTAGGCATCGTCTTCCGCGCCGTGGAATTGCAGCAGCTCGAGCGGCACGGCGGCGAGCGTGGCCGCGACGTCGGAGGCCGGCTGGTCCATGAACAGTCCCACGCGCGCGAGGAACGGCGGGAGGTCGACGGCGATCGCCTGCGCGGCATCCAGCGAAAGACGGCGCACGCTGCGCGGCGCGAAGATCAGTCCGATCGCATCGGCGCCGGCGCCTGCCGCGGCGAGCGCATCCTCGCGTCGCGTCATGCCGCAGAGCTTGATGCGCGTCCTCATTCGTCGTCTTCCTGGTCGGCGCCGGCGTGCGCGGGCAACGGGCCGCGGTCGCGCGTGCCGTCGCCCGATGCTTCGTCGGGCAGGCCCCACGCACGTGGAAACAGCGGCCCGGTGAACACGAGGCCGGTCGGCGGCGCGGTGGGGCCGGCCTTCGCGCGATCGCGACCCGCGAGGAGCTCGCCGGCCCATGCCACCGGCTGCTCGCCGCGACCGATCGGCAGCAGCGTGCCGACGATGTTGCGCACCATGTGGTGCAGGAACGCGTTCGCCTGGATCTCGAGGACGACGTGCTCGCCTTCGCGCACGACGGAAACGCGCTCGACGTTGCGCCGCGGCGAGCGCGCCTGGCATGCGACGGTGCGGAACGCCGAGAAGTCGTGCTCGCCGACGAGCGCTTGCGCGGCGTCGTGCATCGCCGTCGCGTCGAGCGGCACGCGCTCCCACGTGGCGAAGCGCGACTCCAGCGCAGGCCGCACCGGCCGGTTCACGATCGTGTAGCGATAGCGTCGCGCGTAGGCGCCGTAGCGCGCGTGGAACTGGTCGCTCACCGGCACGGCCCAGCGCACGCAGACGTCGGAGGGCAGCAGCGAGTTGCAGCCGAGCACCCATCCGCGCGGACTGCGCTCGGCACTCGTGTCGAAATGCGCGACCTGGCAGCGCGCGTGTACGCCCGTGTCGGTGCGACCGGCGCAGACGAGCGCGACGGGCTCGTTCGCGACACGCGTGAGCGCGGCCTCGAACAGCGACTGGATCGACGGTCCGTGCGACTGGCGCTGCCAGCCCACGTACGCCGTCCCGTCGTATTCGATGCCCAGGGCAATGCGCATTGCTTCGTCCCGAAATGCAGAGGCCGGCTTGCGCCGGCCTCTGCAGATGCAGCGGTTGCCGACGCTCAGCCGATGTCGGCGAGCAGGCGCTTGGCTTCGCCCTTCTGCGTGTCGTTACCCTCCGCCAGCACTTCCTGCAGCATGCTGCGGGCACCTTCCGGATCGCCCATGTCGAGGTAGGCCCGCGCGAGGTCGAGCTTCGTGCCCACGGCGTCCTCGCCCTGGAAGAAGCTGTCGCTGGCGGGCGCCGGCGTGGGTTCGATGACGGGCTTGCGCACTTCGGCGTTGAAGTCGGGCACGCGGAACTCCTCGGTCTTCGCGAGTACGGGCTTTTCGATCACGGGCGCCGTGAAGCGCACCGTGGCGTCGGGCGACGGTTCGGGTGCCGGCGCAGGCGACGGCGCGGTCAGGTCGAAGTCGAAATCGCTCGGCGCGGGCGCCGACGCCGGCTTCGTGTTGTCGCGCGCGAGGTCGAAGTCGAAGTTCGCGGTATCGCCGCTGCGGCCCGACGGCGGTGCCAGCTCGGCCGTGCGGTCGACCTGGTCGAAGTCGAACGTTTCTTCGCGCGGCGCCGCGACCGGCTCGCTCGCGACGATGTCGTACAGCGTGTTGCCGGGCGCCAGGTCGCGGCCCATCTCGCACGTCTCGAGCCACGCCGGATCGTCGGTGTCGCCGAGCTGCGCGTAGAACGCGGATGCGGCGGCTTCGAACTTGTCGGCGTCGCGGTTCTGGTAGTACAGGCGCAACAGGTCGAGGTGCGCGTCGCGGCTGGTCGGGTCGCTCGCGAGTCGCTCGAGCAGCTCGCGCTCCTCGTCGCCCGCTTCGGCCGACGCGGTCGCGCCCGCCGCGGCACCGCCACCGAACACGCCGCCGTGGAACTGGTCGGCAACGGAGGAACGCGTGCCGGCGGCGACCGGCGCGGCCTTCCTGCTGCGACCGCGGCCGACCAGGAACAACAGCGCGCCGAGCACGATCAGGCCGACGCTGCCGCCGATCACGACATTGCGGTTGCGCCACCACGGCAGCGGGCGATCGCCGTCCGTGATCGCCTCGGTCGTCGCCGGCGTCGCTTCCGGGACCGGCGTGATCGAAGCGGTTTCGGCCGGGGTCTCGGTCGGCGTCTCGGCCGGCGAAGCGCTCGGCGAGCCTTCCGCGAGCGGCGTTTCGGTCGGCGTCGGCGACGTCTCGACGAACGGCTCGATCGGCGCCGGCGAAATGGTGGCTTCCGGCGTCGGCGTCGCTTCGGGCGTTGCCTCCGCGATCGGCGTCGGCGACGGCTCGACCGGCGCCACGCTCGGCTCCGGCGTGGGCGTCGCGACGGCGGCAGCGGCCTGCGCCGCGCGCGCCGCTTCCGCGTCGCGCCTGGACTGCTCGGCCTGCGCGTTCGACTCGGAAAGCTTGCGCTGGAGTTCGGCGATCTCGCTGTCCTTCAACGTGATCAGCTTGTCGCTCTGCGACTTCAGCGACTCCAGTTCCTGCACGCGCGCGCGCAGCTCGCTCGATTCGGCGTCGCGGCTCGCCAGCTGCTCCTTCGCGCGGGCGAGGTCGGCGCTCAGCGCGGCGCTCGTGTCCGTGCCACCGGCCGTGCCGGTGCGCGACGAGCCCGAGTCGTCGCCGGAATTCTCACGCGGCGGCACGAGCTCGACGCGATCGGTCGTCGCGCCGGTCGAGCCGGTGGAAGTCTGCGAGGAATAACCGGTGTCCGCGACGAGCGTCGGCGCGCTGTTCGCCGACCACGCCTGGTTCTGCGACGCGATTTCCGCTGCCGCCTCGGCGGCAGCGAGCGCACGCGCTTCGTCGCCGGCCGGGATGCGCAGCACCGCGCCGCGCTTCAGCGCGTTGACGTTGTCCTTGTAGAACGCATCGGGATTGGCGCGCAGGATCGCGACCATCATCTGGTTCAGCGACACGCTGGAGTCGCTGCGCGTCGCGCTCGCGATTTCCCACAGCGTCTCGCCCGCGGCGACCGGGCCGTATTCGCCGGGCGCCGACGCAGGCGCAGGCGCAGGCGCAGGCAGTTCCGCGACCGGCTCGACCGGCGCGGGTTCGGATTCCATCGGCGCCGGTTCGGGCTGCGCTTCCTCGACGGGCGCGACCACCTCGGGCGCCGGTTCGACCGGCGCTTCGGCGACGGGCTCCGCGGGCGCCGGGGTCGGCGCGGCTTCGGGTTCGGGCTGCGGCTCCGGCGCGGGTGCTTCGGCGACCGGCTCCACCGGCGCGGGCTCGGGCTCCGCGACGGGCGCGGGCTCCGGCTCGGGCAGCGGTTCGGGTTGCACGGGCGGCGCAACCGGTGCCGTCGCGATGACCGCGGGCGCCACGTTCGGCGGGTCGAGCAGGACGTCGTATTCGCGCAGCAGGCGACCCTTCGACCAGCTCACTTCGACGAGGAAGCTCACGAACGGCTCGCGCACGGGATCGTTGCTCGTCACGCGGATGACCGGCTTGCCGGCCTGGTTCGTGTCGAGCTCGAACTGCAGCGGCACGCTGATGCCCGAGACGTCGAGGCCAACGCGCGAGAAATCCTCGGCCGACGCCAGGTTGGCGCGGAGGTTCTCGGCTTCGCCTTCGGCGCCCTCCATGACCGGGATCTCGGCCACGAGCGGCTCGTTCAGGCCCGAGCGCACCTGGATGGGGCCGAGGCCCAGCGACCAGGCGGCCGGGCTGGACAGTGCCAGCGCCACCGCGAGCGAAAGCTTCAACGGACGATTCATGTTGGATCCCCGAAAGTGCGCCTGACCCCACCAGGTTGGCGCGCGCCGAACCGCAATACTTAATAAATCGGCTTATAACACAACGCTAACTGGCCGTCAGCTATGGGGAACCGGTCCACGGACCCCCGTTCCGGGCCGGTGTCGGCCCCGCGACCGCCCGCGCACCCGTCACTCAGGCCCGCTCAGCGGCCAGCAGCTCGGCGATCTGCACGGCGTTCAGGGCCGCTCCCTTGCGCAGGTTGTCGCTCACGACCCAGAGGTCGAGGCCGCGCGGATGCGAGATGTCCTCGCGGATGCGGCCGACGAAAACCCCGTCCTTTCCGGCCGCGTGCGTGACCGGCGTCGGATAGCCGCCGGGCCGGCGCTCGTCGACGACCACCACGCCGGGCGCCTGCTCGAGCAGCGCGCGCGCCGCTTCCGCCGTGATCTTCTCGCGCGTCTCGATGTGCACCGCCTCCGAGTGGCCGTAGAACACGGGCACGCGGACTGCCGTCGGGTTCACCTGGATCGTGGGCGCCTCGAGGATCTTGCGCGTCTCCCAGACCACCTTCATCTCTTCCCTGGTGTAGCCGTTCGGCTGGAAGTCGTCGATCTGCGGGATCGCATTGAACGCGATCTGCATCGGGAATTTCGTCGGCTTGATCGCCTGGAAATTCAGCAGCTGCGCGGTCTGCCGGCCGAGCTCCTCGAGGCCGGAACGGCCCGCGCCGGAGACCGACTGGTACGTCGCCACGTTGATGCGCTCGATGCCGACCGCGCGATGGATCGGCGCGAGCGCGACGAGCATCTGCATCGTCGAACAGTTCGGGTTCGCGATGATCCCGCGCGGGCGCCCGCCGATCGCATGCGGATTCACCTCGCTCACCACGAGTGGCACGTCGTCGTCGTAACGGAACTGCGAGGTGTTGTCGACGACGACGGCGCCCGCGGCGGCCGCGCGCGGCGCGTGCACGGCGGACACCTTCGCGCCGGCCGAGAACAGCGCGAAATCGGTGCCGGCGAAATCGTAGGTTTCGAGCGCCTGCGCGATGAGCTTGCGCCGGCCGAACGCCACTTCCTTGCCGGCCGACTTCTCGCTCGCGAGCGCGACGATCTCCTTCGCCGGAAACTTGCGCTCGTGGAGGATCGCGAGCAGCGCTTCGCCGACCGCGCCGGTGGCGCCGACGACGGCGACCTTGAATTGCTTGTCCATGGTATTCAGGAAATGGAACCGGGAATGAGGGGTGAGACAGGGCCCACGTCGCCGCACTGCGCGCGGTGGCGCAGCACGTGGTCGGCGAGCACGAGCGCGACCATCGCTTCGGCGATCGGCGTCGCACGGATGCCGACGCAGGGATCGTGGCGGCCCTTCGTCACGACTTCGACGGGCGCGCCCGTCCGGTCGACGCTGCGCGCAGGCAGCCGCAGGCTGGACGTCGGCTTCAGCGCGATCGACGCGCGCACCGCCTGCCCGGTCGAGATGCCGCCGAGGATGCCGCCCGCGTGGTTGGAGAGGAAACCCTGCGGCGTGATCCCGTCGCGATGCTCCGTGCCGCGCTGCGCGACGACGTCGAAGCCGTCGCCGATGCCCACTGCCTTCACCGCGTTGATCGACATGAGCGCGGCGGCGAGGTCGCCGTCGAGCTTGCCGTAGATCGGCTCGCCGAGGCCGGGCGGCACGCCGTCGGCGACCACGTCCACGCGCGCGCCGACGGAATCGCCGGACTTGCGCAGCGCGTCCATGAACTGCTCCAGCTCGTCGACCATGTCGGGATCGGGCCAGAAGAACGGGTTGCCCTCGATCGCCTCGCGCACGAATCGTTTCGGCACGAGCGGCCCGAGCTGCGCGAGGTGGCCCCACACCGCGATGCCGCGCGCGGCGAGCAACTTCTTCGCGATCACCGCGGCCGCGACGCGCATCGTCGTCTCGCGCGCGGACGAACGGCCGCCGCCGCGCGGGTCGCGGATGCCGTACTTCTGCCAGTACGTGTAGTCGGCGTGCCCGGGCCGGAACGTCTCGACGATGGCGTCGTAGTCCTTCGACTTCGCGTCCGTGTTGCGCACGACGAGCGCGATCGGCGTGCCGGTGGTGCGCCCTTCGTACGTGCCCGAAAGGATCTCGACGATGTCCGCCTCGTGCCGCTGCGACGTATGGCGCGTGCGTCCGGTCGCGCGCCGCGCGAGGTCGTGCGCAAAGTCTTCCGGCGCGATCGCGATGCCCGGCGGGCAGCCGTCGATCACGCAGCCGATCGCGGGTCCGTGGCTTTCGCCGAACGTCGTGACCGCAAAGAGCTTGCCGAAGGTGTTGCTGCTCACGGCCGCTTCGCCGCCTCGCTCGCGAACGCGTCGTGATGCGCGACGAGCGACTCGCGATCGAGCACGCACACGCCCATCTGCCCGACCTTGAACTCGACCCACGCGAACGGCACCTGCGGCAGCAGCTCGGCCAGCGCCGCTTCGCTGTCGCCCACTTCGAGGATCAGCAGGCCGCCCTCGTTCAGGTGCCCAGGCGCATCGCGCAGGATGCGCAGCGGGATGTCGAGGCCGTCGTGTCCCGACGCGAGCCCGAGCGCCGGCTCGTGCGCGTATTCGCGCGGCAGCGCCGGCACGTCGGCGGCCGGCACGTACGGCGGATTGCTGACGATCAGGTCGTAGCGCTCGCCTTTCAGGCCGGCGAACAGATCGGACTGGATGACGCGCACGCGCTTCTCGAGCTGGTGCTCCTTCGCATTCTCGCGCGCCAGCGCGATCGCGTCGGGGCTGATGTCGACCGCGTCCACCTGCCAGCCCGGCTGGTGCGCGGCCATCGCGATCGCGATGCAGCCCGAGCCCGTGCAGAGGTCGAGCGCACGCTCGACCTCGAGGTCGCCGAGCCATGGCTCGAAGCCCGACTCGATGAGCTCGGCGATCGGCGAGCGCGGCACGAGCACGCGCGAATCCACCTTGAACGAGAGGCCCGCGAACCACGCCTCGCCCGTCAGGTAGGCGACCGGGATGCGCTCCGCGATCCGGCGCTCGACGAGCGCGGCCAGCCTGTCCTTCTCGTCCGCGACCAGCCGTGCGCCGCCGTACGCCGGGGGCAGATCGTGCGGCAGGTGCAACGTGTGGAGCACGAGCTGCGTCGCCTCGTCCAGCGCGTTGTCGTGCTGGTGCCCGAACGTGAGCCCGGCGGCCGCGAAGCGCGACGCCGCCCAGCGGATCGCGTCGATGATCGTGACGATTTCGGTCGGCAGTGCCATGTGCGGCCGGCGGCAGGTGAAGAGGCGCGATTATAGGGGAGCCCCCGCCGCGCCCCTGTATCATCGCCAGTCTTTTTCGAGGCAAATCACCACATCGCATGTCCGTCTCGTCGCGCCATACCGTCTGGCTGATCCTCGTCGTCGCCGTGCTCGCCGGCGCGGCTGGTGCGTGGCTGGGGCATCGCACGCCGGCGCGCCCGCCCGAGGCGCCAGCGCTCGTGCACGGCCTCGCCTACCCCGCGCCGCGCCCCCTCGCTCCGTTCTCGCTCGAGCGCGCGGACGGCGGGCGCCTCACGCTCGACGACCTGCACGGCCGCTGGACGCTGCTGTTCATCGGGTTCACGCACTGCCCGGACGTCTGCCCGACCACGCTCGCCACCTTCAGGCAGCTCGAGCCGCTGCTCGAGGCCGCGCAGCCGGCGCTGCCGCACGCGTTCGTGTTCGTGTCGGTCGACCCCGAGCGCGACGACGCGACGACGTTGCGCGACTACACCGCGTACTTCAGCCCGCGCATCGTCGCGGCCACGGGCACGAAGGACGAGCTCGACGCGTTCGTGCGCCAGCTCGGCGCGCTGTACGCGAAGGTGCCGCTGCAGGGCGGCGACTACACGATCGACCACAGCGCGCAGATCATGGTGATCGACCCGCAGGCGCGGCTCGCCGCGATCTTCCGCCCGCCGCACGACGCGGCCGGCATCGTCGCCGACCTGCGCGCGCTCGCCGGAGCCAGGTGATGTCGCCGAAAGTGATGCTGCAGTACCTGGTGCCGCACAAGCTGCCGACGCGCTTCATGTACGCGGTCGCGCGCTGGCGCGCACCGTGGTTCAAGAACGCGCTGATCCGCTTCATCGTGAAGGCCTACGGCGTCGACATGTCGGAAGCCGCGAACCCCCACGTCGAGAGCTACGAGCACTTCGATGCGTTCTTCACGCGCGCATTGAAGCCCGGCGTGCGCGTGCCCGACCCCGATCCCGACGCGGTGCTCATGCCGGCCGACGGCCGCATCAGCCGCGTGGGCCCGATCACCGACGGCATGATCGTCCAGGCGAAGGCGCACGACTATTCGGTCGCGCGGTTCGTCGGCGAGGAAAGCGCCGTCGAGACCTATCGCGACGGCACCTTCGCCACGATCTACCTCTCGCCGCGCGACTACCACCGCGCGCACACGCCGCTCCCCGGCCGAGTGGTGCGCACGCTGCACGTGCCCGGCAAGCTGTTCAGCGTCGCGCCGTTCACGGTCGACGCGGTACCGGAGCTCTTCGCGCGCAACGAGCGCCTCGTCTGCCACCTGGAGTGCGCGCACGGCCCGATGGTCGTCGCGATGGTCGGCGCGATGCTCGTGTCGGGCGTGGAAACCGTGTGGGGCGGCGTCGAGATCCCGCCGTACGCGCGCGCGCCGATCGCCAAGGACCTCTCGGACAGGGACGTGCGCCTGCCGCGTTTCGGCGAGCTCGGTCGCTTCCACTTCGGCTCGACCGTCGTCGTGCTGCTGCCGCGCGGATTCGAGCTCGCGCCGGGCCTGGAACAGGGCCGGGCCGTCCGCGTGGGCGAACGGCTCGCGACGAGGGTAAAATCGTGACGTGGTCGCGGTTTCGGCCTGCGCCGCGTGGTGACTGACACCCAGGCGGGATCGAAGTGTGATGCGCGTGGCAATCGTGGCACCGCTCGTCGCCCACAATCGCCGCCAGACTCAGGGGAGCACGATCATGAAAGAGACGGCCCAACGCATCTTCGCCCGCATGAGCCTCGTCGCACGCTACCTCGTGCTGCGTCGCCAGCTCGCCGAAGTGGTGCGCGTGATCGAGACGCTCAACACGCCGGACCGTCGCCTGCTGCACGCACACGCGTGCCGCGAGCTCGACATCTCCGCGCGCGAGTCGCGCGATGCGGGCACCACGAACGCCGCGTTTGCGCGCGCCCGCTCGGACAATTCCCGCTTGCGCGTGCTCGGCATCGGCCAGTGGCTCGCGTCCGCGATGCGCGAAACCGAAGAGTCCGCGCACGGCGAGTTCCAGGACCTGCACCGCCAGCTGATGCGCGCCTTCCGCCTGCTGCGCGAGTCGGTGCCCGCGAGCGCGATGGCCTGACGGCCTCGCGGTCCGCGAACGAAAAGCCCCGCTTCCGCGGGGCTTTTTCTTTTCAGGCGTGGCAGCTGGGGACGACCAGCTTCTGGCCGGGCCGGATCGGATAGTGCGGCCCACGGATGCGGTTCGCGGCGGCGATCGGCTGCACGCTGCGACAGCCGAAGCGGCGCGCGATCGCGCTGAGCGTCTCGCCCTTCCGCACCACGTGCGTGTTCGCGCCGCTGCTCGCGACGTTGCGCACGGCCGGCGCGAGCGGCGGCACGGCGTCGTGCAGCTCGGCGCTCAGCTGCACGAGCGGGCCGGTGACGCAGTGGCGCGAGTACGCGGCCGCCGCGGAAGCCGGCAGGTCGAGGCGCGTGCCGACCGGCAGCCGCAGGTTCGCGTCGTAGCGCGGGTTGAGGTTGCGCAGCGTGCGGAACCAGCCGCGGTCGTTGCCGTCCTGGCCGAGGCAGATGGCGAGCTCGTTGAGCGACGCCGAATGCGCGAGCTGGATCGTGCCGGGCCGCGCGTCCACGGTGGGGAAGCGCAGGTTGTACTCATCCGGGTGCAGGAACAGCCACGCGGCGGCGAGCACCATCGGCACGTAGTCGCGCGTCTCGGGCGGCAGCTGGTTGAAGACCGCCGGGTCCCAGAAGTTGCGCGAGCCGTTCTTCGACAGGCGCGCCATGCGGCCTTCGCCGCCGTTGTACGCACCGAGCGCGAGCTCGAGGCTGTTGTTCAGCGTGCGCAGCTGCTCGTCGAGATACGCGACGTTCGCGCGAGTGGCCGCAGTCGGGTCGAACCGCGTGTCGAAGCCCGACGAGTCGCGACCGAGCCCGTAGCGCGCCCCCGTGTAGTACATGAACTGCAGCGGCCCGCTCGCGCCCGCGCGCGACACGGCGTGCACCTTCGCGCCGGATTCCTTCGCGAGGATGCCGAACAGCAGCGCCTCGGGCAGCCCGGCCTGCTCGTACGCGGGCCACATGCGGCTGCGCATGAACTGGTAGTTCTCGTGCGCCTCGAGCAGGTTCGGGCGCAGCCAGGTGAGCCACTCCTCGAGCGCCGCCTTCACGGACGCGTTCATGGTGATCATCTGGCGCAGGTCGCGGCCCTTGAGCAGCGCGACGGAGCGCGAGGCCTGCGGCAGCACGCCGGCGGCGCCGTTCGCCGCCGTGCCCGGCTCGGGAGCCGCGTCGCCGGCGACGGACGCATCGTCGCTCGCGTCGCGCTCGAGCAGCGCGCGCGACTGGCGCTCGAGCAACGCGTCCTGCGCGAGCAGCACGCGTTCGATCTCGCAACCGGCCGCGGCCATGCAGCGGCCCGCGGCCGCCGTCAGCAGCTCGCGCGCGCCCGCCAGTGCGGCCGCGGCGTCGCCGCCGTTGCCGTCGCGCACGCGCTCCAGCGCGGCATCGGCATCGCGTCCCGCGCGGTCCACGTCGGCGTAGATCGCGTTGACCACGGCTTCGTCCACCTTGCCGCGGCTCGCGGTACCGGATTTCGTCGGGGTCTGGGCGCAGCCGGCGAGCAGCACGGCGAGGGACACGAGGACGGTACGCAACATGGGCAAAGGCACTCCGGAGCGAAAACGCCGCCACGTTAGCTAGTGCCACGCAGCCCGGCAATGTGCCGGGCTATGATCGCGGGAAATCCACGGAGGAGCCCCCCATGGCCGACATCCTGCTGGGACGCGGCGACACGGATGTGCGTCTGCTCGGCAAATACGCGAACCGCCACGGACTGATCGCGGGCGCGACCGGTACCGGCAAGTCGGTCTCGCTCATGGTGCTCGCCGAGGGTTTCTCGGCGATGGGCGTGCCGGTGTTCCTGGCCGACGTGAAGGGCGACCTGGCCGGCCTGAGCCAGGCGGCCGTGGTCGGCGAGAAGCTCAAGCCGCGCCTCGAGCGCCTCGGGCTGAACGCGTTCCAGGGCCAGGCCTCGCCGGTCGTGTTCTGGGACCTGTTCGGGCAGAAGGGACATCCGGTCCGTACGACGGTTTCGGAAATGGGCCCGTTCCTGCAGATCGGAAGAGCGTCGTGTAGGGAAAGAGTGTCTTCGCCTGTGTAG
>CALKUS010000207.1 GCA_937996755.1 uncultured Pseudomonadota bacterium | reverse complement strand
GCGATCTCTTCGCGCCTGCAAAAGATCGCGGCTGAAGCCGCTCCCACGAAACCTGATGTGATTTCGCTCATCGGCGCAACTGCGGCACGATGTCGGCATGCCCGAAGGCCCCGAAATCCGCCGCGAAGCCGACGAGCTCGCGGCGATCCTGGAAAAGCGCATCGCGCGAGAAGTCGACTTCGCCAATCCGGCGCTGCAGCACTGGTCGCGCCAGCTCGAGGGCAAGCGCATCGTGCGCGTCGCGCCGCACGGCAAGGCGATGCTGATCCGCTTCGTCAACCGGCTGACCATCTACTCGCACAACCAGTTGTTCGGCCGCTGGTACACGGCCAGGCCCGGCGAGCGTGCGGACACCAGGCGCACGCTGCGCCTGCGCATCGAGACGGACAAGGGCGCCGCCCTGCTCTACTCCGCGTCGACGATCGCCGTGCTCGACGAACGCGGCGTGCGCGAGCATCCGTACCTCTCGCGACTCGGGCCCGACCTGCTCGACGCCGACGCCGCGCCCGCGACGTTCGCGCAGCGCCTGCGCGAGCCGGCGTTCGCGAAGCGCACGCTCGGTGCGCTGTTCCTCGACCAGGGCTTCATCGCCGGCGTGGGCAACTACCTGCGCTCGGAGTTCCTGTGGGCCGCGAAGCTCGACCACCGGCGCACGCCGGCGTCGCTCACGCCATCGCAACGGCGCAGGCTCGCGAAGGAGATCCACGCGATCGGGTTGCGTGCATACGAGACGGGTGGTTACACGAACGACCCGAAGCTGATCGAGCGGCTGAAAGCGAAAGGAAACAAGCGCGCACTGCGCTTCGCAGCGTTCGCGCGCGAGGGAAAGCCCTGCTATCGCTGTGGCGAGCTGATCCGGCGGGAGGTGGCGAACGGGCGAAGGATCTATCGCTGCCCGGTGTGCCAGCCGCGAGTCGACGACGATCGCCCTCCCCGTTCGTCATCCCGGCGAAAGTTCGAGCAACCTGTTCGCGCCGAGCGCGAACGCATTGAACCGTCACCCCGGCGAAGGCCGGGGCCCGGATCCAGTGCCTCACCGCGACGGCGAAGGCCATAGCGAACTGAGGCCTGCATCCCTGCGGTCCATCCGTTCGCCATCCATGGCTCACCCGACTCGAACGCGCGCCATGCCACCGGCATGGCGCAAGCCGCATTCGAGTCGACCTTCGCGGGAATGACGAAGTGTGGGGATAGGCGCTGGATCCCGGCCTTCGCCGGGATGACGACCAGGAGCGCGTGCCTAGACGCGCAACTCGAACGAATCCGCGTCGAGGTTGGTCGGGAAACGCGCGCGGAACGCCTTCAGCGGTTCGGCGAGCAGCGTGGTGGTGACGGCCTGCGGCTGCGCGCCGCATTCGACGATCGGCTGGCCGAGATAGTCGAGCGCGACGGAGCCGCCGAGGTAGCTCAGATTGTTGCCGTCGGTGCCGACGCGGTTCACGCCGAGGCAGTACGCGAGGTTCTCCATCGCCCGCGCGCGCAGCAGCGTCTGCCAGGCGTAGTGGCGCGGCGATGGCCAGTTCGCGACATAGAGGATCGCGTCGTAGTCGAAGCGCGTGCCGTCGTGGCGGTTGCGCGACCACACGGGGAAACGCAGGTCGTAGCAGACGAGCGGACACACGCGCCAGCCGTTGATCTCGACGATTTCGCGCGTGGCACCGGACGCGTAGCGTTCGTGCTCGTTCGCCATCCGGAACAGGTGGCGCTTGTCGTACGTTGCGTGCGTGCCGTCCGGACGCATCCAGAACAGCCGGTTCCAGAACTTGTCGCCGTCACGGATCACCATGCTGCCGGTGAGCGTGCTGCCCGTTTCCTTCGCGAGCGCGCCGAACCACTTCACGCTCTCGCCCGCCATGGTCTCGGCGTTGCCGACGGTTTCGTTCGTGAAGCCCGACGTGAACGTCTCCGGCAGCACGACGAGGTCGGCACCGTTCGCGTGCCTGCGCACGAGGTCGCCGTAGAGCTGGCGATTGCCGGCGGGGTCGTGCCAGCGCGTGTCGGCCTGGATGAGGGTGATGCGGAGATCTCTGGTCGGGGCGGTCATGCGCGGAAGTGTAACCCTGTGGGAGCGACGCGAGTCGCGATCTTCTGCCTTGGTCTCGAAGAGATCGCGACTTGCGTCGCTCCCACAAGAGCGACGCAGCTCAGACCCTGGCCAGCCGCTCCGCCGCCGCCACCAGCGTCTCGTCGCGCTTCGCGAAGCAGAAGCGGATCAGCTTCATCTCCGGCGGCGTTTCGTAGAACGCGGACACCGGGATCGCGGCGACGCCGTGCTCCTTCGTGAGCCACTCGCAGAACGAGAGGTCGTCGCGGTCGGAGATCGCGGAATAGTCGACCACCTGGAAGTACGCGCCGTTCACGGGCAGCAGCTTGAACCGCGACGCCGCGAGCAGGCTGGCGAAGCGGTCGCGGCGCTCCTGGTAGAACGCCGGCAGGTCGAGGTAGTGCTGCGGGTCGGATTCGAGGATGTCGGCGTACGCGAACTGCGCGGGCGTGAACGTGCAGAACGTGAGGTACTGGTGCACCTTGCGGAATTCGGCCGACAGCGCGGGCGGCGCCACGCAGTAGCCGACCTTCCAGCCGGTCGTGTGGTAGGTCTTGCCGAACGAGCTGATCACGAAGCTCTTCGCCGCGAGCTCGGGATGGCGCAGCACGCTCTCGTGCTGCAGGCCGTCGAAGATGATGTGCTCGTACACCTCGTCGGACAGCACGAGGATGCGCGTGTCGCGCACGAGCGCGGCGAGCGCATCGAGGTCGGCGCGCGAGAACACGGCGCCGCTCGGGTTGTGCGGCGAGTTCACCATGATCATGCGCGTGCGCGGCGAGATGGCCGCCTTCACGCGACCCCAGTCCACCGCGAACGTGGGCAGCTCGAGCGGCACGTGCACGGCGCGCGCGCCCTGCAGCTCGATGGCCGGTTCGTAGGAGTCGTAGCACGGGTCCAGCACGATCACTTCGTCGCCGGAGCGTACGACCGCTGCGATCGCCGCGAACAACGCCTCGGTGGCGCCGCTCGTGACGGTGACTTCGGTGTCGGCGTTGACCTTGCGGCCATACAGGCGCTCGGTCTTCAGCGCGATCTGCTCGCGCAGCTTCGGCACGCCCGCCATCGGCGCGTACTGGTTGCGACCCTCCGCCATGTGGCGCGCCAGCGCCTCGCGCAATGCCGGCGGGCCATCGAAGTCCGGGAAGCCCTGGCCGAGGTTCACGGCCTTGTGCTGCAGCGCGAGCTGCGACATGACCGTGAAGATGGTCGTGCCGACCTTGGGAAGCTTGGATTCGAGGGTCATCGACGGGCCGATTCGCGCGAAGAGCGCGCGATGGTAACACCGGGCGAAAGCGTGACTTTCGGCCTAGAAGCCGAATTTGCGTTCCCGGCCCGAATCAGCGGTCCGGCGCAAGAAACCTTCGATCGATCATGAGGATGCGCGAATTCCCTGAGGCCGCACGAGAGATCGCAATTTTCGCAACATCGACGAAAATCGTGTCCAACTGTGAATTACAGCCCTTCACCAGCCGGCAGGGTCCGGGCAATCCGCGCCTCCAGCCGGGCGCAACGTCGGCGATGCGCTTCGTCTGCCGGATCGAGCTCGGCGAGGCGGCGCGCGGCGGCAAGCGCACCGACCGGGTCGCGACGGCGATGCTCGCGGAGCTTGGCCAGCAATTCGAGCGCTTCGGGATGGTCGTGCCCGGCCAGCGACGCGAGCTCGGCCTCGGCTTCCGCGTGGCGCCCACGCCGGCGCAACGACAACGCGAGCGCGAGGCAGGCTTCGGCGCCGGGCGTTTCGCGCCAGTGCCGCTCGGCATCGTCGGCGCGTCCCGCACGCTCGAGGCGCGCGCCGATCGCAAGCCCGTCGGCGCCGAAATCCGCGGGACGTTCGAACACGCGCACGAGCGCGGGCAGCAGCCGCGCGAGCGACACGATGTCGTGGCGGTTGTGCGTGATCACCTGGTTCAGCAACGTGGTGTCGCCCTGGCGCAACCACGCGTGGTACGCGGCCGGCGCGAACGAACCCGGCAGGTCGTCGACGCGCGCGTGGCCGAGCAGCCGGCGCTCCGCCGTCTGCAGGCGACAGTCGGGCCAGCGCCGGTCGAACGCGCGGCGCAGCGGGAACAGCAGGTCCCAGTGCGCCCGGTTCGCGAACGGATCGCGACGGCGCTTCAGGCGGTGGCGCGACGCGAGCAGCGGGATGTCGAACGCCTTGCCGTTGAAGCTCACGAGCAGCGGCTCGGGCGGCAGGCTCGCGGCGATCGCGTCCAGCCATTCGTGCTCGCCGCCCGGCGACGCGAGCAGCCACTGCTCGACTTCGATGTGCGTGGGCTTGAGACGCGCGAGACCGAGCAGGAAAACGAGCGTGCCGGTGCCGCCGGCGAGGCCGGTGGTTTCGGTGTCGAGGAACAGCAGCTCGCCGGATTGGCGACCGGGTGGTTCCCAGGGCGGTGTGGGAGCGACCCTTCGACCCGGCTCAGGGCATGCTTCAGTCGCGATCTCTTCCGCCACGCGGTCGCACCGCAGGTACTGCCGGATGTCCGCGTCGTCGGCTGTGTACGCCTCCGCCCAGCGGATGCGCCGCACGCCTGGCGCGACGAGCTCGCCGGGCAACGAGCGCTCCGCTTCGCGGCGATGGCGATCGCGGCGTTGTTGCGCTTCGCGCAGCGAGGCGAGCGCGGTCGACATGTCGTCGGTCGCCTTGGCGAGCGG
>CALKUS010000206.1 GCA_937996755.1 uncultured Pseudomonadota bacterium | reverse complement strand
CCTATCCGTTCGGCAGCGACTTCGACGCCGACGAGCTGCGCCTGCTCGGCGCGCTCACGCGCCTGAAGAAGGAGACCCGCACGAAGCCGAAGCGCATCGCGACGGTGCTGAAGGCGATCGTGGGCGGCGCGCCCGACGCGCGCCACGCGGCCTTGTTCGAGCGCATGAAGCTCGCGCGGCCGGAAGGCTTGCGGGAAAAGCTGCTTGCGCGCCTGCTCGGCTGGGCGCTGCGCCAGACGGAAGCGCGCGGCTCGTAGGCCGCGCGCCGCGGCGTCCTACCATTCAGTCAGGCCCTCGCGCTCATAGAGCGTCTTCCAGCTCGGCCGCGCGCGCACGCGGTCGGCGAGCGCCTTCAGGTGCGGCCATTCGAGCGCGGTCTTCGGCATGCCGCGCGACCAGCGCATCAGCATCGTCGCGTACAGGTCGGCGAGCGTGAAGCGCTCGCCGCAGACACAAGGGCCGTTCGCTGCGAGGTGTGCATCCAGGCGGTCCCAGAACTTCTCGATGCGCGCGCGCACCGTCGCCTTCGTCGCGTCGACGTTCGCTTCGCCGGCGCCCTCGGCCGGATACCACCAGAGCCGGAAGTTCGGCTGCAGCGTGTTCGCCAGCGCGAACGTCCACTGCAGGAACGTCGCGCGCGCGGGATCGTCGGCCGCCGGCACGAGCTTCGCGTCGGGGTGCCGCTCGGCGAGCAGCAGCGCGATCGCGGCGGATTCCGCCATCGGCTTGCCGTCGACCACGAGCGTCGGCACCACGCCGGCGGGATTGAGCTTCAGGTATTCCGGCGAGCGCTGCGCACCCGCGGCCGTGTCGACCTTCTCCAGCCGATGCGGCGCGCCGGTCTCCAGCAGCACGAGGTGCGGCAGCATGCTCGCGGCGCCAGGGGCGAAGTACAGGGTGTAGGACATGCGCGAAAGGCTCCGGGGGCGGGCCCGGAAGGGTAGCGGGGCCACCCGCCGACATCCGCCTGCAGAATGGCGGTGCTGCAGTGCAATGTTGACTTGCGGAATACACATGCATACATTCGCATTCATCATCCACGATCCGGTCCGCCATGAGCGCCAAGAACATCCCGCTGAGCGTGCGAGTCAGCGACGAAGACGCCGAATTCCTCGCGTCGCTGGAGATCGGGGGCGCGGCGACGCCGAGCGAAAAGTTGCGCGCGTTGATCGCCCAGGCGCGCGAACGCCGCGTCGAGGGAAGGACTTACGAGGCGAGCCTCGGCCTCGTGCGCGAGCTGCTGGAACCGGTCGGCCAGGCGCTGCGCGCGCGGGAGCTCGCAACGAGGCAGCGCTCCGAGCTGATTTCCGACACGCTGTACTGGTTGCCCGACCTCGTCGCGTACCTCATGACGGGGCCGGCGCCGAAGGGCGGGAAGGGCGAAGGCCGCGAGCTGGTCGAGTTCGAGGCCGGCGTGTCGCACCGGATCTTCCGCTTCATCGAGGCCGTCTTGCGGCTGGGCGTCACCGCGAAGGCCCCGTGCTACGACCCCAACCTGATTGCAGCGGACCTGGGCGGAACGCTGGAGCTGGCTCAGCTCATCCTCGCCCGTCGTGAACCGAAGAAGGATTGAATGCCATGAAAGAGTCCATCGGCAGCCGCGTCGGACGCCTCATCAGCGGCAGCGTGCACGCGCTGATCGACGCCGTGGAGAACGCAGCGCCGGACGTCGTGATGGAGCAGGCGATGCGCGAGATCGACGGCGCCGTCGACGAGGTGCGCGCCGAGCTCGGCAAGGTGCTCGCGACGCGGCACCACGCCAGCAAGCGACTCATGGAGGAGAACCGCCGCCACGAGGAGCTGTCCGCGAACATCGAAGTCGCGTTGAAGCAGGGGCGCGACGACCTCGCCGAAGCCGCCGTGTCGCGCCAGTTCGACATCGAGGCACAGATCCCGGTGCTCGAGCACACGATCACCGACTCGGCCGCGAAGCAGAAGGAGCTCGAGGGCTACATCGCCGCGCTCCAGGCCCGTCGTCGCGAGATGGAAACCGAGCTCGCGCAGTTCCGCGCCTCCCAGCGCGAGCGCGCAGCGGCATCGGCTTCCGTGGCGACCGGCAGCGCCGGCACGCGCAATGCCGGCGTCGCCGGCAAGGTCGAGAAGGCGGAGTCGGCGTTCAACCGTGCGATGACGAACGCGACCGGCGTGCCCGGAAGCCCCGGCAATTTGCGTGATGGTGCGAAGATCGCCGAGCTCGAGGAGCTGGCTCGTGCCAACCGCATCCGCGAGCGCCTGGAGTCGTTGAAGGCACGCAGCAAGGAGTAACGCATCGCGATGAGCGACTTCCTGACCGCGGGTCCCAACCTGCCGTTCTCGGTGGCGCTGGCCATGATGCTCATCATGGCCGGCATCGAGGGCGTCGGCTTCCTCATGGGCCTCGGCGGCTTCCACTTCCTCGACGGGATCGCGCACGCGCTGCATTTCGACCACGCCGACGCCTCCGAGCTCGCCGGCATGTCGCTGGCCGATCGCTTCATGGGCTGGCTGCAGTTCGGCAGGGTTCCCGTGCTGATCCTTCTGGTCGTGTTCCTCACGAGCTTCGGCGTGATCGGCCTCGCGCTGCAGGGAGCGGCGGTCCACTACACCGGCCACCTTCTGCCCGGGCTGCTGGCGAGCGCGATCACGTTCCCGGTGGCGCTGCCGCCGGTGCGCTGGTTCGGCGGAATGCTCGCGAAGGTGCTGCCGAAGGACGAGACCTACGTGGTTTCGCAGGACGCGCTCGTCGGCCGCATCGCGACGCTCGTGCTCGGCACGTCGCGCCAGGGCTCGCCGGCGCAGGCGCGGGTGCGCGACGAGCACGCGACGTCGCATTACGTGATGGTCGAGCCCGACGACCCGAACGAGGCGTTCGCACAGGGCGAACAGGTGCTGCTCGTGTCGCGCCACGGCTCCACGTACCGCGCGATCCGCAACACCAATGCGTCGATGGTCAACTAGAAGAGGATCGACAAGGCCATGCAATTCACCGATCAACTGGGCATCACGGGCATCGCCATTCTCGGCGGCATCGTGCTGGTCGCGCTGTTCCTGGTCCTGTTCATCATCTCGCGGCTGTACATCCGCGCATCCAAGGAAATCTCGTGGGTGCGAACGGGCTTCGGCGGCCAGAAGGTGATCGTGAACGGCGGCGCGCTGAAGTTCCCCGTGTTCCACGAGCTGATTCCCGTGAACATGAACACGCTCAAGCTGTACGTCGAGCGCGCAGCCGAGCAGGCGCTCATCACGCGCGACCGCATGCGCGTCGACGTGCAGGCCGACTTCTACGTACGCGTGCAGCCGACCGAGGAATCGATCGCGAACGCTGCGCAGACGCTCGGCCGCAAGACGATGGATCCGCCGGCGCTCAAGGAACTCGTCGAAGGCAAGTTCGTCGACGCGCTGCGCTCGGTCGCGGCCGAGATGGGCATGGAAGAGTTGCACGAGCAACGCACGCTCTTCGTGCAGAAGGTGCAGCAGGCGGTGAGCGAGGACCTGCTCAAGAACGGCCTCGAGCTCGAAGCCGTGTCGCTGACTGGCCTCGACCAGACGACGAAGGAGTACTTCAATCCGGACAACGCGTTCGACGCCGAAGGCCTCACGAAGCTGACCGAGGCGATCGAGCTGCGCCGGAAGAAGCGCAACGAGATATCGCAGGACACCGAAGTCGAGATCCAGAAGAAGAACCTGGCCGCCGTGCAGCAGAAGCTCGAGATCGCGCGCGAGGAGGAGTACGCGAAGCTCGAACAGCAGCGCGTGATCGAGATCCGCAAGGCACAGCAGCAGGCGGAGATCTCGCGCGAGCAGGCCGAGAAGCGCCAGGCCGCGGAGCAGGCGCAGATCGTCGCGCAGCAGCAGGTCGACCAGTCGAAGATCACGGCCGACCGCGCCGTGGCCGAGCAGCGCATCGCGATGGAGCAGCAGCTCAAGGCGCGCGAGGTCGAAAAGCTCAAGATGGTCGAGCTCGCCGAGCAGGATCGTGCGATCGCGATCGCCGAGAAGTCGAAGGCACAGTCGGAATCCGCTGCCGCTGCCGACGCGGCGCGCGCGCAGGCGGTGAAGGCGGCCGAGCAGGTCGACACCGTGCGCGAGGTCGAGAAGGCCGAGCGCCAGAAGCGCATCGAGCTGGTCGAAGCGGCGAAGGAAGCGGAGCGCGAGCAGATCGGCATCACGATCGCGGCGCAGGCCGAGAAGCAGGCGGCCGAGGAGAAGGCGGCCGCGATCCGCACGCTCGCGAACGCGCATGCCGACCAGACGCGCATCGAGGCGCAGGCGGCATCCGAGTCCGAGAAGCTCAAGGCGGACGCCGCGGAGAAGCGCTACGACGTCGACGCGGAAGGCCAGCGCAAGATCAACGAGGCGTCGAACGTGCTGTCGGCGGAGCAGATCGCGATGCAGATCAGGCTCGCGGTGCTGCGCCACCTGCCGGAGATCATCCGCGAATCGGTGAAGCCGATGGCGCAGATCGACGGCATCAAGATCGTGCACGTCGACGGGCTCACGGGCGGCGGTGCTGCAGCGGCTGCAGCGGGCGGAGACGGCGCTTCAGCGGTGCCCGGCACGGGCAACCTCGCCGAACAGGTCGTCGCGAGCGCGCTGCGCTATCGCGCGCAGGCGCCGCTGATCGATTCGCTGATGAAGGACGTGGGCCTCAGCGGCGGCGACCTCGCCGGCCTGGTCGGCGGCAGCGCGCTGGCCGGTGCGGGCAGCGACGACGACTGGCGCCGCCGCAAGCTGGAGGAACTGGCCGCGAAGCGCGACGGCGAAGGCAAGCCGAAGAATTCCTGACCGACACGGAACCGGAAACGAATGACCAAGCCGCACAGCTACATCGAGATCGCGTTCGAATCGATCAAGGTGTTCTCGAACGACGGCCAGCTGGACCTGCACGAGCTGAACTTCCTGCTCGGCCTCGCGTTGCGCGACAAGCAGGTCGACGAAGACGAGCGCCGCGTGCTCGGGCGCGTCTTCGCCCAGGCCGAAAAGGGCCGGCTCGCACCGGCCGTGCAGGCGCGCATCGCCGAGGTGCGCGCGAAGCACGGCATCCCGGCCGCGTAGCAGCCGACACCGCGAACCGGGGCGCGACGGCGCCCCGGCGCGCGCGCGATGGCCTATGCTGGCGCTCCCTCGCATCGGGCCAACCCAGGGAGACGCGCCATGCAAGTCCTCTACACCGCACAGGCAACGGCGACCGGCGGTCGCAACGGCAAGGTCGAGTCTTCCGACGGCGTCGTGAAGCTCGACCTCACGATGCCGAAATCGCTCGGCGGCGCCGAGACGCCCGGCACGTCGAATCCCGAGCAACTCTTCGCGTCCGGTTACGCCGCGTGCTTCGCGGGGGCCGTGGGCCTCGTCGCGCGCAACGCCAAGGTCGAGGCGAAGACGGTCGAAGTGACCGCGCGCGTCTCGATCGGCAAGGACGACGGCGGACTCGGGCTGGCGGTGGAGCTCTCGACGCGCCTGCCCGGCGTCGACCGCGCGACGGCCGAGAAGCTCGTGCAAGAAGCGCACAAGGTGTGCCCGTACTCGAAGGCGACGCGCAACAACATCGAGGTGAAGCTGGCGGTCGCCGACTAGCACCCGGCCGGGTGGGGAAGGGCGGGTGCCGAACCCGCCCGTTTCGCGCGAGAATGCCGAACTCGAAAGACCGGGCGAAGGAATCGACATGGCCGTCAGAGAAGCGCGCGTACCGGACATCGGCAACTACAAGGACGTGCCGGTCATCGAGTTGCTGGTGGGTGTGGGCGACACCGTCGCGAAGGACCAGGGCCTGATCACGCTCGAGTCCGACAAGGCGACGATGGAAGTCCCCGCGCCGTTCGCGGGCGTCGTGAAGGAGCTGAAGGTCAAGGTCGGCGACGCGCTGGCCGAAGGCGCCGTGGTCGCGATGATCGAGGAAGCCGGCGGCGCCGCACCGGCCGCGAAAGCCGCACCCGCTCCCGCACCGGCTGCCGCCGCGCCCGCTCCGGCGCCGGCTCCCGCACCTGCGCCCGCCGCTGCACCCGCTCC
>CALKUS010000205.1 GCA_937996755.1 uncultured Pseudomonadota bacterium | reverse complement strand
TTCTGCGGCACTGCCTTGCGATACGCCTCGCTCAACGCCGGCGCGATCTGCGTACCGCCGTCCGGCGTAATGCCCGCCACCAGCCGTTTGATCGAAGCCCGATCCTCCGCCTTGCGAATCGGCACGGCCCATTGGAAGGAGTTGTCGAAGATCAACACGCCTACCTGATCCACCGGGCGCAGGTTCTCAATCACACCGATGGCGGCCACCCGGGCCAATTCCATCTTGCGGCCTTCCATCGACGACGACTTGTCGACAATCAGCACAACCATTGTGCCTTCCGGCGAGCGCGGCGGCGCCAGTTTCGCCGGCAGCGCTCGTTCCACCGGATCTTCTTCCTTCTTGCCTTCCACGAACACGTTCTGCTCACCACCAATGATCAGCATGCCGCCGCCCTGCTTCACAAAAGCTTCCAGATCCGCTTTGCGCTGCGGCGGGATCGCCTCCATATTGTGGTTGTTGAAGACGATCAACTGATATTCGGAGAGCTTGGCCGAGTTGGCGTCCGCCACGCGCTCCACTTGAAAGTGGCCCGCTTCGAACACACCAAGGATGTGCTGATCGACGCCCGCCATGGCTTCAAGGACGTCGATACCGACGTGCTCAAGACCCTCGACAGGTCTGCCGTCAGTTATCAGGTGATACTGACCAAGGCCGATCAGGTGAAAAAGTCCGAGCTTGAAAACACCATCACGGCGACCAAGGCGGCGCTCGTGAAACATCCGGCAGCGTTTCCGGAAGTGCTGGTGACATCGTCACGCACCGGCGACGGCATGCCCGAACTGCGCGCCGCCATGATCCGCCTTTTGAGAGAACGAATCTGATGACCGAGAATAGTGTGTTGCGCCTCGCAGTTGTCCTGGCCGGCCTCATGGGCGCCGCCGGTGTGGCGCTGGCGGCGGCCTCCGCCCATCAGCCCGACGCATCGCGCCTCGCCTCCGCCTCGTCGATGCTGCTGTTCCACGCCAGCGCGGTGATCGGCGACAGCACGGCGGCCGCGCCCACGAACGCGAGGCGCACGCTCCCCGCCGCGCTCCGTCTCGCCTGCGACCTCATGCCTTCGCTCAGGCGGGTTCGGCGCGCGCGCCGGCGCTGGCGAGCGCCGCGTGCAACGCGTCGGCTACGGCCTGCGATTCGACCTCGAGCGCGATCGCGGCGCCGCGCGCGATCGCGTCGACGAGCTGCGTCGCCTCACCGCGGCCCAGGCCGAGGTGCACGCGCACCGCCGCGATGCACGCGGGCACGTCGAGCGTTGCGTTGCCGCTGAGCTTCACGAGCACGGCGATCCCTCAGGGCATCCCGTCGACGGCATGCGAGCGGAAAGCGGGACGCGCGAGCAGCCGCGCGTGGTACGCACCCACGTGCGCGAAATGATGCCGCTCGATCGGCGACATCAGCCAGCGGTGGAGCGACAGGCCGATGCCGATGTCGGCCAGCGTGAAGGCATCGCCCGCGACCCAGGCGCGCGTCTCCGCGAGCCGGCCGTCGAGGATGCCGATGTGCCGGTTCCACGCGGCGACGCTCGCGGCGATCGCGTCGGCGTCGGTGTGCCGGGGGCTGTGGCGAACGAGCGCGAGGAACGCGTAGCGCCACGCGTTGTTGAGCTCCGTCGCCTGCCAGTCCAGCCACTGGTCGACGCGCGCGCACGCCTTGGGCGCCTCGGGCAACAGGTCGGTGCGCTTCTCGCGACGCGCGAGGTAGCGGCAGATCGCGTTCGATTCCCAGAGCACGAAGTCGCCGTCGACGATCACCGGCACGAGCGCGTTCGGGTTGAACGTGCGCAGGTCCACCGAATCGGGCGCCTGCAGCTCGTGCTCGACGCCGAGCTCGTCGCAGGCCCAGAGCACCTTGCGGACGTTGATCGAGCGCGTGCGACCGATGACCTGCAGCATCAACCGTTCCCCTTGATGCGCGCCGCGACCGCTTCCACCTCGACGAACCATTCGGGCTCGACGAGCGCGGCGACGAACACCGCCGTCGACGCGGGCCGGTGCGCGCCGAGGTGCCTCAGGCGCGCCGCACGCACGGCGTCGCCGTCGTGGCCGGACACCATGAACGTGGTGAGCTTCACGATGTCGGTGGGCGCGAGCCCGTGCGCGCGCAGGTGTTCGACGATGTTCGCGAACACCACGTCGGCCTGCTCGCCGATCGTCGTCGGCGTGAAGCCGTCGCGCGCGATCCCGAGCTGGCCGGAGAGGTAGATGAGCTCCGTGCCTTCGGGCACGACCACGGTGTGGCTGTAGAGGCCGAGCGGCTCGTGCACGCCCTCGGGATTCTCGAAGCGCAGTCCCATGGCGTCACGCGGCTGCCGCGCGCTGCGCAGCGACCAGCAGCTCCGGCAGGTGCGCCTGGCGCGCCATGAGTGCCTTGCCGATCACGACGCCGGAAACGCCGAGCGCGGCGAGCTGCGTCACGTCGTCGCCGCTGCGCACGCCGCCGGCCGCCTGCACCTCGATCTGCGGATAGCGCTCGCGCAACTGCGCGTACAGCTCGAGGTTCGGGCCCGCGAGCTGGCCGTCGCGCACGATGTCCGTGCACAGCAGGTGCTTGAGCGTCGCGAAGCGGTTGAACCGGTCGATCAGCTCGAACAGCGTGAAGCGCGTCTCCTGCTGCCAGCCGCCGACCGGCAGGCGCAGGTGGCCGTGGTCGTCCGGACGCGTATCGAGCGCGACGCAGATCTTCTCGCTGCCGTACTGCGCGAGCCACGACGCGACGAGCTCGGGTTGCCGCACGGCCGCGCTGCCGACGACGACGCGCTCGGCGCCGGCATCCAGCAGCATCTCCACGTCGCCACCGGAGCGAACGCCACCGCCGGCCTGCACCGACAGCCGGCTGCCGACCGCGATGCGGATCAGCGTGTCGTGCTCCAGGAAGCGACCGAGGCGCGCGGCCTCGAGGTCGACGACGTGCAGCCACTGCGCGCCGTCGCGCGCGTAATCGTCCGCGACGTCGGCGGGGTCGCGCTCGTAACGCGTCTCGCGGGCGAAGTCGCCCTGTTCGATGCGCACGACGCGACCTGCTCGCAGGTCGAGCGCGGGATAAACGATCATTTCCACTCCACGGCGGTCGGGGGTCCACGGCCAACCCGCGCCGCTACCAACGATATCGGAATACGTCGTCCAATCGTGACATCGGACACCATTCGGCGGGAGTGCCACTACCGCCAGTGTTCGACCTGACCGGTGTTATCGACCCGTTATTTCGTCGAACCAGCGTTCGAACGAGTCGCTTCGTCGCGCCATTCGATCATCCCGGTCGGCCCTTTCGGCGTCCGGCCGAACGGCTCCCCGGCCCGCCGCGTCGCGACGGATCGCCGCAGGTGCGGATTGCTGCGCTCGAAGGGAGTCCCGTCGAACGCGACGCGAGCCAGTTCGCCGACTCGCCTGCATGGCGCGCGGCGAGGCGCGGCCGGCGCACGAGGGCGACTTCGCGGCGCAACGCGCGGTGTTCGGGTCGGCGTCGCAGTCGGGCTGGCTCAGCCGCACCACTGGTCCTCGCAGGGAATACCGTCGTGGTCGCCGTCCATCTCGGTGCCGGGGCAGCTCGCGAGGAAGTAGCGTGCTTCGGCGCAGGAGCGCATCTGGCCGCAACTGGTCCGGCCGTCGCAGTGGAATGCGGGAACGGCGTCCGGCGTCGCGCTGGATGGCGCGACGTTGGCCGAGGCGCGGTCGCTCGTGCGCTGCGTGGCGGTGAACGCTGCCACGATGGCGAACAGCACCGTCACCGGCAGCAGCTTCCCTGCGAGCGATCGCCGCTCGCGCTGCGGCCTGGCGCGTGGTTCGTAACCGCGTGTCGCGCGCGGCGCGTACGCCGTGCGGGTGAGGCGCACCGCCTGCGGTCGACCGCGTACGGTGTCCACTTCGTAGGAAACGAGCTCGCCGTTCGACGGACGCCCGCTGCCCCTCGGGAACGCGGAGACGTGCACGAACACCTCGGGCCCGCCGCCCGCGGGTTCGATGAAACCGAAACCGCGGTCGTCGTTCCAGCGCGTGAGGGTGCCGTGCTTGCGCATGCGTCGCTATTGCGTGGGCGCCGCGTGGTGCTTCCAGCGCAGCAAGCCGATGGCGTAGGCGACGTAATAGCCGGCAAGCGTACCGAAGATCAGCAGCGTCACGGGGCTCTTGCCGAACGCGGCGGCGCCCTGCTGCGCAGCCGCCGGCATCAGGTACAGCTGCACCAGCCGATACGCCATGCGGCCCACGAACAGCAGCGACAACGCGATGCCGAGGTGCGCGTTCGGCGTGTAGTAGAGGCCTTCCGGCGTCTGCTCGAACTTCGTCACGCGGATGCCGTAGACGCCGAGCGCCACGCCGATCGCGACGCCCGCGCCCAACGCGAGCTCGGCGTTGGCCTGGCGGAACGCGCCGAAAGCCAGCAACGCGACCAGCAGCGGAAAGAAGACGACGGTGGTCCATGGCCGGACGTTCGACAGGCGCTGGCGTCCGACGAAGCGCTTGATGCGGCGATACACGCGCCAGCCCACGAGCGCCGCGATACCTGCCGGGAGGACCAGCGTACCGGGATCTGCGATGTCCATGCCTCGACCTCGTTGCGGTTCGTTGCGAATCGGATGATGCCGCGCCGCGGTCGGTGCATCACCGGTGCGGACACCCCGGCCAGCAGCACGGCCGGCGCATGCCGTTGCGCATCTTGTCGATGCCGACCTCGATGCGCTTCACGCGCGTCGCTTCCTGCTTCGGCGACGTGACCCAGCAGATCCACTCGTTGCGTGCGAGCGGCGTGATGTCGCCCCACAGCGCCGTCGCCGTGGCGTCGGCGGCGATGGCCTTGCGGAAATCCGTCGGCAGCTTGTGCACCGTGCCGTGTGCGAGGCTTCGGGTGGCCACCACGCCGCGCCTCAACGACCGCTCGTTGCGGCCGGCGGCGGCGCCGGCTGTCCGTCCGCGTGCTGCAACGACTGGTCCAGGCACGCCCAGCGCGGCGCGCTGCTCGCCCAGATGTTGATCGTGGGCGACACCGAAGACGGGTCGTCGAGGTTGCCCACGCGCACCACGCGGAACTGCGGCCTGGCGTCGGATCGCGCGAACAGGTGCACGCCGCACGACGGGCAGAACTGCCGCGTGATGACGTTGCCGCTGTCCGCCGGCTTCGTGAACTCGGCGAGCATTCCGGTGTGCGACAGCGCGTCGGCCGCCACCATCATGTTTACGGTGCCGTTGCCGGAGATGTGCTGGCAGTCGTGGCACCAGCAGACGCGTACGACCAGCGGCTCGGCCGCGAGCGAGAAAGTCACGGCACCGCAGAGACAGCGTCCGGTTCGGATGGACATGCTCTTCCTCGCCTGCAATGGGTTGCGTGATGTTAGTGCGTCGAGCCGCGACAGTCCTGGCGCGCAGCGGGCAGGTGGACTTCCTCTTCCTCCCGCATCTTCCGGCGCTTGCGCGGACGCTTCGTGCTGTTGCCGCCCCAGGGCCAGTCGCAGCCGCCGCAGTTCGCGAAGTCGCCGAAGTCGCATGCATGGCCATGACCGCCGCCGCAATGGCCATCGAACGGCAGGTCCGCGCAGCCGATATCGCAATCGCCACGCTGCGCGAGCGGCGGTCGTCGGCGCTGCTTTCCGTAGCGGCGATGCGCGACGCCGCACAGGAACACGCGCTCGCGCAGGATGGCCAGTCCGCCGGCTACGCCGTGCATCCGGACGGCGCGGTAGCCGAGCGCCGAGCAGCTCGCGCGCGCCGTGTGCGCGCGGTACGCGCAGCAATAGCCCTTGTGCGGCGAGAGGAACCGCTGGTAGCCGGCGATCAGGCCGAGCACGAGCGTCCTCATTCTCCGTTCCCCACCGCGGACGCGTGGAGCTGCGGACGGAAGCCGGCGCGAAACAGGCGCACGATCGACGGCGGCGTGAGGACTTCGACCGCATCATCGAGCGGCAGCGGTGATGCCGGTGCGTACCCGCCGTACGACCATCTCGCCAGGCCCCGATCGGTCACGGCATGTGCATGGCCTCCGACTGCGATCGTCGTGA
>CALKUS010000204.1 GCA_937996755.1 uncultured Pseudomonadota bacterium | reverse complement strand
AACACCTGGTTCCCGCTGCCCGCGCTGCGCCGTGCGGCCGCCGCCGGACGTATCGGCTCGGTGGCGCCCGCGTCCGCATAGTTCGAAGCGAGCATCGCTCTTGATCCACCGGAGGCCCCCTTGAGTAAAGGGGGCCGGCTGATGCGAGCGCAGCGACGCATCAGCGGGGGTTGTGGGTGTAAAAGGTGGCGGGGCTCTTCCCCGCCTCCGCCAAATAAAAAAGGCCGCTTTCGCGGCCATTTTTATTTGGTGGAGGCGGGGGGAATCGAACCCCCGTCCGAAGGCCCTACGTCCCCGGCACTACATGCTTAGCGCACCGTTTGGTCTCGTCCGCCGGCAACACGATGCGCGAAGCGCACCGGCGAACCAGCCGGTTGTGATTTAACCCCCGTCGACGCGGCAGCAACGAGGGCGATCCTGCGATAGTGACCCGGCAGCCGCGAGCGCAGGAGCAAGCGGTGACGGGGCTTAGGCCTTAAGCGGCCAGGGCGTACTTGTCGTCGTTGGCAAGTAAAGGTTGCGGCCGGATTAACGAGGAAGGCTGCCCCCTCGGCATGCACCAGGCGAGTTCGGCACCCCCGTCGAAGCCAGTCGCCCCCGGGATGTGAATCGTCCGTGTGGAGTATATGGGGCCGCACGACGCGGTCACAACGCGACGGCGCGCTTCGATTCAGTCGCCGTTGGCGCGACGAACCTGCCACGAACGAAAACGCCCGCTTGCGCGGGCGTCGACGTGCGATATGGCGTCCCCAAGGGGATTCGAACCCCTGTTACAGCCGTGAAAGGGCCGTGTCCTGGGCCTCTAGACGATGGGGACGCGGAAACCTTGGTACCGCGGAACTTGGTGGAGCCAGTCGGGATCGAACCGACGACCTCTACAATGCCATTGTAGCGCTCTCCCAGCTGAGCTATGGCCCCAAGAGAGGCCGCGGAAGATACGCGGACGAACCGGGTCCGTCAACCTCGCGCGACGATCCGGCGCGTCGTGTTCATCCGCGCGGGTTCTTCGCGCGCATCACGCGCTGCTTGTCGCGCTGCCAGTCGCGCTCCTTCTGCGTCTCGCGCTTGTCGTGGTCCTGCTTGCCGCGTGCGAGCCCGAGCTCGACCTTCACCCGGTTGCCTTTCCAGTACAGCGAGAGCGGGATGAGCGTGTAGCCCTTGCGCTCGACGGCGCCGACCAGGCGGTCGATCTCGTCGCGGTTCAACAGCAGCTTGCGCGTGCGCTGCGCCTCGGGCACCACGTGCGTGGACGCCGACAGCAGCGGCGTGATGAGCGCGCCGAACAGGAAGATCTCGCCGCGCTTCACCATCGCGTACGCGTCCGTGAGCTGCGCCTTGCCTTCGCGCAGGCTCTTCACTTCCCAGCCCATCAGCGAAATGCCGGCCTCGAAGCGCTCGTCCACGTGGTATTCGTGGCGGGCGCGCCGGTTCTGCGCGATGGTGACGTCCTTCGGCTTTTCCTTTGCCATGACTACAATTCTCGCTGATCCGTGACTTCGAGACGAGGAACACCCGTGACCCGACGCGAAAGCGCGCCCCGATGACCCAGGTCCATCGCTCCGCGCTCGTGCCGCGATCCGCCGCCCAGGTCTACGACGTGGTCAACGACGTGGAGGCCTATCCGCGCCGTTTCGACTGGTGCAGCGACGCCGCTGTCGTCTCGCGCAAGCCCGACGAGATCGTCGCGCGGCTCGCCGTGCGCTTCGCCGGCATGGGTACCACGTTCACCACGCGCAACCGCTTGGTGCCGGGCGAATCGATCGCACTGACGCTCGTCGATGGTCCGTTCACGGCCTTCCGCGGCGCCTGGACGTTCCGGGCGCTCGGCGAACGCGGCTGCAAGGTATCGCTCGACCTCGACTTCGAAATGAGCGGCAAGCTGGTGGGTTCCGCGCTCGCCGCCGGCTTTGCGTCGTTCGCGGATCACCTGGTGGACGACTTCGTGCGCGCCGCGCTCGCGCAGTGAGCGGAACGATCGCGATCGAAGTCGCCTGCCTCGCACCCGGTGCGCCGCTGCTCGTCGCGCTCGTGCTTCCTGCCGGTGCCACGGTTGCGGATGCCTGGGCTCGATCGGGCTTCGCCGGGCGCGTGCCCGGGCTCGTGGCGAGCGACGACAACGTCGGCATCTTCGCGCAGCGCTGCACGTTGGCGACCGTGCTGCGCGACGGCGATCGCGTGGAAGTCTACCGGCCGCTGCTCGCCGACCCGAAGGAGACGCGGCGCAAGCGCGCCGCGGCGCAGAAGAAGAAGTCTTGAGGCGTCAGCCGCCGGCCTTCTTCTTCTTGTCCTTGTCGAGCGTCATCGGGATCTTCTTGCCCGGGTAGTAGCGCTTGCTGTCCTCGAGCAGCTCGGAATCGCGCTGCGGGAAGTAATCGCCCTCGATGCGCGCCAGCAGGTTGTCCTCGAAGATCAGCGTGAGCGTCTTCACGTCGGCCTTGCGGCCGCGCTTGGAGAAGCTCGACGTGTACGACCAGCGGTCCTGGTCGAACGGGCTCGCGACCGACGGCGTGCCGAGGATCAGGCTCACCTGGCGACGCGTCATGCCGGGTTTCAGCGCATCGACGGACTTCTGTTCCAGCAGGTTGCCCTGGTTGACGTCCTGCTTGTAGATGACCGCGCACGAAGCGGCGGACAGGCAGGCGGCGAGTACGAGTGCGTGACGCAGGAAACGCATGCTGGAGCTCCGGGGCAAAAAGCCGCGCGATGATACAATAGCCTGCTGTCCAGCGCGGCCGACGCACAGTGTGCCGAGTCCGCCTTAACGCAATGCAAACGCCGGGACGCGCCGGCAGGGGAGCCACGTGGAGTCGCAGGACCTTCGCAAGGCGGGGCTGAAAGTCACGCATCCGCGGATGCGCATCCTGTCCATCCTCGAGCATTCCGACGGCCGCCACATGACGGCCGAGGACATCTACCGCGAGCTGCTCACGCACGAAGACGACATCGGCCTCGCCACGGTCTACCGCGTGCTCACCCAGTTCGAAGCCGCCGGCCTCGTCGCGAAGCACAACTTCGAAGGCGGCCAGTCCGTCTACGAGCTGGAGCGCGGCAAGCACCACGACCACCTGGTGGACGTGGAGACCGGCAAGGTCATCGAGTTCGTGAGCGACGAGATCGAGCGCCTGCAGCGCGAGATCGCCGAGAAGCTCGGCTACACGCTGGACGATCATTCGCTCGTGCTTTACGGGCGAAGGAAGAAGGGCTGACCCCACCTCGATGGAGGCCTGACCCTTTCACGAGGAGAAGGCTCGGATCGAACGAAGTGGGAGCGGCCCATGGCCGCGAACCGGAGTCGCCATGTTCGAGCGAGCTTCGCCTGATCGAACCTCGAGGAAATCGCGGCCATGGGCCGCTCCTACTTCCTTCGAGACACCTCGCGTCGACCTGGCGCGTCGAGGTGATCAGGAGAGTCTTTGGACGACTCCAGCATCTGCCGAGCATGTTCGCGCGTCGCCGTCGTGATCTCCACGCCACCGAGCATCCGCGCGATCTCCTCGAGCCGGCGCTTGTCGTCCAGCATCGCGATGGCCGTGCGTGTGTCTTCCGTGCCGCGCTGCTTCGCGACCGCGACGTGGTGGTGCGCCTGCGCGGCGACCTGCGCCAGATGCGTGACACACAGCACCTGGCGTTCGCGGCCCAGGGCCTTCAGCTTGCGGCCGACGACTTCCGCCACCGCGCCGCCGATGCCGGCGTCGACCTCGTCGAACACCATCGTCGCGACGTCGTCCTTGCCGAGCGCGGCGACCTCGATCGCGAGGCCGATGCGTGCGAGCTCGCCGCCCGACGCGATCTTGCGCAGCGCCCGTAGCGGCTGCCCGGGGTTTGCACTGACCGTGAACTCCACGGCATCGCGGCCCTGCGCGCTCGGCGCGCCGTCGGTCGTGGTTTCGACCGCGACCGCGAAGCGGCCGCCGGCCATGCCGAGCTCGCCCATCATCGCGCTGACGGCTGCGCCGAGCGCCTGCGCGGACTTCGCGCGGGCGCGCGTGAGCTCCGCCGCCGCGGCGTCGTACTCGGCAACCACGCGTGCCTGTTTCGCGCGCAGCGCGGCGAGGCGCTCGTCGGCGCCCGCGACGCTGTCGTACTCCTCGCGTAGCGCTTCCTCGCGCGCCTTGAGCCCGGCCGCGGGCACGCGGTGCTTGCGCGAAAGGTCGTGCAGCCGCGCGAGCGTCGCATCGAGCCTGGCCAGTCGGTCCGGGTCGATGCCGTCGTCGTCGTTGCGGCGCTCGAGCTGATCGCAGGCTTCGTCCACGGCCACGGACGCGTCGCGCAGCAGCGCGACCACGGGCGCGAGGCGCTCGTCGTGCAGTTGCAGGCGCTCCACGTCCGCGGCGACGCGTGCGAGCTGCGGCCGGATCGCGCCGTCGCGATCACCGTCCAGCGCGTCGAGCGCCTGCGCGCAGCCCGCGAGCAGCTCGCCGCCGTGCGACAGTCGCCGGTGCTCGGCCTCGAGCGCCTCGAGCGCAGCGGGCTCGAGCGCGTGCTTCGCGAGCTCGTCCAGCTGGAACTTCAGGAATTCCAGGCCCTGGCCGCCGCCACCCGTCCGCGCCTCCAGCGCCGCGGCCTCGGCTTCGATCGCCGACCATGCGCGCGCATGCTCCGCGACGCGCGAGCGGTGCGCCTCGTGCCCGCCGTACGCGTCGAGCAGCAGCAGCTGCCGCGAACGCTGCAGCAGCGCCTGGTGCTCGTGCTGGCCGTGGATCTCGACGAGCTGCGACGACAGGTCCTTCAGCGTCTGGATGGTGACCGGGCTGTCGTTCACGAACGCGCGGCTGCTGCCGTCGCGCCTGAGCACGCGCCGCACGCGGCATTCGTCGCCGTCGTCGAGCTCCAGCTCGCGCAGCCATGCCTTCGCCGCGGGCGCGCGTGCGAGGTCGAACTCGGCCGCCAGCTCGGCCTTGTCGCATCCGTGGCGCACGAATCCCGCGTCGGCGCGCGCGCCGCCGAGCAGCATCAGCGCGTCGACGATCAGCGACTTGCCGGCGCCCGTCTCACCCGTGAGCGCGGTCATGCCCGCGTCGAGCGCGAGCTCCGCAGCGTCGATGATCGCGAAGTCCTTGACGACGAGGGAACGCAGCATCGGGGCTCGTGGGCGGCGGAGGAAGGCGCGCCGGCATTTTACCGGAGCGCCCGGAAGGTGCGGGCGCGCCGTCTCGCCGGTTGCGACGCCGCGCCTTGATCGCGCGCGCGCCGACCCATATTGATAGGGCACGGCCGCGTTGCTAGCTTCGACACGAGCCGCCACGCCCCGACATGAACCCGCACGACCTCAAGCTCGACTCGCGCGCACGCCACCTCTTGCGGGCACTCATCGCGCAATACATCCGCGACGGCCAGCCGGTCGGCTCGCGCACGCTTGCGCGCCATGCGGGCCTGGAAGTGAGCCCGGCGACGATCCGCAACGTGATGTCCGACCTCGAGGAGCTCGGGCTGGTCTCGGCGCCGCATACCTCGGCCGGCCGCATTCCCACGTCGCAGGGCTACCGCGTGTTCGTGGACAGCCTGCTGCAGTTCAAGCAGCTCGACGACGCGCAGCAGGAGGAAATCCGCCGCGAGATGCCGGCAACGGGCACCACGCAGTCGCTGCTGGCGAATGCGTCCTCGCTGCTGTCCGGCATCACCCACTTCGTCGGCCTCGTCACCGTGCCGCGGCGCGAGCAGTTCGCGTTCCGCCACATCGATTTCGTGCAGCTCGGCGGCAACCGCCTGCTGGTGATCCTCGTGTTCACCGACAACGAGGTGCAGAACCGCGTGATCGAGATGGATCGCGCGTACGCGCCGAACGAGCTCGAGACGATCGCCAACTACCTGAACGCGCAGTTCGCCGGCCTGCCGCTGGACGAGATCCGCCGCCGGCTCGTGGCCGAGATGAGCGCCGCGCGCGCCGACCTCGACCGCGTGATGTCCAGCGCCATCCGCCTGGCCGACGCCGCGCTGCGCGTCGACGGCGAGCAGGACGTCCTCGTTTCCGGCCAGACCAACCTCATGGGCGTGCAGGACCTGGCCGACGTCGACCGCCTGCGCGAGCTGTTCGAGGCGTTCGCGCGCAAGCGCGACCTGTTGCGCCTGCTCGACAACTGCATCCATGCCGACGGCGTGCGCCTGTTCATCGGCGAAGAATCCGGCTACGAAGCGCTCGGGTCCTGCTCGGTCATCGCGGCCCCTTACGCGGCCCACGGCAAGGTCCTGGGCGTGCTCGGCGTCATCGGGCCCACGCGCATGGCCTACGATCGCGTGATCCCGATCGTGCAGGCCACGGCTCGGATCCTCGGCAACACCTTGAATCGCGGTTGAGCGGCCCCATTCGGGGGCTTCGTCGGGACGGTGAATGGCCGGACCCGCCGCCGGCGCATGCCCGGCCGACCACTGTCCCAGAAGAGATACCACCATGCATTCGAACGAATCACCGGACATGCGCGCGGGCGACGATGCCGCGCCGCCGCCGGAGGCGGGCACCTCGCTCGACGACCAGCTCAAGGCCGCGCGCGAAGACCAGATCCGCCTGCTGGCCGAGATGGACAACCAGCGCAAGCGCCTCGCGCGCGACGTGGAATCGGCGCGCAAGTACGGCGCCGAGCGCGTGCTGGCCGACCTGCTGCCCGTTGCGGACAGCCTCGAAGCCGGCCTCGCCGCCGATCCGTCCGATGCCGCGAAGCTGCACGAAGGGATGGAGCTCACGTTGCGCATGCTCGCGAAGGCGCTGGACGGCAACGGCCTGAAGGCGGTCGATCCCGCCGGCCAGCCGTTCAACCCCGAGCTGCACCAGGCGATGACCATGGTCGACTCGCCCGACCACGCACCGGGTACGGTCGTCACGGTGTTCCAGAAGGGCTACCGCCTGAACGATCGCCTGCTGCGGCCGGCGCTCGTGGCAGTCGCGAAGGAACCGTCGGCCTGAGTCCGCGTGATGCCGCTTGAAAGCGGCGCCGCCACCCCTAACTAGCGCACATCGACGGCGTTTCGCCGGCACACCTTACGGAGCAGCAAGCATCATGGCCAAGATCATCGGTATCGACCTGGGCACCACGAACTCCTGCGTCGCCATCATGGAAGGCGGCCAGGTGCGCGTGATCGAGAACTCGGAGGGCGACCGCACGACGCCGTCCGTCGTCGCGTTCACGAAGGACGAAGAGGTGCTGGTCGGCGTCGCCGCGAAGCGCCAGGCCGTCACCAATTCCCAGAACACGTTGCACGCGGTGAAGCGCCTCATCGGCCGCAAGTTCACCGACGCCGAAGTGCAGAAGGACATCGGCCTCGTTCCGTACAAGATCGTCGCGGCCGACAACGGCGACGCGTGGGTCGAGGTGAACGGCAGGAAGATGTCGCCGCAGGAGATCTCGGCCAAGGTCCTCATGAAGATGAAGAAGACCGCCGAGGACTACCTCGGTGAGGCCGTCACCGAGGCGGTCATCACGGTCCCGGCGTACTTCAACGACTCGCAGCGCCAGGCGACCAAGGACGCCGGCCGCATCGCGGGCCTCGAAGTGAAGCGCATCATCAACGAGCCGACGGCCGCGGCGCTCGCGTACGGCCTGGACAAGAAGGGCAGCGACCGCAAGATCGCGGTGTACGACCTCGGCGGCGGCACGTTCGACATCTCGATCATCGAGATCGCCGAAGTCGACGGCGAGAAGCAGTTCGAGGTGCTCGCCACGAACGGCGACACGTTCCTCGGTGGCGAGGACTTCGACAAGCGCCTCATCGACCACATCATCGACGAGTTCAACAAGGCGAACGGCGTCGACCTGTCGAAGGACCCGATCGCGCTCCAGCGCATCAAGTCCGCGGCCGAGCGCGCCAAGATCGAGCTGTCGTCCGCGCAGCAGACCGACATCAACGAGCCGTACATCACGATGGCGAACGGCGCGCCGGTGCATCTCACGATGCGCATCACGCGCGCGAAGCTGGAATCGCTGGTCGACGAGCTGGTCCGCAAGACCATGGAACCGTGCAAGACCGCGATCGCGGATGCCGGCATCAAGGTTTCCGACATCCAGGAAGTGATCCTGGTCGGTGGCCAGACGCGCATGCCGAAGGTGCAGGAAGCCGTGAAGGCGTTCTTCGGCAAGGACCCGCGCAAGGACGTGAACCCGGACGAGGCCGTCGCGATCGGCGCGGCGATCCAGGGCGCCGTGCTCTCGGGCCAGGTGAAGGACGTGCTGCTGCTCGACGTCACCCCGCTGTCGCTCGGCATCGAGACGCTCGGTGGCGTGATGACGAAGCTGATCGAGAAGAACACCACGATCCCGACGAAGGCCTCGCAGGTGTTCTCGACGGCCGAGGACAACCAGACCGCGGTCACCGTGCACGTGCTGCAGGGTGAGCGCGAGCGCGCGAGTGCGAACAAGTCGCTGGCGAAGTTCGACCTCGCCGGCATCGAGCCCGCGATGCGCGGCATGCCGCAGGTCGAAGTCACGTTCGACATCGACGCGAACGGCATCATGCACGTCTCCGCCAAGGACAAGAAGACGGGCAAGGAGCAGCGCATCGAGATCAAGGCCGGCTCCGGCCTCTCGGAGGAAGAGATCCAGCGCATGGTGCGCGACGCCGAGGCGAACCGCGAGGAAGACAAACGCTTCCACGAGCTCGTCGCGGCGCGCAACAAGGCCGATGCGCTCGTGCACGCGACGCGTTCGCTGCTGAAGGACCACGGCGCGAAGGTGCCGGGCCAGCAGGTCGGCGCGATCGAGTCCGCGATCAAGGACCTCGAGGACGCGATGAAGACGGACGACAAGGCGCGCATCGACGCGAAGTCGACGGCGCTCGAGCAGGCCGCGCAGTCGCTCGCCGCCGCGGCGCAGGGCGGCCAGCCCGGTGCCGATGCCGGCGGTCCGCAGGCTTCCGGTGGCGCCGGCCCGACCGACGACGTGGTCGACGCCGAGTTCACCGAGGTCAAGGACAAGAAATGAGGCACGCGTCCCTGCAGCGCCCTGCGCTGCAGGGACAGCGGAGCGCGGGAGCGGCGCGAGCCGCGATGTTTTCGATGTACCTCTCCGCGCTTTTCCCCTAGATTCCCCGCACGCTTCGGCGAACCAGAACAACGAGCAACACCATGAGCACGACCGGGGACACCGTGAGCAAGCGGGACTACTACGAGATCCTCGGCGTCCAGCGCAACGCGAGCGAGGAGGAGCTGAAGAAGTCCTTCCGCCGCCTCGCGATGAAGTACCACCCGGACCGCTGTCCCGGCGACAAGGCCGCCGAGGAGAGCTTCAAGGAAGCGAAGCAGGCGTACGAGGTCCTGTCCGATCCGCAGAAGCGGCGGATGTACGACCAGCACGGGCACGCCGCGTTCGAGGCGGGCATGGGTCGTGGCGGCGGCGGTTTCCATGCCGACGTGGGCGACATCTTCGGCGACATCTTCGGCGACATCTTCGGTGGCGGACGCCAGCGCCAGCGGCGCGGCTCCGACCTGCGCTACGTGCTCGAGATCGACCTCGAGCAGGCCGTCGCCGGCGTCACGCGCGAGATCGAGGTGCCCACGCTCGCCATGTGCGACACCTGCGACGGCTCCGGCTCTGCGGACGGCAAGACCGACACGTGCGGCACGTGCCGCGGCCAGGGCCGCGTGCGCATGCAGAACGGGATCTTCTCGATCCAGCAGGCCTGCCCGACCTGCGGCGGCAGCGGCAAGACCATCAAGAACCCGTGCAAGGCCTGCCGCGGCGAAGGCCGCGTCGAGCACACCAAGACGCTCGCGGTGAAGATCCCCGCCGGTGTGGACACCGGCGACCGCATCCGCCTCGCGGGCGAAGGCGAAGCCGGCCCGGCCGGTTCGCCGCCCGGCGACCTCTACGTCGAGATGCGCGTGCGCGAGCACGCGATCTTCCAGCGCGAAGGCAACGACCTGTTCTGCGAAGTGCCGATCCGCTTCAGCCAGGCCGCGCTCGGCGACGAGATCGCCGTGCCCACGCTGGACGGCGAAGCGCTGATCAAGGTGCCGGCCGAGACGCAGACCGGCAAGTTGTTCAAGCTGCGCGGCAAGGGCGTGAAGAGCGTGCGCGGCCACGGCACCGGCGACCTGATCTGCCGCGTCGTCGTCGAGACGCCCGTGAAGCTCACGAAGGAACAGAAGGAGCTGCTGCGGCAGTTCGAGGCGAGCTTCGGGGAGGACGGGCGTGAACATACGCCGCGTGCCACTTCCTGGCTCGATGGCGTGAAGGACTTCTGGAATCGATTTTCGAGCTGAGCAGTCGCCCTATCGGCGACTGCTGCGAAAATCGGCTGAGGCCATGGATGGCCGAAGGTGCGCCGCAACGAAGCGCAGCAGCGCCATGGAGGGCGCAGCCTCGGCCTGTCATAAGATCGCGGCCATGAAAACCCGAATCGTCGTGTTCGGCGCCGCCGGCAAGCTCGGCAGTGCCATCGTGCGCGCGGCGCACGCCAGCGCCGTGGTCGCGATCGCCGCCGCGCTCGTGCGCAAGGGCGCCGTGCTCGCTGCAGCCGAAGCCGAACCGCGGCTCGCGATCGACTACGACAGCGAATTGCGCGCGGGCATCGAAGCCGACGTCATCGTCGAAGCGACGGGTGCGGCTGGATTCGACGCGGCGCTCGCTCTGGCGCTGAAGCGCAACCTGGCGCTCGTCTCCGGCAGCACGGGGCTCGACGCGACGCAGCGCGCGGCGCTTGCGCTCGCCGCGAAGTCCATTCCCATCCTCTGCGCCGCGAATTTCAGCCTCGGCGCCGCGCTGCTCGCGCGGCTCGCGCGCGAGGCGGCGGCGAGGCTCGGCCCGGAGTTCGAGGTCGAGATCCTCGAGACGCACCACCGTGCGAAGCGCGACGCACCGTCGGGCACGGCGATCATGCTCGGCGAGGCGGTGGCGTCGGAACGCGGCACGACGCTCGCGAACGCGGGCCGCCTCGGTCGCGGTCCCGGCGACCCGCCACCGTCGCGCGGCGAGATCGGCATCGCGTCGCTGCGCCTCGGCGACGTCATCGGCGAGCACACAGTCGCGTTCG
>CALKUS010000203.1 GCA_937996755.1 uncultured Pseudomonadota bacterium | reverse complement strand
TGCCGGACCTCCTCGATCGATGGGGAGCGGCGAGTATAGGCTGTCGCTTCGGAGGGCGCGGTCACACCAGGTCAGGCGGCCGAGGCCGCCGCGCTACTTCTCCGGCATCGCCGACGAATGATGGCTGGTGATCAGCCATTGCACGCCGTTCCAGTGGTAGGTGAACGTGTAGCGCGCGTGCACGACGGCGCCGGTTTTCGCGAACGTGAACGTGTAGAGACCGGCGTCGACGGCGTCGTTGCAGCCGATGTCGATCCAGCGCATGTCGATCGAGCCGACCGGGCCGTTCTCGAGGAAGTGATGGAAGTAGTCTTCTTCCTCGTCGTGCGTACGACGCGGCGTGTTCGAGAGCGTCGGCAGCAGCAGCGAGCGGTCGGCGTAGTTTTTCGACACTTCGTGCGGGTCGCCGGTCGCGAGCGACGAATTCCAGCGGTCGAACAGCGCCGCGATTTCCGTTTCGCTCGTCGCATGGCACGCGACGGCCACCGTTGCCGCGGGCTCGTTCGGTGTCGACGCACACGCGCCCAATGTCGCGGCGATCGCCACCACCGGCCAGGTCTTCGTCGTTTGCATGCGTGCCTCCCCGTGCGATGCACGCATCATCCACGCGGAAGTTCGCGGCGCCATTGGCCGCGCGGGAAGTCAGCGTGGCAGCGCCATCGCACGCAGCGCCGCCTTTGCCCGGCTTTGCTCCTCACGCGTCTGCGCCACGATCCAGGCATGCACCTGCAGCGTGCCGCGGTCGGGGCCCTGGTCGAGCTCGAGCAGCGTTTCCTGGCCGAACGGGAAGTCGCCGTCCTTCCCGGTGTGCGGGAACCAGCGCACGTCGCGGCCGGCCACGATTCCAGGCTCGCCGGGCGTGTCGGTGCGCCCGCGGAACGACGCCGCGTAGCCGATGTACAGCCCGAACAGCGCGTTGTCGGTATCCGGCGGATGCGCGTAGCAGACGTCGAAGTCGGGTCCCTGCGACGCCGTCCACTCGAAGCCGGAATCCGGCGCGAGCGCGGGACAGCGACCCGCATCGTCGGCGGCGCATGCCGTCCCCGACGCCAGCAGCAGCGCGAGCACGATGGGTTTCATCACGCCGCCGCGCATTTGCGCACCGTGTCGAGCGTGCGCGTGGTGACGTCCTTGCCGTACGCCTTGTCGATGAGCGCCATGAACACCGGGCCCTTGTCGGTCGGCTCGTAGGCGCTGAAGACCTCGCGACCGCGCGCGAGCAGGATGCGCGCACGATCCTTCTCGATCGGCAGCTGCAATTTCCCGCCGGCCGGTTCGCGGAGGAACGTCACGACGCACTTCGCGGCCTTCGGCAGCGCGAACGGCGCGTAGGGATCGGACGCGAGCAACTCGTCGAGGTATTTCGACGAGCGCACGATCGTGCCGAAATGCCGGCCGAGCGTGGCGTCCATCGCCCTCTCGGCCTTGCGTTCCAGCGCCGGCTCCGCGGCGCTGCGCGCATCGAAAACCACGTTGCCGCTGCCGAGCACCGTGCGCACCGCGGTGAACCCGGCGGCCTCGAAGGCACGCTTGAGCTCCGGCATCTTCGCGTTGAGCGGCGAGACGCCGCGCAAGAAGGCGACGAAGCGCGGCATGCTCAGTGCGCGGGCGCGAGGAACTGCTTCGCCGATTGCTCGAGGCTGAACTGCGGACCTTCGGTGAGTGCCTGGAACACGATCGGGAACGGGCGCCACTCGCGTCCGTCCATCAGCTTCACGTAGAGGAACAGGTCCTCCATCGAGCCGTGGTCGGCGCGCGGCGGCTCGGTCCAGCGCGCCGGCTCCTGGTTGCGCATCACCTCGCCGGCGTAGCTGCCGAACGCGAACAGCGATTTCGTCACCGCTTCCAGCGCTGCGCCGCCGTCGCGCCATTCGCGGATCACGCGATCGACGTGCGCCAGGGATGCCAGCGAGTAATCCAGGAACACGTTGTAGACGCTTTTCATGTTGCGAACGGCGTCCTCGGCGTAGCCACGCGCCGACTCCTTCGTCGGTGCGATATCCAGCGGAATGATCATCGAAGGCTCCCCCACGGAGTGGCGCGCGCCCAGGGGTGGCGCGCAGCCGGAGCGGACGATAACGCGGGAATCGGGGCGCGAAACGACCGGTCGGAGCGACTTCCGGTCCGTTCGGCGGAATCGCTTCGGGCAATTCGCAGGCGTGCGGCCCACGCGGGCTTCACCGTCGGTCCGCAGTCGCTCCACGAAACTCGCCTAGCCTCGAGGAAGCCCGGACCCTGGGGAAAGTTCTCGATGCGCGCGTGGAAGGTCGGCTCGGTGCTGGCAATGCTGCTCGGACTGTCGTTGCTTGCGTGGAAGGTGCGCGTGGAGGACGAGCCGGGCGCGCTGCCGCTGGCCTTGCTGCTCGGTGGTGGTGCGAGCTACGCGCTCGCGTCCGTGGCACTTCGTCGCAGCCGGATACCCGAGCCGCCGGGGCTGCCGACGCGACGACGAAAATGGCCGGCGCTGCTCAGGACGCGCCGTCGCCCGGGGTGACGAGGCGCGACTGCGTGCCCGCGCCACGCGTGACGTGCAGCATGGCGCTCGGCGCGTGGATCCTGGCGGTGTGCCAAACGCCCTTCGGCACGAGCACGGCGCCGCGACCACGCAGCTCGACCCGGCGAATCGCCGTGCCTTCCTCCAGCAGCAGGTCGGCCGAGCCCGACAGGAGGTAGACGAACTCGTCGCCCTCCGGGTGCATCTCCCAGTTCGACCAGTCCGCATCGAACGCGAACTCGGAAATCATCCAGCCTGCGCCGTGGCGCTCGCCTTCCGCGGCCGGCAGCGACCAGATCGCGTCGCCACCGGCGAGCTCGGTCGAAGAACCGTCGGACGCGAGCACGACGTAGCGTTCGCGGGGATCGATGGTCATCGCGCTTCTCCGAGGTATGGCCTCACGCGTCGATTTCCGCGTCGCCCTCGAAGTAGAACACGCACGCACCCTCGAGCTCGACGCGCTCGCCGTGCAGGCGGCAGAACAGCTCGCCGCCGCGCGCGGACGCCTGCCACGCGCGGAAGTCGGACTTGCCCAGCACGCCGGCCCAGTACGGCGCGAGCATGCAGTGCGCGCCGCCCGTGACCGGGTCTTCGGGCAGGCCCTTCGCGGGCGCGAAATAGCGGCTCGTGAAATCGAACGGCGGCAGGCTGCGTGCGGTCACGATCAGGCCGGGCCGGTCGAGCTGGCGGATCGCGTCGAAGTCGGGCCGCAGCTTGCGCAGCTGCGTCTCGCTCGACAGCACGGCGAGGTAGTTGAACTGGTTCTCGTGCACGACGATCGGCTCGGCCGCGAGCGCCTGGATGATCGGCGCCGGCGTCGCGACGGCGCGCGACGGCCGCACGGGGAAATCGAGCGCGTAGCCCGCCGCCGTGCGACGCACGGGCAGCGGGCCGCTCGCGGAGTGGAACACCACGTGGCGGCGCGTGGGCTCGAGCCGTTCCATCACGACCGCCGCGCTCGCGAGCGTCGCATGCCCGCACAAGGGCACCTCGACTTTCGGAGTGAACCAGCGGATCCGGTAGTCGTCGCCGTCGCGCACGAGGAACGCGGTCTCCGAGAGGTTGTTCTCGGCCGCGATCGCGAGCATCTCGGCGTCCTTCGGGAACCACGGCATCAGCATGACCGCGGCGGGATTGCCGTGGAAACGCTTCGTGGTGAACGCATCGATCTGGAAGAGGCGCGCCCGCATGTACCGGTTCCCGAGGCTGGTAAGGCGCGCATCCTAGCGGGTGGCGAGGCGGTGTTGCGGGCCTTGCCGTGACGGCAGCCTCGTCAGCACCAACCGTCCACGCCGAGGCGCGGGCTGGCGAGCAGGAAGTCGACGCTGCGCTCCAGCCCGGCGTCGTCGAGCGCGATGCCGTCGTGCACGCGGTTGCGGAACGAGCCGCACAGGTTCGCGGCGGCGCTGCGTGCGCCGTGCGCGCGCGCGTATTCCGCGAGCGCGTCCGCGCAGTCGTGCGCGAAGTCGTCGTGCATGCCCGGGCTGATCATGGCAACGTCGTGCCGCAGCGCCAGCGGGGTCGCCAGGTGCATCTCGCCCAGCAGCTGCGTGCCGGCCTGCTGCGGATGGAACGCGACCGGCGAGAGCGCCCGACGCTCCACGGCCGCGATGAACGGCTCCACCACGCCCGCGCTGCCCTGGAACGACGTCACCGCGTTGTTCACGCCGGGGAACGGCGTGTAGCCCATGCCGTTCACGCCGAGCCAGGTCTCTCGGCAGAAGCAGTGCTCGCGCTCGAACGCCACGTCGAAGCGATCGGGCGCGAACACCAGCACGTCCGCGTCGATCCACAGGGTTCGCTGGTAGCCGCTGACGAGCAGGTCGCGGGCAGCCACGAGGCGCGCGAGGTCGGTGACGGGCAGCACGTGGTGCTGCACGCGTTCGCGGTACCAGCGCGGCGCGAGATCGAACAGCTCGTCGTCGTAGAAACGATAGTCGTAGCCGCGCATGCGCGCCCACGCGCGCACCGAATCCATGCAGCGCACCAGCCACGACGGCACGTCGTGCGTGCGGAACGACTGGTAGACGATCGTCCTCAAGGCAGCAGCTGGATGCCCAGCGGCTTCACCATCCACGCGAACAGCGCGAAGCAGGCTACCGTGATCGCGATGCTCGCGAGCATCGTGAGCCAGAAGCCGAGTCGCGGCAGCAGCAGCGGGAACGCGAGGAACATCGGCAACGTGGGCACCACGTACCAGAACGTGTACCAGGCGTGGTTCGCGATCTTTTCGGCCGGCTGCCTGTCGACGTACAGCCAGACGAGCGCGAGGAAGGTCACGAGCGGCAGCGCGGCGATGAACCCGCCGAGCTTGTCGCTGCGCTTCGCGGCCTCGGAAACGACGACGACGACCGCCGCGGTCACCAGATACTTTGCGATCAGCCAGCCCATTCGTCTCTCCAACGCATCAGTCGCGGCGGCTAGTCGAGCGCACTGACCATCACGTAGTACCCGTCCGGATCGCGCAGCGCGAATTCCCTCGTGCCCGTGGCTGGATTGACGCTCGGTTCCTCGGCAAGCAGGCCCATGGCAGTGCGCGCGCGGCCGAGTGCCGCGTCGAAGTCGGCGACGCGAAAGAACAGGAGCAGCCCATTGCCCGGCTCGATCCGGTCCGGGCTCGCGAGCGTCGGATGGTCGTGTTCGCCCCACTCGTGCAGGCAGACCAGTACGGTGCCGTCGGTGTCGACCACTTGCCCGAAGTAGCTGTGCGCGGGTGGCTGCAGCGGCAAGCCCAGCAGGCGCTGGTACCAGGCAAGGCTCGCGGAAACGTCGCGCACGCCGATGATCGTCCACAGCCGCATCATGCGTGGCTCCTTCAGCCGGTGGTCGCGGTTCGCCGACTGCCGACGAGCATGTAGATGGCGAACGCGAGCTCGATGGCCGAGCCGGTGAACGCGCTGGTCGTGGGCGTGGCGAGCATGCGGCCGAGCAGGTAACCCGCCGCGGCGAGCGCGAGGCCGAGGATCCAGTACACGCGGAGGCCGAACAGCGTGTGGAACGTCAGGTAGCGCCCGCCGATCACGAGCAGCATCGCCGGGAAGAACCACTCGATGCGATACAGCGAGACGACGTACGCGAGCGGCAGGCTGAAGATCAGCCAGAACACGGTGGCGATGGCGAGCACGCCGAGCGGATTGCCCTTCGCGTGCTTGCCCGTGCTGCCGAACAGCTTGCAGAGCACGGTCGAGACCGGATGGATGGCCATGCCACCGATGAAGAGCACCCAGACCGCCTGCTGCGGCGACGCCTTCAGCGTAGCGATGCCCGCCGACAGCCAGGCGAGCGACGAAGCGAGCACGCCTGCGCCACCGTCGCGATAGGCGGAACGCATGTCGGCTTGCGCGAGTGACAGCGAGTCGCTCATGGGGTGCGTTCCCTCGGGTCGTCGGTGCGCAACGGTGACGCCGATCGCGACGCGGCGCAACTCATTCGTCGATCGCCTCGATGCCGCGCCGCTTCAGGTCGGCGAGGAAGTCGCGCATCTGCTGCAGTCGTTCCGGCGGATGACCTTGCCATTCGCGCACCTCTCCGACCACGCGGAACGGCTCGCGCGAACGGTACGACTGCGTGGGGTTGCCCGGGAATTTCCTGTCCGTGAGGTTCGGGTCGTCCTCGATCGCGCCGGTGGGCTCGACGATGTAGATGCGGCCCCTGCCCTCGCCCACGGCGAGCTCCGCGCCCCAGGTCGCGCCGTCCAGCGTCGCGGAGAGATAGACGAAGTTCGAAGCGCGGCGCGTGCCGTAGTTCGATGCCCGGCCGGGCATGATGAGGTCGCCCGGTTGCAGGTCGGCTTTCGTGCCGTGGTACCAGGTCGGCGTGTCGTTCATCCGCGTCATCCCGGGCTGCTGTCGTCGCGACAGGGCGGCGATGCTGCGCGACGACGCGGGCCTTGTGGCAAGCCCCCGGCTGCGGTAGAAAGTGATGGTGGGGAGGCGCAGTGCGCCTCCCCTTTTCGTTTGCGGCCCGCCGACGCGTCAACGCGCCGTGCCTGCGGTTGTTCATCGTGTGATCACCAGCGCATCGCGACGACGCCCGCAACGAACGCAACGAAGGCGACGGCGATGCCGCGGAAGGGAATGCTGAACCAGTAGCGCTTGCCGAGGACCGCGAGGCCCGCGAGGAACGAAACACCGACTGCCTGCAGGAACCAGTCGTCGTGCAGGACCACGGGCTGGAACGCGGCCAGGTAGCCGAACACCAGCCCGAACAGGATGGCGGCCATGCTGTGGCTCGCGTTGAACCCGATCCACGCCTTCCACACGGTCGTTTCGTTCGAGATCCGCAGGCGATCGCCGCGCATCGCTTCGACAGTGGCGTCGGCGACCGGATGCAGCTTTCTTCCGCGAAACGTGTAGGCCAGGTGCAGCATGCCGAGGGCGAGGACGACGACCGCGGAAATACCGACGAGCACGCCAGGCAACAGGACGCTCACGAGCGTCCACCGGTATCGACGACCGGCGCGAGCGTATGGATGTCCCGCGCGAGCAGCCAGCGGCCGTCCCGCTGGCGGCGGTAGATCGCCATCCGGTCGCCCGCGAACCGCGTCGTTTCGTCGCTGCTCATCGGCGTTACGGTCACGCTGTCGCGGCAGCCCGCGCATGCCATGTCGCCGGACACCAGCACTTCGTCCACTTCGCTCGTGCAGCGAAACCGGATCTCGCGCAACGCGCCGGTGAACTGCGCGGCGAATGCGTCGCGCCCGACCAGGGGCGCGCCAGGATTGAGCAGCACGGCGTCGTCCGCGAGCCAGCCGAGCAGGCGCGGGAGATCGCCGGCGTTCACCGCCTCGATCCATGCGGAATGCAGCTCGCGAACTGCTTGTTCGTCGGCGTTCATCGATGTCTGGACTCGTCAGGGGTCGTCGGACCAGGCTACGGCGCAGATCAACCACGCGTCGCCGAACCTGCCGAGCTGGAAGAATTTCGTTCCGCTGCCTGTATAGCGCTTTCCATCGAGCAGGCCCAGCCTGGCGTACCGCGACCGCCTCGCCGCGACGGGTCCCACGATCTCCGTCGCCGATTGTGTTTCCCACTCGCGGAAGTCGACGAGTGAGCCGCCGGTCAACAGGCGCAGGCGCGGCTCGATGAACGCACGCACGTCGTAGCTCTCGCATTGCGCGCCGGAGTCGCGCACCACGATCGCGCCGGGTGCGAACAGGCACGCGAGTGCTTCGAAGGACGGAATGCGGTCGTCGCGATTGTCGAACGCAGCGAAGAACGACGCGACGACGCGGTCGATTCGCTCGCGGTCGGTTGCGTCCGTCATCGAGGAGTCGGGCACGTGCTCAGTCGCCTGCCTCCGGCAACGGCGCGTAGCTGCTCGCACCCACGTATTCGTCGTACGACGCGCGCTCGTCTTCCGGCAGGCGGGCGCGTTGCATGCGCATCGAATAGCCGCCGTGCATGACACCGGCGATCACCACGGCCCAGTCGGCCACGTCGGCGTCGGCGATGAAGTGGCGCGAGCCGAGCGAGAGCGCCGGGAAATCGGGCGGTGCTTCGAAGACGGACGCTTCGAAGCCCGAATCCGTCACCTGCTCCACCATCAGCCACAGCCAGGTGGCGTTGCCGTCGCCGTCGACGAAGCGCTTCTTGACCATCGGCAGCGCGTCGGCGGCCGCGCCGCTCGCGAGCAGCGCGCGGAACTGCGGGACGGTCGCGTTGGCGGCCTGCGCGGCGGCGGCGAGCTCGGCGCCCGGCGTCTCCACGAACATCGGCTCGTCCGCCGCGCCGTCGGTTTCGCTCGCGGCGCGCACGCTGCCGCACGTGAGCATCACGAAGCCCATCGCGAAAGCGCATGCCGCACGGAGCAACAGGCTCACTTTCGCTCTCCGTCGCGTTCGGGAGAGACATCGTAGCCTTCATGCCACGCGTTGTACCCGACGAGGAAAATCGCCTGCTTCAGGCCAGGGCCGCAGAGGAACGGAAACTTGCCGGTGAGCGTTCGACGCACGGCATCCTCGCCGAGGACGACCGGGCCGCCAGCGCGCGCGAGCGCCCAGATTTCCGCGTCCAGCGATTCGAAGTCGGCGAGCCAGCCCGCCAGAGTCGCTTCGGGAACGTCCGGCAGCGCACGGAGGATGCGCTCCGCACGCGATTGGCCGAGCTCGGGTCCGAATGCCGTGCAGGTGGCGAAGGCGAAGTCCTGTGGATGCTCGCGGCGATCGCGAAGGCGTCGGACGAGTACCGCGACGATCGTCGCGCCGACGGCCACCGCGACGCTGATCAGGACGAGCGGAGCCAGGACGAATGTACTCATCGTCGCTGCCATTCGCCGGATGTCCGGCACCCGATGGACAAGCTAACCGGCGGACGAGACCCACGCAACCCACGCGATCGCGACGAACAGCACGCACTCGGCCACGCGCTGCACGAGGCCGCGGACCGACGAACCCGACGCCAGGAACGTGAGCGCAGCGACGGCGACGAGGACGACGAATCCGCCGTAGCGAAGGATGGGGCCGAGCGACTCCGACAACGCCATCAGGCTGAAGCCGCCGCCGACGTATTCCACGGCGCCGCCGACGTTGTGCACGCCCTGGCGGACGCTGCCTTGCATCGGCGAGCCCGGGTCGCAGGGAAAGAACGCCGCGACGACGTATCCCGCCGCGACGCTGGCCGCGAGCGCCGGCGTGCACGCGGCCGCTGCCGCGTGGGCGGTGTCCGACCCCTCTCGCTGGCCGGTGGCGCTCGGGGCCGTGGCGTTGAACCACGCGGCCATCGCCGCGGCCTGCGTGGCGCCGCGCAGCGGACTCCTCGGCCCCAACCTCACCCGCGTCGGCGGCGCGACCGGCGTCGTGGCGCTGACCTTCGACGACGGCCCGGATCCCGAGGTGACGCCGCAGGTCGTGGCGCTGCTCGCGTCGGCCGGCGTCACCGCGTCGTTCTTCTGTGTCGGCCAGCGCGCGGTGCGTCACCCGGAGGTGGTGGCGGCGGTGCGCGGCAACGGCCACGGCATCGAGAACCACACGCACCATCACCACCACGGCTTCGCGTTCAGCGGGCCGGGCGCCCTCACGGCGGAGATCCAGCGCGGGCAGGACGCCATCGCCGCGGTGGCGGGCATCGCACCTCGTTTTTTTCGCGCGCCGGCCGGCATGCGCAACCCGTGGGTGCCGGGAGCCGTGGCGGACGTCGGCCTGCGCTACGTCTCGTGGACCCGCCGCGGGTTCGACGCGGTGTCGCGCGATCCGGCGCGGGTGGCCGCCCGTCTCACGCGCGGTCTGACGGCGGGCGACATCCTGCTGCTGCACGACGGCAACAGCGCCCGCCTGCCCGGCGGCCGGCCGGTGGTGCTCGAGACCCTGGCGCGCGTGCTCGATGCGATGGCCGCGGCCCGCCTCGGCTCGGCGCCGCTGCACGAGCTCGTGCCGCCGCGCGCCTGAGGCCGGTCGGCTAGGCGCCGGCTTTCACCGTGCCGAGGTACTGACCGAGCACACCGCCAGTGACGGTGCGCGTGGCCTCGAAGCCGGCGCGCGTCAGCGCCGAGAGAATCACGTCGGGCGGCACGCACTGCTCGATGGTGTCCCAGAAGTAGTCCATCATCCGTTTCGCGTCGGCGCGGCCGGTGCTGATCTGCGCGATGCGCGGCACGATCGTCTGCAGGAACATCTTGTTGAGGCGGCGCCCGATGGTCGATTCCGGCTGCGCCACTTCGAGAATCACCACCCGCCCGCCAGGCGTCAGCACGCGCCGGTACTCGTTGAAGAGCCGCAGCAGATCCGGCACGTGGCGCAGAGCGTAGCCCATGCTGACCATGTCGAATTGTCCGCCCGCGAACGGCAGCTGCTCGCCGCGCGCCTGCACCAGCGGCGCCTCGCGCTGCCACATCGGCTGCGGCTCCTCACGCCAGGACGGACCGGCGAGTGCAACGATCGCCAGCATCCCCGCGAGCAAAAGCAGCAGCGCAGGCAGAAAAAAAACGATCTTTTTCATGGTTGTTTTTTTTAAAATGGTTGATTATTCAATCCCGATCAGGACTTCTTCGTCGCCGTCTTCCAAATTAATGGCCTTCACGAGGCCAATTCCCGGCGCGTAAAACTTGTTTTCCACCGCATCCGGTTCCAGCTCCGTCCAGTCGCGGGTTTTAACGCAGTTATTGAAGGTGCCGAAAGGCGTCACCACGGTTTGCCCGATGGCTTCCACTTCTCCCTCATCTTCGG
>CALKUS010000202.1 GCA_937996755.1 uncultured Pseudomonadota bacterium | reverse complement strand
CGGGTCAGGCCATTCAGTTTGCCGCTGCGACGGTAGCCACGCTGCCGTTTGCGTTGGCATTCGAGAGCTTCTCGATTCGCTGGACTACTGAAGTCATCATCGCCATGGCGTGGAGCATTCTGGTGCTTTCCGGCGTTGGCATCACGCTGATGTTTTATCTGCTGCGTACGGGTTCGGTGACGCGGCTGACCAGCACCATGTACGTGGTGCCGGGGTTGACCGCGATCCTGGCCTGGCTGATGTTTGACGAGAAACTGGGCGGCAACGTGATCGTCGGCATGGCGGTCACGTTGCTGGGTATTTATCTCGTTGTGGCGCCGTCACGTCGGCGCCCCGAAACCGCTTCTAGTTGACCTTGCAGGCGCCGCTGATGCCCGGTGTATTGGGGATTTCGGCGGTAGCGGGTGGCACCGCCTTGCCGTCGAACAGCATCGGGATCTGGTTGCCGATACCGTAAGCCTTGTCGGCGCGACGGCGTTCATTGAGTGTGCGGAAGATGTTCCATTCTTCATGCGCGCCGTTGCTGACCGTGATCGAGCCTTTCAGCCCGTAGTAGTTTCGGAACGTCTGTTTGGTGACGCGGCCACGCTCAACCTCACGCTGCAGGTTCTTGTCGGTCTTGATCCGTTCATCGAAGTACGCATCTACCTTCTTCATGTCGGCAACGCCGTCAAAGCCGAAGAAGGCGCCGAAGTCAGACGGGCCGACGAAGTAGACGAAATCGAAGTCCTCGCCCAACCCCTTGACGGACCGTCAACGTGGTCGGCGACACCATCGTCGAGGCGAACGAGACGTTCACCGTCAACCTCGGCGCGCCGACGTTCGCCGCCATCACCGCGTCGGACGGCACCGGCCTCGGCACGATCACGAACGACGACGCCGCGACGCTCGCGATCGCCGACCGCACGCTGGCCGAAGGCAATTCGGGCACGACCGCGTTCGGCTTCACGGTGACGCTGACGGGCGCGGTACAGGGCGGCTTCACGGTGCCGTTCAGCACGTCGAACGGCACGGCCACGCAGCCGGGCGACTACGCGAACACGTCGGGCACGCTCACGTTCACGGGCAACGCCGGCGAGACGCAGGTCGCCACCGTCAACGTGGTCGGCGACACCACGGTCGAGCCGGACGAGAACTTCAACGTGACGCTCGGCACGCCGAGCAACGCGGGCGTGACGAATTCCGACGGCGCGGCAGTCGGCAACATCACGAACGACGACGCGGCGACGGTCTCGATCAACAGCGTGACGCTGGCCGAAGGCAATGCCGGAACGACGGCGTTCACGTTCACGGCGACGCTGTCGAACGCGGTGGCAGGCGGCGTCGTGGTGCCGTTCGCGACGAGCAACGGCACGGCGACGCAGCCGGGCGACTACGCGAGCGCGAGCGGCAACCTGACGTTCGCGGGCACCACGGGCGAGACGCAGACGGTCACGGTCAACGTGGTCGGCGACACGACGGTCGAGCCGAACGAGACGTTCAACGTGGTGCTCTCGGCGCCGACGACGGGCGGCCCGTCCGTCACGATCGGCACGGGCACGGGCGTCGGCACGATCACGAACGACGACGCGGCGACCGTCGCGATCGGCAACCGCACGCTGGCCGAAGGCAATGCGGGCACGACGGCGTTCAACTTCACGGTGACGCTGACCGGCAGCGTGCAGGGCGGCTTCAGCGTGCCCTTCTCGACCGCGAACGGCACCGCGGTGCAGCCCGGCGACTACGCTTCCGCATCGGGCAACGCCGTGTTCGCCGGCACCAGCGGCGAGACGCAGACGATCACGGTGCAGGTGGTCGGCGAGCTCGTGCCGGAAGCGGACGAGACGTTCGTCGTGAACCTCGGCACGCCGACGGTCGCGGGTGTCACGGCTTCCACCGCGCAGGGCACGGGCACGATCGTGAACGACGACCTCGTCGCGGACGTGTCCGTGACGGTGAGCGACGGCCGCACGAGCATTCCGGAGGGCCAGTCGACCGCCTACGTCGTCACCGTCGCGAACGCGAGCACGCTCATCGACGTCGCCGCGGTCAACATCGCGCAGACCGCGACCGCCGGCCTCGGCAACGTGGCGTGGACCTGCGTCGGCAGCGGCGGCGCGACCTGCCCTGCCTCGGGCACGGGCGTGCTCGCACAGACGCTGGCGCTCCCGCGCAACTCGTCGCTCGTGTTCACGGTGACGGCGGACGTCGCGATCGGCGCGCCGGCGACCGTCGCGACCACGGTCTCGGCGACGGTGCAGGCGCCCGCGAGCGACCCGAATGCGGCGAACAACGCGGCCACCGACACGAACAACGTGTCGCCGGACGGCCTGTTCTCGAACGGCTACGAGTGATGCGAACGGCGGGCGCCGGGGCTTCCGGCGCCCGCCTGGTTCGTCAGCGGCCCCAGACGTCGACCCGCGCCTGGTCGAACGACAGCTCGGTGTCGCCCACGATGCCGACCGCGACCACGCAACGCTTGCCGCCCGCGAGGTCGATCCAGCGCGTGTCGCTGCCTTCCGCCAGGCGGTCGCGGACAGCGAGCGTGTCGCGCGTGCCATTGGCATAGCGCACCCAGAGCCGCTCGATCTCGACCTGCCCGCGCGCGGCGTGCAGCCGCAATTCGGAAACCTTCGGCCTGCACGCGACGTGCAGCACGTCGACGTCGTTCTCGGCGCGCGACAGGCGCGTGGAACCGAGCAGGCGTTCCGGGCCGGCCGCCGCCGACGACGCGGCGAGCAGGAACGCGCAGGCGGGCAATATCGAACGCAGCGTCATTGAAGTCGTCCCTCGATGGCGATGCACCACGCAACGCGCCGTGCCAACATCGGTTGACGCGCCCGGGCTGGAATTCCTCCGGCCCCGCCACCATGGAAGCGCCATGGACAGCACGCTGCCCTGGATCGGGTTCGTTTTCGCTGTGGCCTTCGCCGTCGCGCTGCCGCTCGTCATCCTCAGCGCGCTCGGGGTGGCGGGCGGCTGGAACTTGCTCGCCATGCGTTTCCCGGACGTCGACAGCGGCGACGACTCGACGCGCGCGTTCGGCTCGGCCGCGTTCGCGCGCGGACGATTTCCGGTGCGTTTCAACAACGCGATCTGGATCCGCACGACCACGCGCGGCGTTCGGTTCTGGACGCTGCTCGGGCCGCTCACGTTCGGCACGATGCGCCCCTTCTTCCTGCCGTGGGTCGAAATCGAGCGGGTCGAGCGCAGGAAGGAGCTGTTCGGCGAATCGCTGAAGCTGCACATCCGCGGCTTCGGCGGCAGTATCACGCTCATCGGCCGCCTGGCGAAGGCGTTTGCCGCCGCATGGAAGGAACCTGCATGAAATTCCGCACGTTGGGCGCGGCCGGTCCGCGCGTCTCCGCGCTCGGCCTCGGCTGCATGGGCATGAGCGAGTTCTACGGCGCACGCGACGAAGGCGAGGCCCTCGCCACGATCGCGCATGCGATGGACAGCGGCATCACGCTGCTCGACACCGCCGACATGTACGGCCCGTTCACCAACGAGCTGCTCGTCGGGCGCGCAATCGCGGGCCGCCGCGCCGACGCGTTCGTCGCGACGAAGTTCGGCTTCGCGCGCGATCCGGCGGACCCCGCGAAGCGCGAGCTCAACGGCCGCCCCGAGTACGTGCGCGCCGCGTGCGACGCGAGCCTGCAACGCCTCGGCGTCGACGTGATCGACCTCTACTACCTGCACCGCGTCGACGCGAACGTGCCCGTCGAGGAAACCGTCGGCGCGATGGGCGAGCTCGTACGCGCCGGAAAGGTTCGATTCCTCGGTCTCTCCGAAGTCTCGGCGGAGACGCTCGAGCGCGCGCATCGCGTGCACCCGATCACTGCGCTGCAGAGCGAGTACTCGCTCTGGGTGCGCGAGCCCGAGGACGAGGTCCTGCCGGCCTGCGCGCGGCTCGGCGTCGGCTTCGTGCCCTACTCCCCGCTCGGCCGCGGCTTCCTCACGGGCGCCATCCGCAGCGCCGACGACTTCGCCGCCGACGACTACCGTCGCGGCAATCCGCGTTTCCAGGGCGACAACTTCGCGCGCAACCTCGCGCTCGCCGACACGGTCAAGGCGATGGCGGCCGCGCGCGGCTTCACGGCCTCGCAGCTCGCGCTCGCGTGGGTGCTGGCGCGCAGCCCGCACATCGTGCCGATCCCCGGCACCAAGCGCCGCAAGTACCTCGACGAGAACCTCGGCGCGGTCGACGTGACGCTCACGCCGGCCGAGCTCGCGGAGATCGACGCCGTTTTCCCGCGCGGCGTAGCGGCGGGCGCGCGCTATCCCGAATCGATGCTCAGGATGGTCGGTCGCTGAGGCGACTCGATCATCCGCGAGCGCTGCACCTCGAGGCTCTGCACGCCCGACACGGCCCCCCGTGGCGGTCCGGGTACGCTCAGATGTGCGGCACGCTGCAGCAGGCGAAGAGCTCGCGCGCACGCCGCTCCGCAGCCTCGCGCTGCGCCGGCGTGAGCGCGGCACCCTCCTCGTCGATCTGCTGCCACCTGCCTGCATCGACCGGGTACGGCGCATTCCGGGCGAGGAAGCGCGTCCACGCGTGGCACTGCACGGGATCGGCCGCGAACAGGCCGCCCTTGCAGTACGCGTGCGCGAGCACCACCTGCGATTCGCGGATACCGCCCATCGCGTAATACCGGAGCCACTCGCGCGCGAGTAGTTCCAGAGGTTCGCCCGGCACGAGCTCCTGCTTCCAGACGAGGTTGCGGTAGTTGTATTCGAGGTACTCCGCGACGTAAGCGCGCGCACCTTCGTTGCCCGCCTTCGCCATCGCGACGACGCGTTGCCACGCGGAATCGCGACGCGCTTCGTCGACGCCGGCGCAATGCGCGTCGTCGCGGCGCTTCCGCACGAGCCCTTGCGCGATCCGCGCGGCGGCGTCGGCGTCGTTCGCTTCGCGGCGCCGCGCAGAATTCTCGACCGTCATTCGCTCGAACTCGGCAGCCGTCTGGCGACGCAGGCAATCGATGAACCTGCGGTGCAGCTCGCCGGCCGCCCAGCCGTAGCCGCGATCGGCCGCGTCCTGCAGCACCGGGATCGCGCGGAACGGGTCGTTGTCGCGGCGAGCGAGCCCCACTTCGTGGCGCACGTTCGACACCCAGTCGCGCGAGCGGTCGGGTGCGAGCTGCATGGGCAGGTCCCGCGGCGTGTCCTTCGGCGGCGACGACGGGTTTGCGGTCGGCTCGATCGTCGGCCGTTGCGGCGCTCCCGACGCCGGTGTCTCGACGGCAGCCGTGGGTTCCGCGACCGCCGCTGTCGCAACCACTTGCTGCTCGTCGTGAACGAACAGCCACCATGCGGCAGCGCCTGCCACGGCGAACGCCACCAACCAGGGGATTCGCCCAGCCATCGTCACGCGACCGGATACGGATCCTGCGGCCCGCGCGGGAAGCGGTCGCCGACGAGGTTCAGCTGCACGCCGTGCTCGAGCCACGCTTTCGCGCCCGCGAGCATCCACGTGAAACCGCCCGTCGATTCGCGCACGTAGCCGAGCAGTTCCGCCGCGTCGCCGGTCCAGCCGGATTCCGAAATCGCGACGAACGTGCCCTCAGGCAACGACGCGAACGTCCACTCGACGCGCGTGCGACCGCCGTAGCCGTCCCATTCGATCTCGATGCGACGGTCGGGCTCGAACGCGGTGACCAGCACGTCGGCCGACGCGCCGTACATCTCCCATGACCAGGTGACGCGCCGGCCCGCCGCGAGCGCCGCGCTGCCGCGCGTGAACCAGAAGCGCGACGTGATCGCGGGATCGGCGAACGCGGCGAACACGTCCGCGACGGGCCTGCGGACCAGCATGCCCGTGCGCGCGACGGCGGCGGATTCCCGTGACTGGTCGGCCATGCCCTGCGCCTCGTGGGAGCGCAGAGCATGGCACGGACGGCGCCGCGCGCGCCGGACGCGCTACTTCTTCTTCGATTTGGTCCCGTGCAGGACGAACGTGAGCTTCATCGTCACGCGATAGCCGACCACCTTGCCGTTCGCGACGTCCAGGCTCTGGTCCTTGATCCACGCGCCCGCGACGTCGCTGATGGTGGCGGACGCTTTCGCGATGCCCTCGCGGATCGCGTCGTCGAAGCTGGTCTTGCTGACGGAGATGATCTCGATGACCTTGGCGACGGACATGGCTTGCTCCCGTGGTGGTGATGGATGCTGCTACTCGAAGCCGTTCGCGAACAGCGGCGACGGCCACAACTCGAACGAGACGTCGACACGGTCGCCCGCGACCGGCCGATAGGTGTCGCCGACGATCACGACGGCATTCGCGTCGCGGTCGAGGTCGTAACCGTCGACGCGCGAGCGCGGCACCTCGATCGGCGTGCCCGTGCCGCCCGGCACGACGCGCACACGCAGGCTCGGCGCGATCGGCGGCTCGGGCAGCGCGAACGATGCGCCCTGCGGGAGCGCCGCGATCATCGCGGCGGCAATGGCGGCCGAACCCGCGTCGCACACGCGCGTGCGCGCGCCACCGGTCGCCGTCACCAGCTCGACGTATCCGCGCCCATCCTCCGTGAGGCCGCTGCAGAAGGGCGTGGCGAGCGACTGCAGCAACCCGAACGCGACGACCGAATTCGCCTGCAGGCGCGCGATGTAGGGCGCGACGATGTTGTCGATCGCCACCTGCTGCGCGGCGTTCGGCGTGGTGCGCGTGGTGTCTGCCTGTCCCGTGCCCAGCGCGCCCTGCCCGCACGCGTTGATCTCGACTTCCTGCGCGTGCTCACCGTCCATGTACAACATGAAGACCGTCGCGTTCCCGCGCAGCTTCAGCGCATTCTCGGCGCCGCTCGTGCGCGGCAGTGCGCGCACCACCGCATCGTCGCCGGCGGTGATCGCCCAGTTGCAGCCGTTCGTGCCCGACGTGTTCGTGATCTCGGCGATCATCGTCGCGCGGTCGCGCTGGAACGCGCTGCGCAGCACGCCGCCGTTGCCGGAACCGAGGTCGCGACTGTTGCTGGTGTGCGGCACCACGCCGACGCGCACGTCCGCGCCGGCGGCAACGAGCGCGTCGAAGATGGTGCCGATCGTCGCGGCCGCCGTGGCGCGCAACGTGTCGAGCGTGCCGCCGGTGTACGTCGCCACGATCAGGTCGACGTTGCGCGCGCCGGTGTTCCCGGCGGTCTCCTGGTCGCAGACCGGCACGTCGACCACGTTGCCGCGCGCGAGCGCGACGCCGTCGACGAGATCGTCGGCCGCGGCGCCCACGCCGAGCGCGTCGTTGTCGATCGCGGTGGTAGTGCCGACCACGCCCAGTACGCGCACGCGGTTGGTGGCACCGGGCCGCACGACGACCGACAACAGCACCGAATAGCCGGTGGCGAACGGCCCGCCCGTCGAAAAGCCGGTGAAGTCGACGAGTGCATGGTTGCCGGCAACGGCCGTCGCGCGGTTGCGCAGGTCGCGCCGGCCCGCGGACGGCGCAAGCACCAGGTCGACGCGGATGTCGGCGACGGCATTGAAGCGATCGTGCGTGACGATCACGCGGCCGAGGTCGGCAGGGATGACGGTCGTCGCGCCGAGCAACCCGGCCTGCGACGTGAAGCGCGCGATCACGGCGTCGGCCTGTGCGCGACCGGTCAGCGCGACGGCGGCCGCCGGCACGTCGAGCAGGAATCCGGACAGCGTGTCGGTATCGGCCTCGAACTGCAGCGCGCGGTCGCCCGCGGTGACTGCGAGCGTGCTGGCGAAGTACGCGGACGGCAGCGCGAGCGTGGTGTCGGCGCCTGCGAATGCAACGCGCTGGATGGCGCTCGCGGGCGCGCAGGACTGCGCGGTCGCCGCGAACGGCAACGACCCGACGGCGAGCGCGACCAGCAACCGCACCGCACGAATCGCCATCACGAGCCCCCGCCTGGCGTTGCCCACGATTGTGGGCCTGCGGCCCCCATCGTGCAAATCGCGTTCAGCGCTTCGGATGCAGGCAGCAGTCGAGCAGCTCCCGGATGAGCAGTTCGGCTTCGGCTCGCTGGGCGGGCGTGAGCGAAGCCGCCCAGCCGTCGACCCGCGCTTCGTCGTCGGCGTAGGAGCGACCGGGATAGCGACGCGTCGTGTCGAACAGGAAGCGCTGCCACGCGTAGCACTGCATCGGATCCGGCTGGAACAATCCGCCACTGCAGTACGAGGCAGCCAGCGCTTCCTGCGACTCGCGGATCGCCCGCCTCGCGCTACCCATCAGCCAATCGCGCGCCTCGCGTTCGAGCGTGCTGCCCCGCGCCACGACCCCGGCCTCGACGAGCTCTTCGTAGCGCGTGGCGAGGCTCAGCGCCACGTATCGCTGCGCGCCACGGTTGCCGCGCTCCGCCATCACGAGCACCGCGCGCCACATGGCATCGGCGTGCGCCTGCGAGATTCCGGTACAAGCCTCGTCCTGCGCCCTGGCGCGCGCCACCTCGCGCACCACGCGAGCAGCCTGCGCCTCGATGTTCCTGCGCGGCCCGGCCGGCAGCGCGGCGACGCGTGCCGCCGACTCGATCGCGCGCGCCTCGACCTGAGAAGCGGTCAAGCGGCCCGGATCGACGCACCACTCCACCAGGCGATGCGCCTCGCCCGCGGCCCAGCCGTCGCCGTGGATCGCCGCGGCCAGCAATTCGGGCAGCATCCGGAAACGTTCCTCGAGAACCGTGCGGCGCAACTTCAGGTGCAGCGCCGTGAAATCGGGAACGGGAACGCCCGCGATCTCCCGCGGCGGCGTCGCCGGCAGCGCCTCGATCGCCTGGGGCAACGCTGTCGGCGCGACGAAGGACTGCGTCGCGACCGTCGTCTCGCGCGGCGCAGGAACGCTCCGCGACATCGGTGCCACGGTGACCGGCTCGGCGCGCGGCCACCAGTACGTGACCACCAGCGCGAGCAGGAGGACGATCACGACGACCGCGGCCATACGCTTCATGCCGGCAGCGTAGCGCGGCCCGGTGAACGACGCCTCTACGCGAGATACGCGCGCAGCACCGGTTTCCATGCCGTTTCGGCGAGCTTCCTGAAACCGGCTTCGGTCGGATGGATCTCGTTCGCCCACTGCGTGCGCGCGAGCGTGCCGCGCGCGTCGACCAGGCGCATGCGCGGGGTCTGCGAGACGAGCGCCGTCATCACGCGCGTGAACTGGTCGATCAGCCAGCTCGAGACGACGCGCTGCGCCGCGATGCCGGTGAGCCCGACGGCGTCGAGCTGCGGCTTGATCCACGGCCCGGCTTTCACGCCGGCGAGCTTGAACGCGCGGCCGTCGGGCCAGACGTAGTCGTAGTTGTGCGCGACGATCTCGCACTCGGGCGCGGCGGCATCGCGCACGGCGATCACGCGGCGGTAGTCGTCGACGAGGTAGCGCAGCGCGAGGTCGAACGCGCCCAGTCGGATGTGGTCGCGCACTTCCGGCGGCACCACGCCCCAATCGACGTTCGCGGGCGACTGCGGCTCGTCGGCCGTCTTCACGTACTCGGCGAGCTCGTTGCCGACGACGTCGTTGCCGCCCATCGACACGACGAGCACGTCGAAGCGGAACTCGGCGAGCAGCGCGCGCAGCCGCGGCATGAGCGCCTTGATCTCCGCACTCTCGCGGCCCGGCCGCGATTCGTTGAGGAACGCGGTGTGCCTGAAGAGGCGCCGCAATTGCTTGTGCAGGTCGGTCGGGTGCGGCGGGTACTGCAGCCAGGAATCGCCGAAGCACAGCGCGCGCGGCCAGGCTGGATGCTTCCCGACCAGCTTGCGAAATGCCTTGATCTCGGTTGCCGTGGCCATCTCGACTCCTGCGTGCCGGCCGCCATTGTGCCGCGCGGGAGTAACATCCGGGCGTCCCCGCCTCGGGAGCGCGCCATGGCCGCGGATTCGCCGTACCACGAGGGCATGCGGCAGCTGCAGGACGCCCGCGACACGCGGCGCATCGCGGACCGGCTCGCCGAGGTCACGCTGCGGCGCGCATTCACGCCGGAAGACCGGCAGTTCATCGAGCGCGCCGCGATGGTGTTCGTCGCGACGGCCGATGCGGAAGGACAGCCCGACTGCTCGTACAAGGGCGGCATGCCCGGCTTCGTGCGCGTGGTCGACGACACCACGCTCGCGTTCCCCGACTACGACGGCAACGGCATGTACCGCACGTGGGGCAACGTGCTGGTGAACCCGCACGTCGGCCTGCTGTTCATCGACTTCGAGAACCCGAAGCGCATCCGCGTGAACGGCACGGCCACGATCAGCGGCGACGACCCGTTGATCGATACCTTCGAAGGCGCGGCGTTCGTCGTGCGCGTCGCGGCGCACGCGATCTTCCCGAACTGCCCGCGCTATCTCCATCGCATGCAGCTCGTCGAGCATTCGGTGTATGCGCCGCGCGCCGGCCACGAGCCACCCGTTCCCGCGTGGAAGGGCTACGAGGTGTTCCGCGACCACCTGCCCGCGCGCGACCGGCCCGGCGAGGCGACCGAAGCGTGATGCGCGTCGCTGCTTGCGTGGCGGCGCTTGCGCTCGCCACTTCGTGCGCAAACGCGCAGGACCTCGATCCGGCGTTCGGCGACGGTGGCTTCGCGCTCGCGCCGCGCGCAGTTGCGCCCGGGTCGTCGAGCATTCCGCCCGGCGCGATCGCCCCGGCGCCGGGCGGCGGCTACTGGTGGGCGATGCGGGAGGGCACGCAGCTCGCGCTCGGTCGCGTGACCGGCGCGGGCGCACCCGATGCCACGTTCGGTGGCGGCAGCGGGCGCATCACGCTCGGTGACTGCGTCGGCAACGGCACGGTCGACCTGCTCGCGCTGCCTTCCGGCGGCGTCGTGCTCTGGACCGGCCGCTGCCTGCAGCGACGCGATGCCGACGGCGCGCTGGACGCCGCGTTCGGCACGAATGTCGGCGACCTCGAGCGCTCGCGCCTCCGCCGCGATCCGCAAGGTCGCTACCTGCTCGCGGGCAGCGCGGCGAATACGTGGCACGTGTACCGCTTCGACGCACAGGGCCATCCCGACGCATCGTTCGCGACCAACGGCCATGCGGAACCGGCCATCTCGAGCACCAACGGCTTTCGCGGCCTCACCGCGCTCGCGATACGCACGGACTCGTCGATCGTCGTCGCGGGCTGGCGCGGCAACACGAACGGGCCGAGCCTCGCACTGTCCGGGCTCGATGCGAACGGCATGCCCGACCCCACGTTCGGAGTGGGCGGCCTCGTCGACGTCCCGCACGAAGGCGGCGACAACACGGTGCGCGCGCACGACGCCGCGGCGCTCGCCGACGGAAGCGTGCTCGTCGCGGGCGAGCGCGGCAGCGGCAGCGTCGGTTGCTGCGTGCTCGTCGCGCGGTTCCTGCGCGACGGCAGCCTCGATCCCGCGACCGGGCTGCGCGCGTTCCCGCTCGGCAACGAGGTCCTGCCGCCGTTCTTCGAGATGCGCGCGGCGATCGCAGCGACCGCCGACGGCGGCGCATGGATCGCGCGCACGTCGTTCCCGTTCCAGCCGCTGGGACACCGCACGCGCTTCACGCTCCTGCGCGTGACGGCCACGGGCGAGCTCGACGCGCGCTTCGCCGCCCGCGGCTGGCGTTCGTGGTACGTGGCCGAGCCCGCTTCGCACGCGCCTGCGGGCGACTACATCCAGCTGCACGACACGCTGTTCGACGCGGACGGCGTCGTGTTCTTCGGCCGTACGTTCTTCGAGGACGACGGCACCGGCAACGAGTTCGTGACATTCGCGCGCGTGCGCTTCGAAACGCCGCTGCGCGACGGATTCGACTGAAAATGTGACGTCCAGCGTCAGCAAATCTGCGGCACCGTAGACGCACAGCGTCACGGCTTCACAGGCGCGTGCGAATTGCCGATACTGCCCCCGCGACAGGGGGATTCACGAATGATTTGCCGTAGTTGCGTCGGGGCCGCGTGCGGCCGCGACGCGTGTTGCGCGAGCGTCGCCGGCGTGCACGGATGAACACGCCGGCCGGACGACGCGATCCCGATCGACCGATGCTCCGCTGGCGCGTCGCGTTCGCTGCACTGCTCGCGGTGGAGCTGCTGCTCGCGCTCGTGCCCAGTCTCGCCCGTGCGGCGGCACTCGACGTGTCGGACACGGCGGCGCCGGTGTTCACGACGTGGGGACCGCAGGACGGGCTTTCCGGCGAGATCTGGGCCACGGTCGGCAACGACTCGCTCGGCTACGCGTGGGCCGGATCGGCGTCCTCCCTCGCGCGATTCGACGGCTATCGCTGGACGCTCGTGCCGATGCCCGGCGCCCCGAGCCTCGTGCGCGACATGCACGAAGACGCGACGGGCACGCTCTGGGCCCTGTCCGAAAGCCAGGGCCTGATGCGCTACGACGGACACGCGTGGTCGCTCGTCGACGCCGGCGTCGGCTTCATCCATCGCTTCTCGAGGACGAGCGACGGCACGCTCTGGATCGGTTACGAGCGCGGCCTGTCGCGGCTCGCCGCCGACGGGACATGGCAACGCGATCCGGCGAACGACGAGCTGCCGGTGAGCATGGTCGTCGGAACCGCGCGCACCGAAACATTGTTCGGCGGGCCGCGGCAGTGGGCGGGGTTGCGCGACGGGCTCTGGTACCGCGAGCTGCCGCCGGGCGCGCCGGCGGGTCACTGGCAGCGCTTCCCCGAGCCTGCGACGACGGGGATGCTGTTCACGGACATCGTGCGCACGACCGAGCGCGGCCGCGAGGAGCTCTGGCTGCTCAGCTACGGCACCGGCCTCGGTCGCATCGATTCCGACGGGTTGCGCATGTGGCGCGCCGATACCGGCGAGCTGCCGACGGAAGCGATGTACTCCGCGGTCGCGACCTATGCGCGCGACGGCGAGCGCACGCTGTGGATAGCGTCTCGTGCCGGCCTGCTGCGCATCGTGGGCGACCGCGTCGCGGTGTTCGACCGGCGCCATGGCCTGCCGTCCGACGCGATCCGCAACGTGAAGCTGCAGCGCACGCCGGAAGGCATCGACGTCCTGTGGATCGCGACGGAAGGCGGCATCGCGCGAGCGGCGCTCACCGACAGCCAGTGGCGCACCGTTTCGCTGCTCGGCGCGCGCGAGAACGGCGTATTCAGCGTACTCGTCGAGCCCGACGCGGATGGCGACGAGCGACTGTGGGTGGGCACCGCGAAGCGCGGCGTCGGCCTGCTGCAACGCGGCGAGTGGCGCTACTTCCGCCACTCCGACGGCACGTTGCCTGCCGAAGGCGGGCTGCGCGGCAACTGGCTGCTGCCGGGCCCGGACGGAAAGACCTGGCGATTGCTGGGACTCACGGGCAACGTCCTGTTGCGGGTCGGGGACGACCTGCGCATCGCGCCCGTCGCGACGCCATGGGCTCCGAACGACGGCGACGGTCCCGCGACCGCGATCGCCCGCACCGGCGCAGGCGGCCCCGAAGTCTGGTTCGGCATGATGGCCAGCGGCACCTGGCGCTGGAGCGGCGGCGACTGGACGCCCTTCCCGCTCGCGGACAACGACGCGCCGTGGTCGGTGCTCGGAATCGTCGAGCAACGTGATGCCACGGACCGCTCGTGGTTGTGGGCGGCGACCAACCTGGGCATCGCACGCTTCGATGGTACGGCCTGGTCGCTGCTTCCGGAGGCGCTGCGCGCACCCGACGGCGGCTATCGCAGCGTGACGCTCGTGCCGCGTGGCGCGCGCACCGAGCTCTGGGCCGGCAGCAACCGCCACGGCATCGTGCGCTTCGACGTCACCGACCCGCACGCGCCCGCGCCGCCGGTAGCGCCGGCGCCACCCGCGGCCCCCGATCCGACCGTGTACAGCGTGCTCGCCGACTCGCAGGGCCGCCTGTACGTCTGCACGAACAACGGCGTGCAACTGCTGACGCCGCGCACGAACGGCGGCTTCGACTCGCGCGTGTTCCGGCGCCGCGACGGCCTCGTGCACGACGAGTGCAACACGAACGCGCAGCTGGTCGATGCGCACGACCGCTACTGGGCCGGCACGCTCGGGGGCCTGAGCGTGTACGACCCGGCGATCCGCGGCGACACCACGCGCACGCGCCCGCGCCCGCTGGTGCTCACCGAAGTGCGCGTGGACGACGTCGTGCGCGACGTCGGCGGCGACGGCGTCGCGACCCTGCCGGCCGGCACGCGCGAGCTGCGCGTCTCGTGGAGCCTGCTCGCGTCGCTGCGCGAAGCGGAGTCGACGTATCGCAGCTTCCTCGAAGGCTACGACCCGGCACCGACCGCATGGTCGGGCGAGCGCGTTCGCTCGTTTCCCGCACTGGCGCCGGGCCGCTACGTGCTGCGCATCGAGGCGCGCGACTACGCCGGCACGAACGCCGCGCCGCGCACGCTCGTGATCGACGTGCTGCCGCTCTGGTGGCAGCGCACGTGGGTGGTCGCCGCCGCGATCGGCGTCGCGCTCGCGATCGGATGGGGCCTCGTGCTGTTGTACAACCGCAACCTGCGCCGGCGGCAGCGCCTGCTGCAGCGCGAAGTCGAGCAGCGCACGGGCGAGCTCAACGCGGCGAATGCGCGGCTGACCGAGCTTTCCTACCTCGACCCGCTCACGGGCGTCGCGAACCGGCGGCGCTTCAACGAGGCGATCGAGAGCTCACTCGAGCGCGCGGTCGCACGGCAATTGCCGATCGGCGTGATCGTGCTCGACGTCGACCACTTCAAGGCGTTCAACGACAGCCACGGTCACCTCGCGGGCGACGCCGCGCTGCGCGCCGTCGCGCAAGCGCTCGCGAGCGCGACGCGCGGACAGGACCTGGTCGCGCGCTTCGGCGGCGAGGAATTCGCATGCCTCATGCTGGACGCCGACCTGGAGACCGTGCGGCGAATCGCCGAGCGCATGCGCGCGCTCGTCGAGGCGTTGCCGCCGCGCACGCTCGGCAACGACACGCAGACCATCACGGTGAGCGCCGGCGTGGTGTGCCGCGTGCCCGCGGCGGGCGAAGGGGCCGAAACGCTGCTGCGCGACGCGGACGCGGCGCTCTATCGCGCGAAGCGCGATGGTCGCAATTGCGTGAGGGAATAGTTGATGTGGGAGCGACTTCAGTCGCGATCTTCTGGATCAGGAAAAGATCGCGACTGAAGTCGCTCCCACACGAAGTCGCTCAACGCGAGGTCGACGGTTCCGGCGGGAACGCCGGCAGGCGGTCGCTGCCGAGCGTGTCGGCCAGCGTGCCCTGCACGGCGCAGTTGTCCTTGCAGTCCTGGTCGAACGAGCACTTGCAGTCGCCTTCCTCGCCGCAGATGGGGCGCTGGTCGCACGTGCACTGCACGGTGTTGCCGAGGCCGTCCGGCGCGGAGCCGCCACATTCGCCGCTCGAGGCGGCCAGGGCGAGCGGGCCGAATGCCAGGGCCAGCGCGGCGATGAGGGACGTGATGCGCATGGTGCGGCTCCTCGTGTCGGATGACGGAATGCTCCGCCGCGGGCGCCGCGGCGTCAACGACGCCCGTCGCAGTTCCGGCCGCCGTTCGTCCGGCAATTCCATCCGATCGCGCCCGCGGGCTCAGAACCGCACGGTCGGGACGATCGCGACGTACCAGCCGCCGGCGAAATCCCAGCCGGCGTCGACGGCGAGGTCGAACCACGGCCGTGCGCCGTACTGCATGCCGACGCCGTAAGTCCACGGTTTCGCCGGCCCCTGGTCCACTTCGAACGCGAGCGTCGAGCCGTCGTCGGGATCGACGATGGTTCCCTTCACTTCGAACGCCGTGTCCCAGCGCGTGGCGTTCACCCAGGCGCGCAACGGCCGCTTGCCCACCTTGCCGTTCCAGCCGAGGCGCAGCGACGAGACGACCGCCTTGAACTCGTCGTCGAAGCCGAGGTCGGCGCGTGCCCAATTCACGTCGAGCGCGCCGAAGAACCATTTGTAGCCGCCCGCGAGCGTCATGCCGACGCCGCCGACGGAGCCGTCGAGCGACGTCGGCACCGTGACCGTGGTGGTGCGCGGCTCGTTGTCCGGCAACAGCGGCGGCAGCGTCACTTCGATCGTGGTGTTCGTCCGGTTCTGGATCGCGCCGGCGATGGCGTAGAGGTCCAGGAACGGCAGGATCCAGACGTCCGCCTTGATGTTGTAGTTGTCGACCTTCGACTCGGCGGACAGTTGTGCATACTCGCTCACCGACGCCGGCGCCTCGCCGTTGCGGCCGAGGCGCACGTCGGTCACTTCGACGTCGCGCGCGAGGTAGTAGTAGACGGGCCCGACGCCGAACGTCGCGGGAAGCTCGTGCCCGAGCTCACGCGCCGCCGCGCCGAGGAACGGCAGGCGGTGCACCTTCGGCTGCCATTCGCCGTCGGTCGAACCGCCTTCCGCTGCGTCGGAAGCGAACGGTCGGCAATCGAACTCGTCGATCGCGCAGGCATGCGCAGCGCTCGCGCACGCCAGCACCAGGAACCCAGCCACGCCACGTGCTGCCGCCATGCGCCACCTCTGCGGCGGAGCATAGCGGTGCGCCCGCGCACGACGGCGGCGCGCGGCATTGCACGTTGGTGAGGGTCGCCGATCCGGAGCCTATGCGTTCGCGGCCAGCCACTCGCCGTCTTCCTTGCGGAACGGCGTGGCGATCGGCGGCAGCAGCTCCAGCGCCACTTCCGACGGCCGGCAGAGCCGCACGCCTTTCGGTGTCTGCACGAACGGTCGTTGCAGCAGCACGGGCGCGCGCGCGATCGCGTCGAGCAGCACCGCGTCCGGAACCAGCGGATCGGCGAGCCCGAGCCGCGTGAACTCCGGTTCCTTCGCGCGCAGCACGTCGCGCAACTGAACGCCCGCTGCGCGTACCAGTTCCATCACGCGCTCGCGCGACGGCGGTGCGACGAGGTACTCGACGATCGTGGGCTCGATCCCGGCGTGTCGGATCAGCGCGAGCACGTTGCGCGACGTGCCGCAATCGGGATTGTGGTAAATGACGACCGGGAAGCTTTCCGGTTCCATCGGGGTGGCCTGCCATGGCGGTAGCCAAGCGTAACGCGGGAATCGCCTTGCTCGCCCTGCTCGCCTGCGCCGCGGCGGAGGCCGCCACCTTCGCCGTCGACACCACCGACGATGCGGTCGACGCCGCGATCGGCGACGGGCTCTGCGCTCGCGCCGGCGGCGGCTGCACGCTGCGCGCCGCGGTGCAGGAAGCGAACTTCGACGCGGCGCCCGACGCCATCGTCCTGCCCGCGGGCACGTTCGCGCTCACGCTCGCGGGCACGGACGAGGATCTCTCCGCGAGCGGCGACCTCGACGTTCGCGCGTCGCTCGCGATCGCCGGTGCCGGCCCGCTCGCCACGACGATCGACGGCGCCTCGCTCGACCGCGTCCTCGACCTGTTCGCGCCGTCCGGCACGACCATGGTGTCGCTCACCGGCATTGCGCTCGCCAACGGCCGCTCGACAGCCGTGCTGTCGACATCCGCGGGCCTGGGCCTGCGCGTGGCGACGTCGGTGGAAGTGTCCGCGACCGACGTCGACGTGCGCGATAATGTCGCGACGCTCGCGTTCGGCGGCGGCATCGGCATCGACAACCGCGGCTGCTTCACGGGCACGCGCGTGCGCGTGCTGCGCAACGTGGACCCTGCGTCGGCGGGCTCGGCGCGCGCGCTCGCCGGCGGCGTGACGACCCGCGGCGCCACGAGCTGCTTCACGCTGCTCGACTCCGAGCTCAGCGACAACGTCGGCGACCAGGCCGGCGCGATCTACGCCGACTCGGGTGCGCCGATCGTGCTGCGCCGCTCGCTCGTTTCCGGCAACGTCGCACGCTTCTCGGGCGCGTTCGAGCTGAACGGCCAGAACGACGTGCTGCTGGAGAACACGACCGTCAGCGGCAACCGCGGCAACCCCGGCGCGGCGCTCGTCGACGGCGGCGCCACGCTGCGCCTGCGCAACTGCACGGTGACGCTGAACCGCGCGGCGCAATCGACCGCGACGATCGGCGCGATCCAGGACGTGCACGGCGGCTTCGGGCGCACGTTCATCACGAACACCATCCTCGCCGGCAACGGCCCGGGCTTCCAGTCGAACGACTGCAGCAACCTGCGCTCCGAGGGCGGCGGCAACATCATCGGCAGTGTCGCCGGTTGCAACGCGAGCCTGTTGCCGAGCGACCGCACGAACGTCGCCGCGGGGCTCGCGCCGCTCGCGGCGAACGGCGGCGCGACGCGCACGCACCTGCCCGGCGCGATCGCGATCGATGCGGCCGTCGACGCGGAATGCCTGGGCGACGACCAGCGCGGTACGCCGCGTCCGCGCGACGGCGACGGCGACGGGTTCGCGCATTGCGACATCGGCGCGGTGGAAGCGGGCGAGCTCGCGGTGTTCGCGGACGGATTCGAATGACGGCCGCGCCGGTTCCCGCGGATGCGCTCGTTTCGCGGATCGCGCGCGCACTTTCGCCGCTGCTCGCGGCGGCGCTGTTCGCCATCGCCTGGATCGATCCGTCGCAGCTCTCGCACGCGACCATCCATTCGCTGCGCGCGACGATGGTCGTTGAGTTCCTCGCGATCCACTCGGGCATGTTCCTCACCGTGCTGCTGCTGCGCGCGGCGAAGCCGGGCAAGCTGCCGACCAGCGTGCTGATGATGCTGCCGATGCTCGCGATCTACCTGGTGTCCGCGTTCGGCCTGAGCCGGCAGGTTCACGCCTGGTGGCCGCTCGCCGCGTCGGCATTCCTGCTCGGGGGCCGCGTCGCGCCGCTGTTCATCGCCGAGCCCGCGCGCCGCGACGCCGCGACCTGGCACGCTTTCGTCGAATGGGGCATCGGCTTCGCGCTGTTCATGACGTCGGCCGCGATCGCGCAGCACGCCGGGCTTCCGCCCGGCGCGCTCGCCACGCTCGACCCGGACGCCTATCCCATCGTCGGGTGGAGGAATTCGCTCACGATGACCCAGGAAATCCAGTGGGGCGCGCTGCACTTCGCGGCGCTCTCGGCCGTCGCGCTCCTCGTGCCGTACGAGCGCGCGGGCCTGTTCCTGAAAGGCCACGCGAAGACCTGAGGGACGGCTTCACTCGAAGCCGTCCTTGAACACGTCGCGCACCTCGAGGCTCGAGACGCGCAGCTCGACGCGGTCGAAGAACGCGTCGACGAGGTTGGTGCCCACCAGGTCGCCGTCGTAGACGACCAGCGAGACCTCGAGCGTGCTGTTCGACGTCCATGCGCCCGGCGCGAGCTGGATCTCGCCCGGCGCGCCCGTCGTCCAGTTGTTGGAGCGCTGCAGGAACACGTCGCCTTCGGCGTCCGGCGCGCCCGAGCAGTTCTCGCTCGAATTGCGCAGCACCCAGTGCAACCGCGGGTAATCGCGGTTCGCCGCGATCGTGCCGGGCACCTTCGTCCAGGCATTCAGCGAATACGTCGCCGGCCCCGGCAGGTTCACGCACTGGCGCAGGCCGACGCGCGGAATCGCCCCCCCTTCCGGCTCCGGCCGTCCGCCCGGGTCGATCGCCGGGTCGTACGCGACGAGCACGGCGCCCGCTCCGCCCGCCGCGCCTTCGCTCGCCGACCACGTCGCGATGTTCGGCGTCGTAGATCGGAAGAGCGTCGTGTAGGGAAA
>CALKUS010000201.1 GCA_937996755.1 uncultured Pseudomonadota bacterium | reverse complement strand
CACCGGATCGACGCGGCGTGGCGCCGCGGCGCCCAGCAGCTCGGCCTGCAGCGCTTCGAGCGCGGGCCCGAGGAAGCGCGACGCCTCCGCACGCGGCTGCTCGAAGCGCCGCGACCAGCGCACGGCCTGTTGCGCTGCTTCGTATACCTGCAAGTCGAGCGCGACGGTGTCGTTGGGACGCGTGAAGACGACGCCGACGAGCACGTGCGTCGCGCCGAGCGCGCGCGCGATCGCCGCGCGATCGGTTTCCGATTTCGCCACGTCCTGCATCGATTCGCGCGCGATCACGCGCAGGCCCGGCACGCGGCGCAGCGCTTCCTCGAGGCTGTCGCCGATGCTCGTCGCGAGCCCCGCGTTCGCCGGATCGGCCGCCGTGACCGGCAGCACGGCGAGCATCGTCTCTTCGACGTTCGCCGCAGTCGGCCGCGCGGGCACCGGTGGCTCGCCCACCGGGCGCCACGCGAGCCACGCAACGAGGGCGACGAGGACGAGCGCGGCGAGCAGCCAGTGATGGCGGCGCTTCGGTGCGGCAACGCGTGCGACGGCAACCGGTTCCTGCGGTGCGGCCTCGGCGGGCAGCAAGGTGCCGATGAACGAGTAGCCCGTTCCGTGCACCGTGCGGATCAGGCGCGGATGGTCGGCGTCGTCGCCGAGCTCGCGCCGGAGCATCGCGATGACTCGGTTGAGCACGCCCGGCGTGACGTGGCGATGTCCCCAGACGGCATCGAGCAGGTCGTCGCGGGCGATCGCGGCGCCGGGCTTGCGCAGCAGCTCGACGAGCACGGCGTAGGCCTTCGGTTCCAGCGCCACGGCGCTGCCGGCGCGCCACACCTGGTGCGCGCGCGTGTCTACCCGCACGTCGGCGAAGCGGAATTCGTCCGGCACCGATTCGTCCACGCCCTCGCCTCGCCCTGGTCCGCCACCATGGTAGCGCGGGCAAGTGATTGACCGGAAAGGGACATCACAAACCTCACAAGGATGGTGACAGGCCCGAGCGAAAGGCTCGCCGCGCCATCGAGCCCCTCATGCGTCCCGTGCGGAAAGTGCGCCCCAGGACGCGGAACGGTTCCGCGACCGCCACCGGGAGAACACCATGAACGCACGCCAGATCGCCCTCGCCCTCACGCTGACGCTGTGCTCGTTCGCCGCCGCCGCCGCCACGCCCGCCGGGCAGGGCGCGCTGCGCTGGGAATGCACGCGCAGCGGCGCGCCGCGCTACCACGAGATCGCGACGGCCTTCGGTTACGACAATTACCAGTACATGCGCGACGCGCAGCCGCGCCTCTACCGCAACCTGCGTCGCGAATGCGCGCGCGGTGCCGATACCGTGCTCATCGTGATGGATGCGGCGAAGCTGCCGCAGGTCGTTTCGCGCGGCTAGCAGTCGCCCTATCGGCGACTGCTGCGCGAGACGGCTGAGGACATGGATGTCCGATGAGTCGACCCGACGGAGCGCAACTGCGCCAGGGATGGCGCAGCGCGAACTTCGCCTGGAGCTACTACTGCGCGAGCAGCACTCGCGCAATGAACCCCTTCAGGTAGTCCGTCTCCGGGATCGCCGGATGCACGGGATGGTCGGGCGCCTGCTGCAGCTGCGAGATCACCTGCATGTTGCGGTCGAGGTGGCGGGCGCCCTGGTTCAGCGCTTCCAGCAACATGTCGCGCGGGAAGTGGAACGAGCACGAGCACGAAACCAGCAGGCCATCCTTGCCGAGCAGCTGCATCGCCGCTTCGTTGACGCGGCGATACGCGAGGCGGCCCTCCGCGAGGTCCTTCCTGCGCTTCACGAACGCGGGCGGGTCGACCACCACGATGTCGAAGCGCTCGCGGTCGCGGCGCATCTGCTTCAGCACGTCGAACACGTCGCCTTCCATCGCGCGCACGCGGTCGGACATGTCGTTGCGCTTCGCGTTTGCCGCGATGTGCGCGACGGCGGCCGCGGACGCGTCCACGCACACCACTTCGCTCGCACCGCCAGCCGCCGCGCGCAGGCCCCAGCCGCCGACGTAGGCAAACAGGTCGAGCACGCGCGCGCCCGACGACAACGCCGCGAGCTGATCGCGATTCGTGCGCTGGTCGTAGAACCAGCCGGTCTTCTGCCCGTGCAGCGGGTCGATCGCGAAGCGCACGCCGCCTTCCTCGACGATCGTTTCGGCCGGCAATTCGCCGAACGCCACCTCGACCGATTCCGGCAGGCTCTCGAGCGAACGCAGCGAGCCCGCGTTCTTCCAGACGAGCGCGCGCGGCGACAGCGCCTTCTTCACCGCCGCCGTGACTTCTTCCTTCAACGCCTCCATGCCGGCCGTCGCGATCTGCCCCACGATCACGTCGCCGTAGCGGTCGAGCACGAGGCCCGGCAGGCCGTCGGACTCGCCGTAGACGAGCCGGTAGTACGGCGCGTCGAAGAGTTTTTCGCGCAATGCGAGCGCGACGTTGAGCCGGTGCACGATCAGCGAGCGATCGACCGCGTGGCGCAGGCCACGCGTGACCAGCCGCGCGCAGATCAGCGCGTTCGGGTTGACGTAGCCGATGCCGATCGGCTTGCCGCCGGAATCGACGATCGCCGCGAGCTCGCCCGGCGCGAACGCCGACAGCGGCGTGCGCGCGACGTCCACTTCGTTGCTGAACACCCAGGCGTGGCCCGCGCGCAGCCGCGCGTCCTCGTTGCGCTTCAGCATCAGCGCGGGGTATTCGACGGCCGCCGTTTCGTCACGTTCGTTCATCCGGCCACGGTACCGGGCGGCGGCGGGAGACGGAAGACGGGAGACGGAAAACGCGAAAGGGCAGCGAGCGCGGCTCTTGCGTCTTCCTTCTTCCGTTTTCCGTCTTCCGACAGGTGCGCGACACGGTGGCACCGAAGCGCGGGCGACCACGCGCTACGATCCATCCCATGGCCAGCCGTCTCGCATCCGAAACCAGCCCGTACCTCAAGCAGCACGCCGACAACCCCGTCGAGTGGTTCCCGTGGGGCGGGGAGGCGCTCGCGCTCGCTCGCTCGCAGGACAAGCCGATCCTGCTGTCGATCGGTTACAGCGCGTGCCACTGGTGCCACGTGATGGCGCATGAAAGCTTCGAGCACGCGCCGACCGCGGCCGTGATGAACGAGCTGTTCGTGAACATCAAGCTCGACCGCGAGGAGCGGCCCGACCTCGACCGCACGTACCAGCTGGCGCACCAGGCGCTGTCGCGGCGCGGCGGCGGCTGGCCGCTCACCGTGTTCCTGATGCCGGACGACCTCGTGCCGTTCTATGCGGGCACCTACTTCCCGCGCGATGCGCGCCACGGCCTGCCGGCGTTCGTCGACGTGCTGCGCGCGGTGCGGAAAGGCTTCGACGAGCAGCGCGACGCATTGCGCGAACAGAACCGCTCGCTCGTTTCGTTCATCACCGAGCTGTCTAATCCCGAAGGCGGCGACACGCAGGCGCTCACGCACGAGCCGGTCGCCGCGGCGCTCACGGCGCTCGCGCGCACGTTCGATCCCGAATGGGGTGGGTTCGGCCGCGCGCCGAAGTTCCCGCACACGGGCGACCTGGAGCTGTTGCTGGCGGTCGGCACCACGCCCACGTCGGGCATCGCCGACGGAGCGAATGCCGAGGCTGCCGAAGCGTGCCGGCAGATGCTCGAGACGACGCTCGACCGCATGGCCGCCGGCGGCATCCACGACCAGCTCGGCGGCGGCTTCGCGCGCTACAGCGTCGATACCGAGTGGGCGATCCCGCATTTCGAGAAGATGCTGTACGACAACGCGCTGCTGCTGCCGCTGTACGCGCGCGCTTCGCGCGTGTTCGCGCGCGAAGATTTCGCGGCCGTCGCGCGCGGCATCGGCGAGTGGGTGCGGCGCGAAATGCGCGCGCCGGAGGGTGGGCTCTACGCAGCGCTCGATGCCGACTCCGAAGGCCACGAGGGAAAGTTCTACGTCTGGCGGCGCGACGAGGTCGAGGCGCTGCTCGAAGCCGACGAGCGCGCCGTCGCGATGCCGTGGTTCGGCTTCGACCGGCCGCCGAACTTCGAGGGCGAGGCGTGGAATCCGTTGCGGACGGGCGATGCACGCAATGGGGTCGACGAACGCATCGAGTCGGCGCGTCGCAAGTTGTTCGACGCGCGCGCGAAACGCATCCGCCCGGGCACGGACGACAAGCGCCTCACGGCGTGGAACGCGATGTACGCCGCAGGCGCGGCGCGCGCCGCGCGGCTGCTCGGCGACGACGCGCTCGGTGCGCAATCCTCGGAAATCCTCGCGTTCGTGCGCGAGTACGCATGGCAAGACGGCCGGCTGTTCGCGAGCTGGAAGGACGGCGCGGCGCGCTTCCCGGCCTACCTGGACGACCACGCCTGGCTGATCGACGCGCTGTTGCAGTCGCTGCAGCGGCGCTTCGACGCAATGCACCTCGCGTGGGCGATCGAGCTGGCGGAAACGCTGCTCGCGCGCTTCGCCGATCCCGCGCGCGGCGCCTTCTTCTTCACCGCCGACGACGCGGAGCACGTGATCACGCGCTCGAAGACGTTCGCGGACGAGTCCTATCCGTCCGGCAACGGCGTCGCCGCGGGCGCGCTCGGCCGGCTCGGCCACCTGCTCGGCGACGCGCGTTACCTCGACGCCGTCGAGCGTACGCTCGCCGCTGCATGGCCGACGCTCGCGCAGATGCCGCAGGCTTGCGCGACGATCATCTGCGCGCTGCGCGACCACCTCGCGCCGCCCGCGCAGGTCGTCGTCCGGACGCGGGCCGGCGACACGGCGCTGCCGCTGGACTGGCAGTCCGCCGTGCGCGAGCTGGGGCAAGACGACGTCGAGGTGTACGTGGTTCCGTCGGATGCGACCGGCCTGCCGGGCGTGCTCGCGGCGCGCAACGCGCACGCGGATTCGCCGATCGCCTACGTGTGCCGCGGCATCGAGTGCCTCGCGCCCGTCCGCGAGGCGTCAGCGCTGCTCGTTGCTGCTCGCGCCTGAGTCGCACACCACGCGGCCGCCGTCGGCGACGGTGATCGGAGAAGCATCGCTGGTTGGAAAGCCTTTCAGCCAGCGAGCGCGCGAACCTCGGGCGTCGGCGCGAGCGGCATCCGAAAATGCTGGCTATCAGGGCGAGGTGCCTCGGAGGCGACGTCGCGCAGAGTCATTCGTGTACTGAAATGAAAACGCCCGCAAACGCGGGCGTCGAAACTCGATCACTCGACAACTATTGAGCGCAGCACCCACTCCCGCACAGATTGCAGCATGCATTGCAACACTGAACCGGTTGCGGGGGATTTCCTGGACAAGAGTAGCAACAGCAGTTTTCACCACAAGCTTTCGCTTGAGACGCGAGCTTTGAGCCCGCGTCGCCGGCGCCGGCGAACGCAGAAGAACACTGAGTGAAATTCCCAGCGAGCACGTCGCTCTGGGTGCGACTGACGGTGACCTTGAAGAAGAAGCCTTGATCACTGGCGGCGTCATCGCCCGCTCCGACTTGGATCGTGGAGATCTTTCCGAGGCCGACCTTCATCGTCGGCTCACCGCGAAGTACGGTCTTCCCTTTCACTTGATCGAAAATGCGAACCTGCACGTTGACCTGGTCAAAACCAGTCTTCGCGTTGGGCTCGGCAGGCGTGACGGTCACCTCCAGCGAGAAGCCGCCGACTTCGGCGTTTTTCGTCAACGATCCCGTGACACCTTCGGCGACGGTCATCGAGAGGGCCTCGGGCTGAGCTTTGCCGAGACCAAGCTCCATCTGCAGGTGGTAACCGGGCGACGCGAAAGCGGACCCGCTCACCAGCGAGAACAGAATTGCCAACAAGCGCATATTGAATCCTCCGAGAGTGTGCGGGACGAACTATACGCGTGAAAGCCTCGAAGCGTGTTCGGGCACTGGGACTAGCGAGCTGAACAAAAGTTCATTGCGCGCGAGTGCCATATCGGCACAAATCCTCTCACCGTGGATTGAAGGACTACCGGTCGAGATTCCAGATGCTGGCTCCAATCAAAGCACGTACGGCACGTCCGAGAGCTCGCGCGGGTTGTCGCCCTGCGCGGGGAAGTGCTGCGCGAGCAGGTCGTGGATCTTCGCGATCGCGTCCTTCACGCCGGCTGCCGGATCGCCGGCGGCGAACGCGCGGCCGATCACGTCGCACAGCGCGGACCATTCCTTCGTCGCTACGCGCGCCGCGATGCCGCGGTCCGCGACGATCTCGATGCGGTGCTCGCAGAGCAGCACGTAGACGAGCACGCCGCTGTTGTGCGCCGTGTCCCACACGCGCAACTGCCCGAACAGGTGCTCGGCGCGCTGCCGCGTGCCGGGGCCGAGCATGGCGTCGAGCGGCGCGAACCGCGATTCCACCGCGAAGCAGATCTCGCCGAGATGGCGCTCTTCGCCCGCGGCGATCGCTGCCGTGATCTCTTCCAGCACCGCGGCGGGGAAGAAGCGAGCGAGCGAACCCCAGGCCCGGAACAGGTGCGCGATCAGTCGTGCGACGCCGTGCATGCGCTCACCATCCACCGGACGCGCCGCCGCCACCCGAGCGGCCACCGCCGCCCGACCAGCCGCCGCCGCCACCGAAACCACCGCCTCCGCCCCAACCGCCGCCACCGCCGCCCCATCCGCCCGTGCCGCGCCAGGCGCGACCACCGCCTGCGAAACGTCCGCGGCTCCCGCCGAACGTGCTGGTGATCGCAGCGGCCACCGTACCGAGCACCGCGGGCAACGGCACGAACTTGAGGAACAGCACGATGCCCGCGATCACGGCCACGAGCGGCACGCGCCGCCCGGTGCGTATCGCACCGAGGAATCCGCCGAGCACGATGCCCATGATGCCGCCGAGGAACAGAGCGGCCTGGAGGTCCGAGCCGCGCGATGCGTCGCGCGCCGGGGCGAGCGGCGGGGGCAACGCCTCGCCATCGACGAGCTTCGCGAGCGCCGTCGTGGCGTCGTCGATGCCGCCGTAGAACTCGCCGGCGCGGAAGCGCGGCGTGAGGTATTCGCCGATCACGCGGTTCGCGAGCGCGTCGGGAATCGCGCCCTCGAGCCCGTAGCCCACCTCGATGCGCACGCGGCGATCGTCCTTCGCCACGAGCAGCAGCACACCGTCGTCGGTCTTCGCGCGCCCGATGTCGTTTTCGTCGAACGTCGCCACCGCGTACTGCTCGATCGTCTCGGGTTGCGTCGTCGGCACCACGAGCACGACGAGCTGGCTGCCCTTGCGGCGCTCGAGCGCGTCGATCTTCGCGCGCAGCGACTGCACCTGCGCGGGCGTCAGCGTGCCCGTGAGGTCGGTGACGGGCGCATCGAGCTTCGGGTGCGCCGCGAGCGCGTGGCTCGCGAGCAGCAGCGCCGCGAGCGCGCAGAGGATCCGCGCGCCCATGGTGGCTTCAACCGCCCGACGGCGACGCGAGCGGCGACGGCGCTTCGGTCGGCACCGGCTGCGGCACCGGCATCGGTGCCGGCGCGGGTGCGGACGGACCGGGCGACAGTCCGAAGTCGACGCTGGGTGCCGTGGAAATCGCGCGCTCGTTTTCGACCGTGAAATTCGGCTTGACGTCGTAGCCGAACATGCCGGCCGTCAGGTTCACCGGGAACCGACGGATCAGCGTGTTGTACTGCTGCACGCTCTGGATGTAGCGGTTGCGCGCGACGGCGATGCGGTTCTCGGTGCCTTCCAGCTGCGCCTGCAGGTCGCGGAAGCCCTGGTCGGACTTGAGGTTCGGGTAGTTCTCGCTGATCACGAGCAGGCGCGACAGCGCGCTCGTGAGCTGGCCCTGCGCCTCCTGGAACTGCGCGAACTTCGCGGGATCGGATGCGAGCTCGGGCGTCACCTGGATGCTGCCGGCGCGCGAGCGCGCTTCGGTGACTTCGCGCAGCACGCGCTCTTCCTGCGCGGCGTAACCCTTCACCGTCTGCACGAGGTTCGGGATCAGGTCGGCGCGGCGCTGGTACTGGTTGACCACTTCCGACCACTGCGCCTTGACGTCTTCGTCGGCGCCCTGGATCTGGTTGTAGCCGCAGCCCGACAGTGCGAGCACGGAAAGCAGCAGGAAGGCGCGGATCGGGCGCATGGCGATGGCTCCGGATTCGATCGCTCGCGATTGCAGCACCGCCGGGCCGTACGCGCAATGACGCGTAACGAGCTTTCGCCGGCGGTCAGGATTCCTCGTCGAGGTCCTTCTTCTTCGCGCGCCGCTCGGCCTTCCGTGCCTGCCGGCCGCGCGCGAGCATGTTCATGGCTTCGACGCCGCCGGAGAACGCCATCGCGAAATACAGGTAGGCGCGCGGGATGTGGAAGTCGAGCCCGTCCGCGATCAGCGCCACGCCGACGAGGATCAGGAACGACAGCGCGAGCATCTTCACCGTCGGGTGGCGGTCGATGAACTCGCCGATCGGATCGGACGCGATCAGCATCACGCCGACGGCGACGATGATCGCCGCGACCATCACGGGGATCTGGTCGACGAGCCCGACGGCCGTGATGACGGAGTCGAGCGAGAACACGATGTCGATGATCGCGATCTGCGCGATGACCATGCCGAAGCGCGGCGACGCCTTGCGCTTGCTGGGCGAGTCGTCGTCGGAGCCACCTTCGACCGTTTCGTGGATTTCGAGCGTGCCCTTGATCAGCAGGAACAGGCCGCCGCCGACCAGCACGAGGTCGCGCACCGACAGGTTCGTGCCGTACAGCGTGAACAGCGGCTCCGACATGCGCGCGAGCCAGGCGAGGCTCACCAGCAGCATGATGCGCGTGATGCAGGCGAGCGCGAGGCCGAAGCGGCGCGCGGACGAGCGCCGCGCGGGAGGCAGCTTGCCCACGGCGATCGAGATGAACACGAGGTTGTCGACGCCGAGCACGATCTCGAGCGTGGTGAGCGTCAGCAGCGCCGCCCAGATCTCGGTGTCGAACAGCCAGTCCACTGCCTACGCCCCCGCGTTCATGCGAAGCGCGACCAGAGGATCGAGATCCACGTGGCGAGCAGCGCCATCATCGCGAGGAACACGGCGGCCGAGCCCATGTCCTTGGCCCGGCCGGCGAGCTCGTTGAATTCGGGGATCAGCTTGTCGATCACGCATTCGATGGCCGAATTGAGCAACTCCACGAGCATCACCAGCAGCAGCGAACCGAACAGCAGCGCGCGCTCGACACCCGTCCGCCCGAGGATGAAGGCGAGCGGCCCGAACACGAGGAACAGATACGTCTCGAGCCGGAACGAGCTCTCGGTCAGGAACGCGGCGCGCAGGCCGCGGAACGACCAGAGCATGGCCTTCCAGACGCCGATCGGGCCGCGGGGGAACAGCGTCGTGCGCCCATCGGCCATTTCAGGACACCTCGACCGACGAACGGCGATCGATGCCGGCCGGGAGGCAACCGAGGGGCGGCACAGCCGTTGGAAGCTGGCGGGTAGTGGAGCGACGCGGACGCGCTGGCTCGGGATTGGGCATGGCGTACGCGGGTCCGGAAGGGCGCGAGGCGCTCTGGCGGGGCTCAGGGGGCCCCGAAGCGTAGTGGGAAACGGCCCGGGCTACAATCCGAGCCGCGGTGCGGGGTTAGCGCATTTCCACGTCGCGCGCCGGGGCGAAGCAAGGCAAAGCCAAGGGGATTCATGAAGCATCGTCGAAACGTGCGCGGGACGCCTTGGGCGGCCCTGTTCCTTCTCGTCCCGGTCCTGGTCGCCCAGGCCGCCAGTACGGGCAGCACCAGCCTGCTGCGCGTGACGGGCGACGACGGCGGCACCGGCTTCGGCGACTACGTGAGCGACGCCGGTGCGCTGAACTCGTTCTACCGGTTCAACGTCGAGGTACCGGCAGGCACCAGCAGCCTGCAGATCGACTTCTTCGACGCGGACGTCGGACAGGCGGGCGCCGCCGACGACACCGGCAACCGCGATCGCCTGCGCAACGCGTTCAACACGACGATTGCCTATCGATTGCGCGATCCGGCCGGCAACCTGGTAGCGACGAACTACACGCAGGGCACGGCGACGCAGCCGCCGAACTCCGACAACACCTGGACGAACTTCTTCACGCGCGCGAATCCCGCGGCTGGCCACTGGGTCATCGAGGTCGACGCGGGCAACGGCGACGACGTGAATGCGTTCGGCCTGCGCGCGCACGACGGCGATGCGACTGCCGGCGGCCGCGAGCTGAACGTCTATGCCAACAACCAGTTCCAGATCGGCATCAACCCGATCGCGCCCGGCAGCCGCACGAGCCTGTTCTCGTACTACCCGTACGTGACGCACGGCTGCGACGTGATCGCGGACGACTTCGACTACGACTCGGCGAACGCGAACACGACGGGCGGCCAGCAGGCCGAGATCTTCACCAACCGCTCGGCCAGCTTCACGTCCACGTTCAACAACGGCGTGCTGTCGAACAACGACGTCTGGAACACCGAGTCGATGCTCGACCCGACCACGTTCCCGGGCGGCGGCCCGTCCGGCAACCAGCTCTCGCGCAATGGCTACGGCATCTGGCCGAGCAGCTGGCGCATCAACGAAGTGGACGGCGAGAACGCGAATTTCGCGACGCTTTACGTCGGTCCGGAGACGATCGACGGAACGCCGCCCTCGGCGAATCCGGAGGCCAATGCGTTCCGCGTCTATTTCCCGACCGACGGCGGCGTCGCGCCCGTCAAACCGCACCTGACGCAGTACTACTCGTATGCCAGCGGCCAGAATCCGCCGGCCCAGAACCAGAACACGTTCTTCGATGTGTCCGTGGTAATGACCAACCCGACGCCGTATGCGATCACGTTCTCGAACACCAACGTCATCACGACGCGCATCGGTGGCCCGACAGGCAGCGCGAACGCCAATGCCAACGGCCTCTACGTCGGAGGCTCGGCCTCAGCCACCCAGGGCACCATCATTTCGACCCCCACGGCGCTCACGGCCGGGCTCATTACCTGGAACCCGGGCACCGTTGCATCGGGCGCGACGGCCATCCTGACCTTCCAGGTCCGCGTCAGGCCACCGAACAACGACACCAGCGCGAACCGCCGCTTCGATGGCGAAGGCAACGGCACTGCGAACAACGACACGCACGGCACGCGCGCCACGTTCACCGACGAAACCGGCCAGCAGAGCTACACGATCGACGGCATCTGCGGCCTCGCCTTCCGCGTGGGGACGAGCGCTCCCGTGCCGGTCACCGTCTCGTCGCTCGCCGCGTCGCGGCAGGGCAACTCGCTGCACGTCGAGTGGACCACGTCCACCGAGACGCGCAACGGCGGCTTCGACGTGCTCGGCCACCGCGCCGACGGCAGCTGGACGAAGCTCAACGCCGCGCCCGTGCCGAGCAAGGCCGCGGACTCCGTCGAGGAGCAGGAATATTCGGCGACGTTCGCCGCGCCGGCCGACATCGATCGCGTCGCGATCGAGGACATCGCGCTGGACGGCACGCGCAAGCGCCACACCGACGTCGCGGTCGGCGCATCGCGCGGCGCACGCGCGGCGGCGCCGATCGACTGGGCGCTGGTGCGTTCGCGCTTGCCCGCGCGCGGTACGGGCGCGGGGTCGGTGTACCTCGAGGTCGCCCGGCGCGGCATCCACCGCGTGAGCGTCGCGGCGCTCGCGGCCGCCGGCCAGGACCTCGCGTCCGCGCCGACGAGCGCGATCGCGCTGCGCGACCCGAACGGGCCCGTGCCCGTGCGCATCATCGGCGCCGCCGGTGCGACGCTCGGCGCGTCCGCCGTGCTCGAGTTCGTGGGCGAAACGCGCACCAGCCTGTACGGCACGACGAATCGCTACACGCTGTCGGTCGATGCCGCGTCGGCGCGACGCCCGTCCGTGAGCGCTCTGGACGCCGCGCAGGCGAACCGCGAGCGCGATCGCTGGCGCGCGGAGGTGGTGCGCTCGAACGACACGCTCTACAGCCTCGGCGCGCTCGGCGACGACCCCTGGTACGACTCGCTGCTCGCGGCATCTGCCGGCACACCGGCCAGCAACACGTACGCGCTCGACCTGCCTGCCGACGCCACGCTGGAAGGCGCGTCGCTCGCACTGCAGGTGGAAGGCGAGACCGAGTGGCCACAGGCCGACGACCATCGCCTGGACATCATGGTCAACGGCGTTGCGATCGCGCGCCACGAGTTCGACGGCCGCGCGGCCGAGTCCGTGCGCTATCCGCTGCCGCCGGGCGCGCTGCACGCCGGCGCGAACCAGGTGACTCTCACGCTGCCCGCCGACCAGGGCGTGCCGTTCGACCGCGTGCGCGTGCAGGGCGTGTCGATCCGCTACGACAGCTCGCTGCAGGCCAGCGACGGCCGCCTCGACGCCGACCTCGGCGAAGCGGGCGACACGGTGCCGCGCGCCGCGAGCAACCTGATGCGCGACGGTTTCGACGATGCGCCTGCGGGCTGCGCCGCGATCGGCTGCGCGTTGCTGCACGTTTCGGGCGTTTCCGGACAGGCCACGGCCTGGCAGCTCGGCCTCGACGGCACGGCGACGCTCGTGTTCGGCCAGCCCGGCGCACAGGGCCTCGACCTCGTGTTGCCGCGCGACGGCGGCAGGTTGCTCGTCGCGCAGGAAGATCGCACGCTCGCGCCGGCGCTGGTCGCCGCGGCATCGCCGGTCGCCGACGTGCCGGCCGGCACCGACTTCGTGGTGATCGCGCATCCTGCTTTCGCGGGCTCGCTCGGCAGCTTCGTGACGGCACGGCAGTCCGAAGGCCTTGACGTCGCGGTCGTCACCACCGAAGCGATCTACGCGCGCTACAGCGCCGGTCTCGCCGACGCCGCAGCGCTGCGCCGCTTCCTGGCCGACGCCTACGCGCGTGGCGTGCGCTACGCGCTGCTGGTCGGCGGCGATACGTACGACTACGCGAACCACCTCGGCCTCGGCGCGACGAGCTTCGTGCCGACCATGTACACGTGGACCGATGCCGACGTGCGCTACGCGCCGAGCGACGCACTGCTCGGCGACGTGGACGACGACGGCCTGCCGGACGTCGCGCTCGGCCGCTGGCCGGCGCGCACGACGGCCGAGGTCGACACGATCGTCGCGAAGACGCTCGCCTACGCGACGGCACCACACGCGGCGAAGGCGGTGTTCGCCGCCGACAATGCGGAAGGGGTGCAGTTCGGCCAGCTGAATGCGTACGTCGCCGACGCGATGACGGCGACCGGCTGGTCGGTCGACCAGATCGTCGTTGCCAGCTCCGATGGCGCAGCGGAACGTGCTGCGCTCGTCGCCGCGATCAACCAGGGCCGCGCGCTGACGCACTTCGTCGGCCATGCGAGCGTGGATCGCTGGACGTTCGAGCCGTTGTTGCTGGCCGGCCAGCTGGCCGCTTCGCTGACGAACGCCACGAGCCCCACGATCGTGGCGCAGTGGGGCTGCTGGTCGAGCTACTTCGTCTCGCCGCTGACCGACAGCATCGCGAACCAGTTCCTGTTCGACACCGATGGCGGTGCCGCGGCCGTGATCGGCGCAGGCACTCGCATCCAGAGCAGCGACGGCGACGAATCGCTGCGCACGTTCATGGCCGGCGTCGGCACCGGCAACGAGCGCATCGGCGATGCGATCGATGCGATGCGCCGCGCGTCGCCGGACGGACGCCGCGACCTGGTCTACGGCATCAACCTGCTCGGCGACCCGACGCTGAAGGTGCGCCGCTGACGCGTCACCAGGCATGACCTCCGTCGCTTGAGCGGCGGCGGACGTCTTGCCATCCTGCGCGCTCCGACACGGAGGACGCAGGCCGATGTTCGACGCGGAGAATCTGCTGGGCCAGATGCTGGGCGGCGCGCTGGGCAGCTCGCTCGGCGGCAAGCGCCGCAAGCGCAAGGGCGGCGGCGGCTCGATCTTCGGCGCTGCGATGCGCAACCCGCAGGCGACGCTGGGCCTGATCGGCCTGGCGATGGCGGCGTTCGAGCATTACACGGCGAAGCCCGCGGCCGTGCCCGGCCCGAGCGTCGCGCCGCTGCCGGCTACGCCTCCGCCGCCCCCGCCAGCCGTCGGTTCCGCGGTCCCGCCACCGCCACCGCCCGCGGCGAAGCGCGACGACGTGCTGCTGCTGATCCGCGCGATGGTCGCGGCGGCCGCGGCCGACGGTGCGATCGACGCGCTCGAGCGCGAGGCGATCGAGCAGCGCGCGAAGGCCGCGCACCTCGACGAATCCGCGCGCGAATTCCTGCGTGGTTGCATCGCGACGCCGCCGTCCGCCGCGCAGCTCGCGGCCGCGACGCCACCCGCGCTCGCGCGCGACGTCTACCTCGCCTGCGCGGTCACGATCACGCCCGATACCACGGTGGAGAAGCAGTTCCTCGACGAGCTCGCCACGAAGCTCGGCATCGACGCGCAGACCCGCGACGGACTGGACGCCGAAATCGCGGCGCTGTAGGGGTCAGAGTCCATCCTCGACGAGGCCGGCGCCATTCGTACAGCGCGTCGGTTCCGTCGAGGCAGGACTCTGACCCCATTCCCTCCCAAGCCGGAGCACAAGCAAATGCACCAGTGGTTCCTGAGCTACGACGGCAAGCAGATCGGCCCGTTCGACCACGCGAGCGCGATCGCGCACGCGCGTCGCAATCCGAACGGACACTGCTGGCGCCAGGGCTTCGCCGAGTGGGTGCCGATCGCGAGCTGCGCCGAGCTGTCGGGCGAAGCATTGCCCGCGACGATGTCGCCGCCGCCGCCGAGCGTGCGCGGCTCCGACCAGCTCGACTACAAGATCCTCGGCAGCGACATGCAGTTCGTCGAGGTCGAGCTCGATCCGGGCGAGAGCGTGATCGCGGAGGCCGGCGCGCTCATGTACAAGCAGGCCGTCGTGCAGATGGAAACCATCTTCGGCGACGGTTCGCACTCCGGCCAGGGCGGCGGCTTCCTCGACAAGCTGCTGGGCGCGGGCAAGCGCGTGATCACGGGCGAGAGCCTGTTCACGACGGTGTTCTCGCATGCCGGCGCGAGCGGCAAGGCGCACGTCGCATTCGCGGCGCCCTACCCCGGGACCATCATCCCGCTCACGCTCTCGAACTTCGGCAACCGCATCGTCTGCCAGAAGGACTCGTTCCTGTGCGCCGCGCGCGGCGTGCAGATCGGCATCCACTTCCAGAAGAAGATCCTGACCGCGCTGTTCGGCGGCGAAGGCTTCATCATGCAGAAGCTCGAAGGCGACGGGCAGGTGTTCGTGCATGCGGGCGGCACCGTGGTCGAGCGCGAGCTCGCCGCAGGCGAGCGCCTGGACGTCGATACGGGCTGCGTCGTCGCGTTCACGCAGACCGTCGACTTTGACGTGAAGACCGTCGGCGGCGTGAAGAGCATCCTGTTCGGCGGCGAAGGCCTGTTCCTCGCGCAGCTCACCGGCCCCGGCAAGGTGTGGCTGCAGTCGCTGCCGTTCTCGCGCCTCGCGGGCCGCATGTTCTCGGCCGCCTACCAGCGCGGCGGCGGCAAGGAGGAAGGCTCGGTGCTCGGCAGCCTCGGCGGGATACTGTCGGGCGATCGCGGATTCTGATTCGCCGGCCTACATCGCCGCGCGCAGGCGCGCGGCGACTTCCCGCGCTTCGCGCTCGTCCAGATACGGCACATCGAGCGCGAAGTCGTTGAAGCCCGCGCCGGCGGTGTCGAGCTTGACGCGCGCCATCCGGTGTCGCCGATCGAAGGGCGACGCGGCGACGCTGAGCACCTGTCCCTTGGCGATGCGCGCGATCGTCCACTGGCGCGTGAGCCAGCCGGCGCGGAACGCGAGCACGTCGTCGTCGCACGCATAGGCCGCGAACCTCGCCCAGCCGCGTGCTTCCAGCCGCGCGAAGCCGACGAGCACCAGCCACACGAGCAGCGCGGGCAGCGGCGCGAAGAAAAGCGCGGCGGCGAGCGCGGCGATGGTGCAGAGCACGAACGTCTTCTTGAACCGGCGGCTCGCGGCCTTCGGATGCAGCGCGCGCCACGGCAGCGTGGCGAGCGACGGCATGCCGTCGAGCTCGGCGGCAACCGCCTCGATTCTTTCCGCGGACGCGAGCGGTACGAGCCAGCGCAGCCGGCGCTGCTCGCTCGCGTCCTGGTCGCCGCGACGCGCGGCCGCAGCGACGTCGCAGCTCAACCAGCGTCGTCCCGCGAGGCGCGCGAGCAGCGACTCGCCGATCGTCAGGCGCTGCAGCTTGTCGACGCGCGCGCTCGCGCCGTGCCGCGTGAGCAGGCCGCTCTCGGTGGCGACGCGATCGCCGTCGCGCACGAGGCGGAACCCGAAGAACGTGGTCAGCGAAACGGCGACCGAGAAGAGCTTCAGCATCAGGAAGGCGCCGGCCACGAGCAGTGCGATCGTCCACATCCAGCCGAGCAGGTGCGCGGGCGCGGCGAGGTCGTGCAGCACCACGCCGGGCAGCTTGAACATCTCCCGCACCTGGTCCTTCTCCCACCACTGGAACTGGAACAGGCCACCGACCGCGGCACCGAGCACGATCGCGCCGCGGTTGTTGAGCAACCCGAGCAGGAGCACGTCGCTCGTCGCGAGCGACAGCAGCGTGCGCGGCTCGTGCGCTGGCGCGTCGGTCGCTGCGTGCGCGGGCGTGCCGCGCAGCACCTGTTCGAGGCGCTGCGCGTCCGCCACCCTGATCACCTTCATCACCGCTTCGGGCTTCGCGCCACCACCCGATTCCAGGCGCAGCTCGGTCACGCCGAACAGGCGGTGCAGCGGATTGCGCAGTTGCACGATGTTCTGGATGCGCGCATACGGGATGTGCCGCTCGGTGCGCGCGAAGATGCCTTCGCGCACGAGCAGCTCGCCGTCGCCGAGCCGGTAGCGGAAGCCCCGGCTGTAGACGAATGCGTGCAGCGCGAGCACCGCCGCACCGGCCGCGCCCCACAGCTCCCAGGAATCGCCGCGCTTGAAGAAGACGAGGATCAGCAGCGGTAGCGCGACCGTGCGCAGCTGGGTGAGCAGCACGAACAGCCACGAGAACGGGTGCAGCCGGTGGCCTTCAGACTCCATCTTTGCCGCCGCGCCCGAGCACGCGATCGCGCAGGGCGACGGCATCGTCGCGCGCGAGCCCTTCGACTTCCAGCTCCGACACGCGGCTGCCGGCCGTGAACACCTTCAGCGTCGCGATGCCGAAATGCCGCGCGACCGGGCCTTCGTCGACGTCGGTGTGCTGGATGCGCGCGCGCGGCACGAACGTCTCCGAGCGCCACCACACGCCGCGGCGCACGAGCAGCCCGTCGGGCAACAGCACGCAGCGGAACGATTTCGCGTAACGCTCCCGCCACGCATCGAGCAGGCGCACGAGCAGCAGCGCCCCGAGCGCGACCGCTGGCAGGAGGAGCCAGGTATCGCTCGCGATCGCGATGAACGTGGGCGGCAGCGAGAACGGCAGCGCGATCAGCGCATGTTGCCAGCGCCACAGCGAGCGCACGCGCGGATGCAGCGGGAAGACGTCGCCGGCCATCGCCCCGGCGTCGAGTGGAACGGGCGCGGGCGTCGTCGCCGGCGCCGGGAGCGTTTCGTCCATGGCCATGAGTCTAGGTGGTGGCGGGCGTGCGACCAGTGACAGTCGTCACCCCGCTGGGCTCGGTTCCTCCCTGTAGATCAGGATGCGAACGTTGCCCTTCGCGTCGATCGTGCCGCGATACATGCCTTCGGTGTTGAACGGCATCGCGACGTTGCCGTCGCGGTCGAGCGCGATCACGCCGCCGTCGCCGCCGAGCTTCGGCACGATCTTCAGCACCACTTCGTCGGCCGCCGCGGCGATGTCGTCGCCGCGGTACGCGACGCGCGCGCAGATGTCGTGCGCGACGGTCGCGCGGATGTAGAACTCGCCCCAGCCGGTCGCCGACACGCCGCAGCGATCGTTCGCGTACGTGCCGGCGCCGATGATCGGCGAATCGCCGACGCGGCCCCAGCGCTTGTTCGTCATGCCGCCGGTCGACGTCGCCGCGGCGATGTGGCCCGCCTTGTCGCGCGCGACGGCGCCGACCGTTCCGAAGTGCGCGTTCGGCGGCGCGGGTGCTTCCGCCTTCTCCTGCTCCAGCGCTTCCTGCAATTGCTGCCAGCGCTCGTCGGTGCGGAAGTACGACGGCTCCACGAGCTCGACGCCGACGTCCTTCGCGAACGCCTCCGCGCCGTCGCCGACCAGCATCACGTGCTTCGACTTCTCCATGACGACGCGTGCGAGCGTCACGGGATTCTTCACCCGGTGCACGCCGGCGATCGCGCCCGCGCGCAACGTGGCGCCGTCCATGATCGACGCATCGAGCTCGTTCTTCCCGTCGTGGTTGAACACGGCGCCCTTGCCCGCGTTGAAGCGCGGCGAATCCTCGAGCACGCGGATCGCCTGCTCGATCGCGTCGAGGCTGGTGCCGCCGCCGTCGAGCACCTTCCAGCCGGTGCGCAGCGCCTGCTCGAGATCGGCGCGTATCGCCTTCTCCTTTTCCGGCGTGAGCTCGGCGCGCGGCATCGTGCCGGCACCACCGTGGATCACCAGCACCACGTCGCCGGCGTGCGCCGGGACGGCCATCGAAGCGAGCGCCAGCGCGATCAGGGCCATGGTCTTGCGCACGGAGGTGCCCTCGGTCGGAAAGGCCTCGATTCTACGAGGCGGCCCTCGCCGGAGTGCCATCCGCCTCGGGATGGATGAGTCCGCCGGCGCGACCGGCCCGCAGGCGGATGAGCAGAATGTGTGCAAATCCTACGATCGGCTTACGGAATTTTCACAATTCGAGGCAACCAATCATGTCCGTCCGCAGCCTGACCCTGGCGCCGATCGCCGCCGCCATCCTGCTCGCGCTCGCCGCGCCCGCCGCCCACGCGGAAGACTCGCGCCGCCTGGACCGCGTGCAGGTCACCGCCACGCGCGAAGCCGAGCCGGTGATCGACATCCCGGCGTCCGTCACGATCATCACCGACGAGGAGATGCGCGCGCGCGGCGCAACCGACCTGCGCTCGGCGCTCGCGCTCGTGGCGGGCGTGGAGATCTCGCCCGGCGGCGACGGCGGCCCGGCCGGCTCGGTGCCGGCGTTCTGGGGCCTGCGCGAGTTCGACGCGTTCCTGCTCGTGGTCGACGGCGTGCCGTACGGTGGCGCGTACAACCCGCAGCTCACGACGATCGACCTCGTCGACGTCGAGCGCATCGAGGTGATGCGCGGCGCGGCGCCCGTCATGTACGGCGCGACGTCGTTCGTCGGCGTCATCCACGTGATCCACTACAAGCCGGGCCAGGCGCCGGGCCGCGCGCGCATCTCGTACGGCTCGTTCGGCACGGTCGGCGCGCAGGGCACCGCGTCCATCGGCAGCGAGTCGCTGCCGCAGTCGGTCAGCTTCAACGGCGAGCGTCGCCAGTACGACGACGACGCGGCCGAAGTGAGCCGCGGCCACCTGCTGTATCGCACGGAGGCCGAGCTCTGGTCCGGCCACGGAAGCTTCGACTTCGACGCGACC
>CALKUS010000200.1 GCA_937996755.1 uncultured Pseudomonadota bacterium | reverse complement strand
CGACGATGTTCTTGCCGATGTCGTGCACGTCGCCCTTCACGGTGGCGAGCACGATCTTGCCGTTCGACTTCGCGGTCTCGCCGGTACGGCGCTTCTCTTCCTCGATGTACGGGATGAGGTAGGCGACCGCCTTCTTCATGACGCGCGCGGACTTCACCACCTGCGGGAGAAACATCTTCCCCGCCCCGAACAGGTCGCCCACGACGTTCATGCCGTCCATGAGCGGGCCTTCGATGACGTCGAGCGGACGCGTGGACGATGCGCGCGCTTCCTCGGTGTCGCCCTCGATGAACTGGTCGATGCCGTGCACGAGCGCGTGGCGCATGCGTTCGCGGACGGGCAGGGCGCGCCAGGCCGATTCGTCGGTGGCCTCGGCGCTCTTCTTGCCCTTGAATCGCTCGGCGATCTCGAGCAGCCGCTCGGTCGCGTCCTTGCGGCGGTTCAGCACCACGTCCTCGACGCGCTCGCGCAGCTCGGCGTCGAGGTCGTCGTAGATCGGCAGCGCGCCCGCGTTCACGATGCCGAAGTCCATGCCCGCGGAAATCGCGTGGTACAGGAACACGCAGTGGATCGCTTCGCGCACCGGGTTGTTGCCGCGGAACGCGAACGACACGTTGCTCACGCCGCCCGACACGTGGCAGTGCGGCAGCGTGGCCTTGATCTGCCGCGTCGCCTCGATGAAGTCGACGGCGTAGTTGTCGTGCTCCTCGATGCCCGTGGCGATCGCGAACACGTTCGGGTCGAACAGGATGTCCTCGGGCGGGAAGCCGATGTCGGCGACGAGGATGCGGTAGGCGCGCGTGCAGATCTGCACCTTGCGCTCGCATGTATCGGCCTGGCCGGTCTCGTCGAACGCCATCACGACGACGGCGGCGCCGTAGCGCAGCACCTTGCGCGCCTGCGCGCGGAACGCATCCTCGCCTTCCTTCAGCGAGATCGAGTTCACGATGCCCTTGCCCTGCAGGCACTTCAGGCCGGCTTCGATGACGCTCCACTTCGAGGAGTCGACCATCACCGGAACGCGCGCGATGTCGGGCTCGGACGCGATCAGGTTCAGGAACCGCACCATCGCGGCTTCGGAATCGATCAGTCCCTCGTCCATGTTGACGTCGATGACCTGCGCGCCGCTCGCCACCTGCTGGCGTGCGACCTCCACCGCCTCTTCGTAGCGGTCTTCCTTGATCAGCTTGCGGAACTGCGCCGAGCCGGTGACGTTCGTGCGCTCGCCGATGTTGACGAAGTTCGTCTCGGGCGTGACGACCAGCGGCTCGAGGCCGGACAGGTAGGTGGGGCGGTAGGGCGTGTCGGGCATTGCTCGTCTTGCTTTGCTTTTGGACGTCACCCCGGCGAAAGCCGGGGCCCAGTGCCTTTCGTTCGAGGCGCTGGATCCCGGCGTGCGCCGGGATGACGGCGATGGAGGGTTACGCCGCTCGTGGAACGTCCTGCGGCAACGCGCGCGGTGCGATGTCCGCGACGGCCTCGCCGATCGCCTTGATGTGCGCGGGCGTCGTGCCGCAACAGCCGCCGACGATGTTCACCAGGCCGGACAGTGCGAACTCGCGGATGATCGCGGCCATCTGTGCCGGCGTCTCGTCGTACTCGCCGAATGCGTTCGGCAGGCCTGCGTTCGGGTGCGCGCTGATGCGGCAGTCGGCGATCTGCGCGAGCGCGTCGATGTACGCGCGCAGCTCGGTCGCGCCGAGCGCGCAGTTGAGCCCGATCGCCATCGGGCGCGCGTGGTGCACCGAGTGGTAGAACGCCTCGGCCGTCTGGCCGCTCAGGGTGCGACCAGACAGGTCCGTGATCGTGCCCGAGATCATCACGGGCCAGCGCTTCCCGTGCGCCTCGAACACGTCCTCGATCGCGAACAGCGCGGCCTTCGCGTTCAGCGTGTCGAAGATCGTCTCGACCATGATCACGTCGGCGCCGCCTTCGATGAGCGCGTCCGTCGCACGGCGGTACGCCTCGGCGAGCTCGTCGAAGTGCACGTTGCGGAAGCCGGGGTTGTTCACGTCCGGGCTGATCGACGCCGTACGGCTCGTCGGGCCCAGCACGCCGACCACGAAGCGCGGCTTTCCCGGCGTACGCGCGGTCATCGCGTCGCACTCGAGGCGCGCGAGGCGCGCGCTCTCGCGGTTGAGCTCGGGCACCAGGTGCTCGAGCCCGTAGTCGGCCTGGCTCAGGCTGGTGGCATTGAACGTGTTCGTCTCGATCAGGTCGGCGCCGGCTTCCAGGTACGCGCGATGCACGGCGCGCACGATGTCCGGCTGCGTGATCGACAGCAGGTCGTTGTTGCCCTTGAGATCGCAGCCGCCTTCGTGGCCGTGCGCGTGGCCGTCGCAGCCGTTCGCGAAGCGCGCGCCGCGGTAGCCGGACTCGTCCAGCGTGTACGACTGCAGCATGGTGCCCATCGCGCCGTCGAGCAGCAGGATGCGTTTCGCGAGCGCGCCCTCGAGCGCAGCGACGCGGTCGGGGAACGCGTAAGGAAGTCGCTTCATGGTTTCCGGGCCAGCATGGTGAGCACCTCGAAGTGCGGCGGACGCTTCTCGCGCGTGGCTACGCCGGACTGCAGCACCTCCAGGCCGGCCTTCGTCGCGAGCGCCTTCAGCTCCGTCGGCGTGAAGCCGAGGTTGCGGTGGTCGAACGCCTCGACGGCGGCCTTGTGCGCGTGGCGGGCGAGCGTGCACACGAGCAGTCGGCCGTCGCGCTTGAGCACGCGCGCGGCTTCCTGCATCGCGATCGGCGGCTTCTCGCTGTAGGGCAGGGCGTGCATCAGCAACACGAGGTCGAAGCGCGCATCGGGCAGCGCCAGCTTGTGCATGTCGCCTTCGACGACGCTGACGTTGCGGTACGCGGCCAGGCGCTTGCGCGCGGCGTCGACGACGCGCGGGCTCGCGTCGACGCAGGTGATGTGCTTCGCGTGCGCGCTCAGCAGCTCGGCGATCACGCCGTCGCCCGAGGCGATGTCGAGCACGTCGCCCAGTTCGAGCAGGTTCGCGAAGCCGCGGCCGAGCGCTTCCCAGGTGCGGCCGGGCGAGTAGTGCCGCTCCATGTCGCCCGCAACCGTGTCGGCCCAGTTGTGGCGCTGCGCCCTCTTCGCGAGCACCCCGGACAGTCGCTTCGCGTCGTCGTGCAGCAGCGCGTCGTCGGTGGCCGCGCGCAGCGCGTGCCAGAGCTTCAGCGTCTCGGCATCGGCGTCGCCGTTGAAGCGGTAGTAGGCGCTGACGCCCGCGCGGCGGTCGCGCACGAGGTCCAGCTCCTTGAGCTTGGCGAGATGGGTCGACACGCGCGGCTGCGCGAGGCGCGTGACGGCCGCCATCTCGGCCACGGTCAGCTCCTCGCGCTCGAGCAGCGCCACGAGGCGCACGCGCGTGGGGTCGGAGAGCAGCCGGAAGAAGGCCGAAGTGCCGGCGAGATCCACCTGTATCCTTGTATCGCGATCAACGGATGGATCGAAGTCTGGCCCCATGGGTCCCGGGCGTCAAGGATTCGGGCGGAGGCTCCAGCCCGATCCGGTAAACTGCGCCGCTTCCATACGATCGACCACCAGGGGCACAGGCCATGGATTTCCGTTTCACCGAAGACCAGCTCGCCATCCAGGACGTGGCGCGCCGCATCGCCGCGGAGCGCATCGCGCCGGTCGCCGCCGAATTCGACAAGTCGGGCGAGTTCCCGGCCGAGACCATCAAGGTGCTCGGCGAGAACGGCATGATGGGCATCGAGGTGCCGCACGAATACGGCGGCGCGGGCATGGACCCGGTTGCGTACGTGCTCGCGATGATCGAGATCGCCGCGGCCGACTGCGCGCATTCCACCATCATGAGCGTGAACAACACGCTCTACTGCAACGGCCTGCTGCAGCACGGCACGCACGAGCAGAACCTGAAGTTCGTCAAGCCGATCGCCGAAGGCCGTGCGATCGGCGCCTATGCGCTCACCGAATCGCAGTCGGGCTCGGATGCGTCCGCGATCCGCACGCGCGCCGTGCGCTCGGCCGACGGCTCGAAGTACGTGATCAACGGCAAGAAGAGCTGGATCACGTCGGGCCCGGTCGCGAAGTACATCATGTTGTTCGCGATGACCGATCCGTCGAAGGGCGCGAAAGGCATCACCTGCTTCTGCATCGACACCGACAAGCCCGGCTTCCACCGCGGCAAGACCGAGCCGAAGCTGGGCATCCGGGCGTCGGCCACCTGCGAGATCGAGTTCACCGACTACGAGTGCGACGCCGCCGACCGCATCGGCCAGGAAGGCGAAGGTTTCCGCATCGCGATGGGCGTGCTCGACGCGGGCCGCATCGGCATCGCGTCGCAGGCCGTCGGCCTCGCGCGCGCCGCCTACGAGGCGTGCCTCGTCTACGTGAAGGACCGCAAGGCGTTCGGCCAGCCGATCGGCTCGTTCCAGATGACGCAGGCGAAGATCGCGGACATGAAGTGCCGCCTCGACGCCGCGTGGCTGCTCACGCTGCGCGCGGCGTTCGCGAAGGGCGAGGCGACGAAGAACAACGGCCGCTTCTCGACCGAGGCGTCCGTCGCGAAGCTCTATGCCTCCGAGGCGGCCATGTGGATCACGCACCAGGCCGTGCAGATCCACGGCGGCATGGGCTACTCGAAGGAAATGCCGCTCGAACGCTACTTCCGCGACGCGAAGATCACCGAGATCTACGAAGGCACGAGCGAGATCCAGCGCCTGGT
>CALKUS010000199.1 GCA_937996755.1 uncultured Pseudomonadota bacterium | reverse complement strand
CTGTGGGCCTACACCACCGACTCCGGCCAGAGCACCGAGTCGTGGCGCAACGAATCGTTCGACGGCGGCGCAACTTGGCCAGTGTCCTCGATCATCCGCAGCTGCGGATCCGACGCCGACGGCGTGCGCGCCGTCGCGCCTCGCACGACGCCGGACGGCGACATGTACGAGCTCGAGGCCGTGGAGTGCTCGCATCCGTTCTTCGGCCTGCGCTTGCCGAAGCTCGTGCGCTACAACGCAAACGAGCCGCTCACCGGCGGACACACGTTCTCCGAGTTTGCCTCGAGCAACGTCGCGCGCCTCGCCGTCTTCGGCAACACGCTCTACATCCGTCGCGGCGAGCTGCTGTACCGCAGCACCGACCGCGGCGACACCGTGACGCTGCTGCGCTTCGACATCAGCGACTTCGACGCGAAGGGTCCGAACGAGCTGTGGATCACCACGCCGTCCGGCCCGTTCCATTCCACCGATGGCGGCACGTCGTGGAGCCCACTGTCGACGGAGGTGAAGGGCCTCGGCGCATTGCGCGGCACGCGCTCGATCCGTGCGAACGGCAGCAGCATCGTCATCGGCGGCGTCGACGGCGTGGTGCGCTCCACCGACGGAGGCGGCACCTGGCAGCAATCGTCGAAAGGCCTGACCGGCGTCGGCGTGCGCAACCTCAACCATGCCGACGATGGGCAGACGTTGTTCGTCGCATCCGATACGTACCCCAACCAGTCGCTGTACCGCAGCATCGACGGCGGACAGACGTGGACCTGGGGAAACGTTGTGCCGTATGTGCGCTGGATGCGCATGGTCGTGGCCGACCCGTCGACGACGGGGCCGCTCGCGACGCGCCGCTACTTCGCTTCCGGTTACGGCTGCGCGATCGGCGACACGGCATGCGCGCAGGCATTCCCGTCGCGCCCGAGCGGCAGCGTCTACGTCTCGAACGACGGCGGCGCGTCGTGGGGTTCCTTCAACGAAGGCATGCCTCCGCACAACGCGCCCGAGGCAACCGGCATCATGCGCGCGCTCGCCGTGTTTCCCGCGCCCGGCGGAGGCATGCGCGTGCACACCGGCGGGCAATCGGCCAGTGGAGCTTGGACCGCGCCGTGGCGCGACGTCGGCTCGCTGTCGTGGCAGACCTCGTCCGGCTTCCCGAACCGCAATTCCGTCGGTAGGTCGTCGGTGATGGGCTTTGTTCGCGACGCGGCCGTGCCGGGCCGCCTCTATGCGTCGACCGAGTTCCTGCAGCTCGGCGCGATCGCGCCGTTCGAAAGCGGCGTGTTCCGCTCCGACGACGGCGGCCAGACCTGGCAGCAGAAGTCGAACGGGATTCCCGTGATGCCCGGCTACACGAACACGCGCGATTCGATGCTCGCGATCGTCGCCGACGCGTTCACGGCCGGGCGCGTGTGGGCCACGCTCGCGAACAGCAAGAACGATCGCCCGCGCTCGCGCGTATTCGTCACGAACGATGCCGGCGAAAGCTGGAGCGAATGCGGCCCGCTGCCGGCCGGCACGGACCTGCGAGGCCTCGCGCAGCACGACACGTTGCCGAACGTGGTCATGGCCGCCGATCTGGGTGAAGTGCCGGGCTACGGTGGCGCGTGGGTCTCCGCCGACGCCTGCCGCACGTGGCAACGCTTCGGCGACCCGGTGCTGCTGGGCGCCTACAACATCACGCAGCGCGGCAGCACCGTCTACCTCGGCACCAGCAGCCTCGGCATCCTCACGCGCCCGTTCGCGCTCGAGGTGATCAGCGCGGACGGTTTCGAGTAGTAGCCTTCCGGGCTACACGTTTGGAATGGCCTTGGGTGCACGACTGATGGTTGTTCATGCGCTTGGCATTGGAATGGGGCTGCGAACTTCCGGGTTCGCCCTGATCCTGTGTCTCGCACAGATCGCTTCTGCCCCTGTTGCAGCCGACGCTCCTCTGTCGCTCACGACCGCCGTCGCGCGAGACCTGATCGATCGCACGAACGCGATCGCCACGAAGACGATGGCTGCGGAACAGGCTGCGTCCAATCCTCGCGCCATCTGGTTCCCGCTCTATTTCGTATTCGACGACAAGGGCTGCCTTGCCGGCATCTACGACATGGAGAACCTGCCCAAGCTGAGCGCGATCTGCCCCAGGGGTCACCCGACGTTCACCGACGTTTTCGGTGCTGCCGCCAGGGCGCACTGGGAGAGTGGCACCGGCCTGGTCGTGATAGCAGCGCCGGAGTCTCTCGCGAACATGTGCGAGCCCTGCGGTCGGGCGCGGGCGGTTGTCGAGGACGAGCTGCAGCGGAAGAAGCTTCGCGCCCAGGTCCGGACTGCAGACTTGCAGATCTACTGACGTGCGCTGGATCCGCGTTGCCGAACGCGTTGGTGCGGGGGTTGCGCTCGCAGCCGTCGTGCTTGCCTTGGGATTGGCGCAGCACAGCCGCGCGCCGGCGCAAGCCGGGTCGGCCCCCGGTGATTCGTTCGCAACCGTGACGCTCGCGCAGCCCGGCGCAGGAACTGGCGTAGCGGAAGGGATGTCGTACCGCTCGCTCGGCCGCGTTGCCCAGTCCGGCATCGGCGGCAACTGGGTGTCCAGCCTCCCGCTGGTACGCGAGATTTTCATCGCCGGGCATTCGGTCGGCCGGCAGCCGCTCGGGTGGACGACCGGGCCGTTGTTCTCGGCGCTCCATGTGCCGCTCGTCGGTCGCGCGTTCACCGAGCACGACTTCTCCGCGCAACTCGATGGCTCCACTGAACGCGAGATGGTGCTCACGCGCGACGCGGCCAATACCTGGTTCGGGTCCGTCGACGCGGCGCTCGGAAAGACCGTCGAGCTGGAGCCTGTCGGGTTCGGGGCCGCGGCATCGGACCATGTCGCCTTCGTGGTGGTCGGCGTCGCGAAGTCGGAATTCATCGGGCCCAGCCCCGACCGCGCGGTCTCTGGTTGGGTGCCACTCGGCGCGTGGCCGGATGTGGTGATGCCGCGTGCGCAGGGTGCCGTGATCGGACAATTGCGTCCCGAGTACCTCGGCATCGAAACGCGAGCCGGCGTGGTGTCGGCGGCAGCCGAGATCAATGCCGATTTCGCGCAGCAAGCCTCTGCGCTCCACGCCACGCTGTCGCGCGGCCTGGGCCTCACGGCCCAGCGAAGGGCGACCCTGGATGTCTGGAGCCAGCTGCTGCTGCTCAACGCGATGTCGGTCGGCGGGGTCTTCGCGGCGATGTACCTGTCTTCGCGGTTCGTGCAGTTGCTCCGGGAGCAGATGTCGGACGCCATCCGGAACGCGCTCGGCGAGAGCCGCCTCGTGCGCGCGACGCGCCGCATCGCTTCCGAGCTCCGCTCGATTTCGGCGCTAATCCTGCTCGCGATCGCAGCCATGTTGCTGGCGTGGTTCCTTGCGCCGCGCGTCCCGCAATTCCCGCTGCGGGAATCCATCGCTGCGCTGTCATCGGGTGCACTCAGCGCGGCGCTCCTCGCGTTTCTCGTGTTGGCGGTCGGATTCGCGCCGCTGTTCCTGTCGTCCCTCGCACTCGGCGTACCGACACTGCAGCGCGCACGTCGCAACCTGGGCGCGATCAAGGCGTCGAATCTTGTTTTGATCGGGCTTTCCTTCGCCGCAGTCGTGCTGGCTGTCGGCGCAGCGGGCATCACGTTCGTGCGCATGAATGCGCTGCTGGCGCGTGACCTGGGTTTTGCATCCCAGGGCACGTGGTACGCGGAAGTCGAGCGCAAGGCGTCGGGCGAAAGCCAGTTCCCGTCTTTACTCGATGGACGACCGATCGCTGCCCTGGTAGACGATGCGGCAGTCAACGGGCCGGGCGCAAGCATCGCGTTGGCAAGCGCGCCGCCGGTGGGTGCACCGCAGGTCGTTTCCGCGTCTGTCGGAGACGAGCCGGCCGGCAGCGAGCTCGTTGCGATCAACTTCGTCACGCCGTCGTATTTCCGGATTCTGGGTATTCCCGTCGAGCAGCTTTGCGCGCCAATGGGCGAACATTCCGCGCAGCAAGTGATCGTCAACCAGGCGTTCCTTCGCCGCTACGCCTCAGGTAACGGTGCACTTCCCACGCGAATCACCGCACAGGTGCCGAGCGCGGGCAGGCCGCAGGAGCTCTCCGTGTGTGGCGTCGCAGGCGACGCGCAGTTCCTCAATGCGCGTGGACCCGCTGTGCCGGTGATATATGCGCCGCTCGCCCGACTCGGCAACCTGGGCGCCATCATCGGACGCGGCGAACAGGCGGCAGCCGTCGCGCGGCTCACCGGCGCCCTGCAAGGCGTGGCGCCGGAGTACGAGGCCAAACCGGCTCGCGCGGTTGCGGATCGGATCTCCGAAGACCTGCAGCCCGACAAGGCGCTCGCGGCGTTGTCGCTCCTGATTTCGCTGGTCGTCGTCGTCCTGTCGGCGTCGATGTGCCTGCTCACGCTGACTGCCGCTGCGGCAATGCTGGAGAGCGAGGTCGCTGTTCGCTGGAGCATGGGATCGTCGCGCATGCGGTTGACCACTTCGCTGCTGTCCACGCGCAAACCGTGGCCGATCCTCGCCAGCGTAATGCTGAACGTTGGCGCCGTGCTCGGCGCATTCGCGCTGGCCCCGGAGCTGCCAAAGGCCACCGTGCTCGCCGCAGTCGGCGCCGCATTCGTCGCGGCCGCGTCGTGCGCGCTCGTGGGAG
>CALKUS010000198.1 GCA_937996755.1 uncultured Pseudomonadota bacterium | reverse complement strand
CAACGCCACTGCGCAGCGAGATCAGGTTGGCGTTGATGTTGTGCACGAACGTGCCGGTCTGCGCGACGGAGAACGCGGGAACCTGGATGCCGTTGAGCGTGCCTGCGGTCACGCCGCCCACGGAGCTCGTCACGGTGTTGTTGGCGATCGTGAAGTTGCGCGTGTTGCGCACCAGGATGCCGTTGACCGTGCCGGAAACGTTCGCGTAGCCGGAGATACCGCTCGTCGTTCCGTAGTTCGTGATCTGGTTGCCCTGCGGCGCCGTGCCGCCGACTTCGACGTTGTCCTGGTGGTCGGCGGCGGCCGTCGGGCCGACGACGACGATGCCCATGTTCACGTCGGTGATCTGGTTGGTGTAGATCTTCAGGCCCGAGTTGCCGCCGTTGGCACCGGTGCCGGTCGCGGAAGTCGTCACGGCGGCGGCGGTGTGCGTCGCGTTCGCATAGATGCCGAACGTGTTCTGGTACGTCCGGTTCAGGTCGATCGTGTTGCCCTGAATGGTGGCGTTCTGCGCGTTGTCCGTGGCGGTCGCGTAGAGGATCGCGACGCCCCACTCCGTCATGTTGTTCGACGCCGCCGTCGTCGTCGTGTTCGCGGCGTTCTCGAGCATCACGCAGTTCGTGATCGTCACCGAGTCGGTGCCGATGATCTTGACGATCGCGTCGTTGAGCGCGCCCGCGGTCAGCGCCGCGGAGGCCGTCAGTGTGTTGCCGTTGCAATTCAGCGTGACGGGATTCGCGGCCGACGCTGTCGTCGTCGCGATGCTGTAACCACCGGCCGGCGCGTTCTGCGCGTTGCCCGCGAGCACGTTGAGCGTGACGCCGCCGGCGCCAACGCCTTGCGCGTTCAGGTCGGTGACCGCGGCCGCGAGGTCAGGATAGTCGCCGGGGATGTTCTTCGTGCCGGCAAGCTGTGCCCAGGCCGGCGAAGCGCCGACGACGAGCAGGCAGAAAATCGCGAAACGGGCGAGAAGGCGCCCGGACGGGCGACGGAATGACGTGCGCATTGAACCCCCCAACGAAAGGAAGGGCGCGCCATTCGATGCGGCCGGAACGGCGAACCCGATGCCGTGACCACGCGAGGCCGCGGGAACCCCTCCCCGCCAAAGCGCCACATGGCGCTCCTCGTCCGAGCGCATTGGTAGCATTTCGTGACGCAGTTCGCCAACTGCAGTGCAGCGGAGCCCGAAAAGGGCGACTAATACTCAGGGTGAGGCTACGTTTCCGCGGGCCGGAGCGCCCGCGCCAGGAACCGGGCGATCGTCGCGTAGTTGTGCGACCGCATCGTCGGCGTCGCGACGCCGTGCTTCTCCCCGGGGTAGGTCATCAGCTCGAACGGCTGACCTCGCTGTTGCAGCAGCGTCATCAGCTTTGTCGAGTTGGTGAACAGCACGTTGTCGTCGGCCATGCCGTGGATCAGCAGCAGCGGCGACGCGATCTTTCCCGCGGCGACGAGCACGCTGCCGCCCTCATAGCCCGCGGCGTTGTTCGCGGGCGTGCCCATGTAGCGCTCGGTGTAATGCGTGTCGTACAGCGCCCAGTCGGTGACGGGGGCGCCGGCGACCGCGGCGGCGAAGCGCGTCGGCGCCGCCTCGATCAGGCGCAGCGTCATGTAACCGCCGTAGCTCCAGCCGAACACGCCGATGCGCTGCGCGTCCACCCACGGCTGCTTCGCGAGCCAGTCCACGCCGGCGAGCTGGTCGTCCACCTCCAGCGTGCCCATGCGGCGGAAGATCGCGTCCTCGAACGCCTTGCCGCGCCGCGCGCTGCCGCGATTGTCCAGTGAGAACACCACGTAACCCTGGCCCGCGAGCCAGCGGTCGAACAGGCCCCAGCGCGCGTCCCAGACGCGCTGCACGAGCTGCACGTGCGGGCCGCCGTAGACGCGCACGAGCACGGGGTACTGCTTCGTCGCATCGAAGCCGCGCGGCTTGATCGCGCGCCAGTGCAGCGTGTCGCCGCCGGGGCCCTGCAGCGTGCCGAACTCCGCGGGCAGCGTCTCGTCGCGGTACGGAAACCACGGGTGCCGCGCGTCCACCTCGTTCGCTTCGAGCACGGCGAGTTGCTTTCCGTCGTGCGCGCGGTGCAGGCGCACCTGCGGCGGCAGGTCGGCGTCGCTGTACGTGTCGACGAACACGCTCGCGTCGTCGGCGAACACGGTGTCGTGGAAGCCGGCGCGCGTGGTGATCGCGCGCGGCTCGCCCTGGCCGTCCAGCGCGTACGCAAACACGTGCTTCTGAACGGCTTCGGGGCCGGGCGCCGCCGCGTAGACGACGCCGCGCTTTTCGTCGATGCCGAGCACGGCGTCGATCGGCCACGCGGCGTTCGATACCTGATGCATCAGCTTGCCGTCGAGGTCGTAGAGATACAGCTGGCGCGTGCCCGAACGCTCGCTCGACCACAGGAACGCGCGCTGCCCGGCGAGGAAATGCAGGTCGTCGTGCAGGTTCACCCAGGTGTCGGCCGTCTCGGTGAGCAGCGTGCGCTGCGTGCCGGCGGCGACGTCCGCGAGCACGAGCTCGAGGCGCTTCTGGTCGCGCGACTGGCGCTGGAACGCCACGTGCGTCGCGTCAGCCCAGCCCACGCGTGCGAGGTAGATGTCCTCGTCGCTGCCGAGGTCGATCCACGCCGCCTTCGCGCCCTCGCGCGGCGCGACGACGCCGAGCCTGATGTGCACGTTCGGCTGTCCGGCGGCCGGATAGCGTTGCTCGACCACTTCCGTGCGGTCGGCGTAGATCTCGAAGCGGCGCTGGATCGGCACGGGCGATTCGTCGACGCGCGCGAACGCGATCGCCGAATCGTCGGGCGCCCACCAGTAACCCGTGTGGCGGTCCATCTCCTCGTCGGCCACGAACTCCGGCATGCCGTTCATTACGGTGTCGCTCGCGTCGTGCGTGAGGCGCATCGCCTTGCCGCTGGCGACCTCGATCGCCCAGAGCTCTTGGTCGCGCACGAACGCGACGAACCCGCCCTTCGGCGACACCTTCGGGTCGGTCGCGAAGCCTTCGCCGTGCGTGAGCTGGCGCACCGCGGCGCTGCCCGACTTGCGCAGGTCGTAGAGATAGAGCTCGCCGTTCAGCGGAAACAGCAGCTGTTTCCCGTCCGGCGAGAACTGGTACTCGATGATGCCGCTCAGCGCGAGCAGCCGCGCGCGTTCGCGCCGCGCCTTCTCCGCGTCGGACAACTGCTCGCCCTGCGGCGACAGCAATTTCGAATCGACGAGCAGCCGCGTCTTGCCGCTCGCGACGTCGTATTCCCAGAGGTCGAGCTGCGCCTGGTTGTCGGCCTTGCCGCGCAGGAACGTCACGCGCGCGCCGTCCGGCGCGACCTTCAGCGTGCGCGGCGCGGCGCCCGACAGCGCGGGATCGCCGAGCAGGCGCTCGAGCGTGAGTTTCTCGGCAGATACGGTGGTCGTCGTCATCAGGGCGAGCAGCAGCAGGATGGTGCGCATGGGCCTCGATCTGTCAGCGGATAGCGGTTAGCGGTTAGCGGCAAGAGCAGGCGGATGCTGCGACGGCGCGGATGGCCACCTCGGCCGGCCGCTCACCGCTGACTGCCATCCGCTCCCGCCTCATGAGAGGTACCCGCCATCCACGGCAAACGCCCCACCGGTGATGTAACTCGCGGCGGGCGCTGCGAGGAACGCGATCATCGGGGCGATTTCCGCCGGCTGTGCGACGCGGCCGAGCGGGATCATCTTCAGCATCATCTTGAGGATCTGCTCGTTCGTGGTGAGCGCGCTCGCGAACTTCGTGTCGGTGAGCCCGGGCAGCACGCAGTTCACGCGGATGTGGTCGGCCGCGAGCTCCTTGGCGAAGCCTTCGGTCATCGACACGATCGCGGCCTTCGTCATCGAGTAGACGCCCTGCATCGGCGCCGCGCGCTTCGCGTTCACGGAGGCGACGTTCACGATCGCGCCGCCGCCGCGCGCGCGCATCTGCTTCGCCGCCGCGACGGTGGCGTAGAAGTAGCCGCGGATGTTCACCTCGACGGTCTTGTCGAGCGCCGTCATCGGCATGTCGATCATCGGGCCGAAGTAGGGGTTCGCGGCCGCGTTGTTCACGAGGATGTCGGCGCCGAAGCCCTTGTCCGCGATCTTCCGGAACAGGTTGTCGATGGCCTCGATGTCGCCGATGTGGGCGGGCAGCGCCGTCGCGACGCCGCCGGCGTCGCGGATCGCGGCCACCACTTCCTCGCACGCCTCGGCGCGGCGGCTCGACACGATCACGTGCGCGCCCCAGTCCGCGAGCAGCCTGGCGACGGCTTCGCCGATGCCGCGCGATGCGCCCGTGACGACGGCGGTCTTGCCGGTGAGGTCGAAGGGTTTGGTGTCCATACGCTCCGTGCTGGCCGCGACGGTGGAGCGGCCCTACCATCGCCCGATCATAAGGCCCGGGGAGCGCCGATGGCGCAGGAACGAATACTGATCACCGGTGCCGGCTCCGGCCTCGGTCGGGCGCTCGCGCGGCGCTACGCCGCGCGCGGCGCAGTCGTGTGCTGCGCCGACATCCGCCTCGACCGCGCGCAGGAAACGGTGCAGCTGCTCGGCGGCGAGCCGCATTTCGCGGCCGAGGTGGACATCGCGAGCGACGACAGCTTCGCGGCGCTGCACGAGGCCGTGAAGGCGCGCTGGGAAACGCCGGACGTGGTCGTGAACAACGCCGGCGTCAGCGCAGGCGGCGGCATCCTCGAAGCGCCGATGCGCGAGTGGGAGTGGATGCTCAACCTCAACCTGCTCGGCGTCGTGCGCGGCTGCCGCACGTTCCTGCCGGGCATGCTCGCGCAAGGCCACGGCCGCATCATCAACATCGCTTCGTTCGCCGGGCTCGCGGGCGCGCCGAACATCATGACCTACGGCGTCGCGAAGGCCGGCGTCGTCACGTTGTCCGAGCAACTGCGCGCCGAGCTCACGCACAAGGGCATCGCCGTCTCCGTCGTCTGCCCGTCGTTCTTCAAGACCAACCTGCTCGAGAACTGGGCCGAGGGCGGGCAGCGCATGAAGGCGTTCGCGCAGCGGCTGATGGACACCGCGAAGGAATCCGCCGACGACATCGCGGCGGAAATCATCGCGCAGTCCGAGCGCGGCAAGTTCCTCGTGCTGCCGACGCGCGCCGAGCGCCTGCGCTGGCGCTTGAAGCGTTTCCTGCCGGAGGTGTATTTCAGGCAGGTGCTGAAGATGGCGCGCGAGCGCGGCAAGGCCGGGCACTAAGGGGAAACGCAATGTCCGAGTGGATGATCTATGGCGCAAACGGGTATACCGGCCAGCTGGTGCTCGCCGAAGCGGTGAAGCGCGGGCACCACCCGGTGGTCGCGGGACGCAACGGCGACGCCGTGCGCGCACTCGCGAAGCAGTACGACTTGCCGGCACGCGTGTTCGACCTGGCCGACGTGAAGACGGCGACATCGGCGTTGTCGGGCATGGACCTGGTCCTGCACTGCGCGGGGCCGTTCTCGGCGACGGCGGCGCCGATGCTGGAGGCCTGCCTCGCGCACGGCACGCATTACCTCGACATCACGGGCGAAATCGACGTGTTCGCGCACTGCCATGCGCAGGACGCGCGCGCGAAGGAGCACGACATCGTCGTGCTGCCGGGCGCGGGCTTCGACGTCGTGCCCACCGACTGCCTCGCCGCGCTGCTCAAGCGCGAACTGCCCGATGCCAACGAGCTCGTGCTCGCGTTCGAGGCCGGCGGCGGTCCGAGCCCCGGCACCGCGAAGACCAGCGTCGAAGGCCTCGCGAAGGGCTGCCGCGTGCGCCGCGACGGTGTCATGACGACCGTGCCGCTCGCCTACAAGGACAGGACATTCAGCAAGGACGGCGCACCGCGCACGGCGATGACCATCCCGTGGGGCGACGTCTATACCTCGTACCTCTCGACCGGCATCCCGAACGTCGAGGTGTACATGGCGGTGCCGCCGAAGACGATCGAATCGGTGCGCCGCATGCGGCTGTTCAAGCCGTTCCTCGGCTTCGGCTTCGTGCAGGACATGCTCAAGAAGCGCACGCCGCAGCGCGGCCCGTCGGACGACAAGCGCGCGAACACGCGCTCGCACATCTGGGGCGAAGTGCGCAACGCGGCCGGTCGCGAAGCGAAGATGGAGCTCGACACGCCGAACGGCTACGACATCACGGTGACGGCATCGCTCGGCATCGTCGAACACGTGCTGAAGGTGAAGCCCGCCGGCGGCTACTACACGCCGTCGATGCTGATGGGCGCGGATTACGTGCTCGGGTTGCCGGGCGTGCAGCTCACGAAGACGGCCGCCTGATTCCCTCCCCTGCGGATGCAGGGGAGGGATAGGGTGGGGTGCATTGCACATCCCACCTGGATCCCTGATTCCGGAACTCGTACCGCACCCCACCCCAGCCCTCCCCTGCGTTCGCAGGGGAGGGAGAAGTGGGTGTCTCCGCGTTATTTGCCGCCCTTGTCTTCATCCTTCGGCTGCTCGCCGTCTGCCGCCGGCGCATCGGCCAGGCCGCGGCGCACCAGCAGGTCCTTCACGTTCGGCGCGGCGCCCGCGAAGTCGGTGAACAGCTTCACCGCGTCCTCGCTGCCGCCACGCGACAGCAGCGTCTTGCGGAAGTGGTCGCCGTTGGCGCGGGAAAGCCCGCCGTGCGCCTTGAACCACTGCTCGCTCTGCGCATCGAGCA
>CALKUS010000197.1 GCA_937996755.1 uncultured Pseudomonadota bacterium | reverse complement strand
GCAGGTGACTGTGAGCAAATTGCATCCAAAGCAGAAGCGAAGTCTGCTTGGTCAATAGCTCGGGTGTATTGGCAATGCAAGGCGGACTGGCATCGTTTGGCCAACCAGCCCGATGAGCACAGGCTCGCACTTATTCGAGCCGCCGAGACCTATGTCGGCGAAGGTGAATCAGCCCTCAAACGACCCACCCCAAGTCACGCAGCATGTGTGGGAAATCTCCAAAGGGCGGTTGAGGCGTTAAGGCGGATTCCCAATACCAAGGACAGGGTTGATGAACTCCATAAGCGCATTCTACAAGAGCAGGAATTGTCGATGGGCGAAACGACAACGCGTTCCTTTCAGACCGACATTTCAGGCATGGTAAAGGCCACGGTAGCGCTGTTCAAAGGGAAGCCCAAGAACGAGGTCCTGATTGGATTGGCAATCTTCGGCGCATGGCCTGGAATGGAAGAGTTGCGAGCGAGCGCTCAAGAGGTCGCCAAAGAATCTATCTGGTCGCAAATCATTCCAACAGTCTTCACCACCGGAAAAGGAAAGCAGATCGCGGAGAAGCCTGGCGGAATCTTCCAAAATGAGGATGAACAAGCACTGAGTCAAAAAGCTCAGATGATGGAGCAGGCTAAGTGGCATCGCGGGTTGATGGTTGACGGCGGAATCAAGCCTGCACTTCACGTGATAAACAGTGACCATTTCGTCCTCCGGGAAGACCTGCTGTTCCTTCCCATGTACACCCTCGGACTGTGGCTGACGGTGGTGGCCGCCGTGCTGACGCTGGTCTCCATGGTCGATTACCTGCGAGCGGCCTGGCCGGACCTCAGCCGTCACGATTCGCAGGGATCTCCTTGACTTACGCGCCGGCGAACCTACAATTCCCGGCCTTCTACTGGCGCGGGAATAGCTCAGTTGGTAGAGCACGACCTTGCCAAGGTCGGGGTCGCGAGTTCGAGTCTCGTTTCCCGCTCCAATTCGCACAGTCAAGGCCCCGCGCGTCGGGGCCTTGTCGTTTAAGCTGCAACAGCCGGTCGCATGCGACCGATCCAGTCAGCATGGCCAGGTGGCAGAGTGGTCATGCAGCGGCCTGCAAAGCCGTGTACGCCGGTTCGATTCCGACCCTGGCCTCCATGCTGACTTGCTCCCTCCCCGATTCGCCTGGTTCCGCGCGCTCGCGCGCCTCAGCGACTGCACCGGGAGTGGCCCATGGCCGCGATGAGAAAGCACAGCGCAAGAAGTCCGGGAGCGACCCCTCGACTTCGCTCGGGGCACGCGTCGGTCGCGATCTTTCCCCACACCCCGCGCATAATCCCCACCATGCCCGGGTGGCGAAACCGGTATACGCAAGGGACTTAAAATCCCTCGGCCTCACGGCCATGTGGGTTCGACCCCCACCCCGGGCACCACTCGCAGCATGCGTGGAGAAGCAGCCATGCGATCCATCGCTTTCGTCCTGCTCGCCATCACGCTCGCGCCGGGCGCGGCACAGTCGCGCGGCCTGAGCATCGCACCGGCAAATCCCACGGCGCTGGAATTCGTGCAGGTCACGGTCGACGTGATCGCGAGCTGCGAGGACGTCCGGTTCCGGGGATTCGGAACCGGCGACGGCAACCAGGGCACGATCACGCTGTTCGTCGATCGCTTCGCCGGTGGTGTCCAGTGCGACGACGGCGATCGCTTCACGCTGACGCTGGGCGCGTTCCCGCCGGGCACGTATCGACTGCAGACGGTCGTCGGCAGCACGGTTTCGCCGCCGGTCGTCGATGGCCAGCTCGACTTCGTCGTCACGCCCGGCACGACGACCGCGATCCCTCGCGACCGCCCACAGGAAGACCTGAGCGGCGTCTGGGTGACCGCCGCCGAGCCGTTCACGGGATTCACGTTCATCAACTCGGGTGCGTTCGTCCAGTTTCCCGACGGTGTCGGTCGCGCGAACCGCGTCACCGGCCTCTGGTACGACTATTCCGGCGGCACGCCGACCTGGACCACGCTGCTGCTCGACAGCGTGAACAACCCGGACATCTACAGCGGCCAGGTGACGCGTGCGGTTCCCACCGGCGTCGGGCCGGAGCGCACCGTGACGTTCACCGCGGTCGGCTCGGCCACGTTGCGGCGCAACGGCGCGGGCTGGCGGATCGACGGCAGCATCGACGGCCGCACGTTCAACTTCCCGCTCGAGCGCTTCCGGCATACGCGCGTGGCGTGGCCGGCGCTCGCACCTTTCCTGCCCTGACGGGTAGCGGGACGCGCGCGCCCCGGCGTCCTGCTACGCGGCGATGGCACCGACGTCGTCGGTGCGCGGGGCCGGTATCGCCGCTGCGATCATCGTCGGACCGTTGCGATGCGTGATCTGCACGCATGACCCGCCCGCAGGCATGCCGTTCGCCCGGAGGAACTTCGCGATCTCGGCGAAGCATTCGTCGCGCGTCAGCTCGCGCTTCGCGGAAACGATGTAGCGAATGTCGAAGCCGGGCGGCGAGATGTCGTGCGTGAACGTGCCGCCTGTCGTGCGACGGATGATCCTGGCCATGGTGCCGCCCCTCCCGAGTGATGTGCAGGGAAACGGGTAGCAAGCGCCGTGCCGCGAGACGTCACGCTCGTTGACCCCGTTCTCGCGCCGGTCGTGCAAATCTCCGCCATCGCTTCGGAGGCGCCGATGACCCGCGACAAGAAAGCCCTGGCCACGTTCCTCGCACTCGTCGGCGCCGCCGCCGTCGCCGGCAGCATGGCGCAGCCGGACGCGTGGTACGAATCGCTCGTGCGCCCTGCCCTGGCGCCGCCGAACATCGTGTTCCCGATCGTCTGGACGGCGCTGTACGCGATGATGGCCATCGCCGCCTGGCGAGTGTGGAAGATCGGCGGCGTCGACGCCGGCGTGAAGGCGTGGGGCGTACAGCTCGTGCTCAATGCGCTCTGGTCGCCCATCTTCTTCGGTCGCCACGCGATCCTGGCCGCGCTCGTCGTGATCGCCGCGCTGTGGCTGGCGATCCTCGTGACCACCGTGCTCTTCTTCCGGCGCGACAAGGCAGCGGGCTGGCTGATGGTGCCGTACCTCGCGTGGGTGTCGTTCGCGACGTACCTCAACGCGGCGTTCCTGCAGTTGAACCCGAACGCCTGAGCGTTCGTACGCGCGTCAGTCGGTGCCGTCGACCCGCTTCATGGTCGGCCACGCTGCGCGCACGTACATCACGCCCGACCAGATGGTGAGCGCCGCAGCGGCGATCAGCAGGCCCTGCCCGATCCTGTACATGCGCAGGCCCACGAAGTCGTGGCGGTAGAACAGGATCACGATCGCGACCATCTGCGCGATGGTCTTGATCTTGCCGATCGCGGCGACGCGCACCGTCTGGCGCGCGCCGACTTCCGCCATCCATTCGCGCAACGCGGAGATCGCGATTTCGCGGCCGACGATGATGGCGCCCGTGACCGCCATGAGCGGCGTCGGGTCGGTCTGCACGATCAGGAACAGCGCGACGGTGACCGTCACCTTGTCGGCGACGGGGTCGAGGAACGCGCCGAACTTCGAGGTCATGCCGTAGCGACGCGCGATCCAGCCGTCCAGCCAGTCGGTGATCGACATCGCAGCGAACATCGCGGCGGCGACGACGTTCGTGTACTTGTACGGCAGGTAGTACGCGACCACCATGATCGGCAGCAGCACGATCCGGAAGAGCGTGAGTATCGTGGGCAGCGTGATCTTCATTCGTGCAGCGCCGCATAGATGCGCGTCGCGAGCGCGCGGCTGATGCCCGGCACCTGGCTGAGCTCCTCCACGCCCGCGCCCACCACGCCGGTCCAGCCGCCGAAATGCTTGAGCAACTGCGAGCGGCGGTTCGCGCCGATGCCCGGGATCTCCTCGAGCCGGCTCTGCTCGCGCACGCGCTGGCGGCGCGCACGATGGCCCGTGATCGCGAAGCGATGCGCCTCGTCGCGGATCATCTGGATCATGTGCAGGCCCGGCAGCGACGCGTCGGGCTTCAATTCGTGCATGTCCTCTCCGACGATCAGCGCTTCGAGGCCCGGCTTGCGGTCCGCGCCCTTGGCGACGCCAGCGATCACCACCGACGTCAACTCCAGCTCGGCCAGCACGGCGCGCGCCTGCGCGACCTGGCCCTTGCCGCCGTCGATCAGCAGCAGGTCCGGCAGCATACCGTCCTCGGCCTTCGCGCGGCGGTATCGGCGCTCCAGCGCCTGCCGCATCGCCGCATAGTCGTCGCCACCGGCGATGCCCGCGATGTTGAAGCGGCGATAGAGCGACTTTTCCGGGCCTTCCGGGCCGAACACCACGCACGATGCGACCGTCGCCTCGCCCATCGTGTGGCTGATGTCGAAGCATTCGACGCGCGCGGGCGGCTGCGCGAGGCCGAACAGCGCGCTCATCGACTCCCAGCGCTGGCGCAGCGACGCCTTGCTGCCGAGCTCGGTTTCGAGCGCGTGCTCCGCGTTGCGCATCGCGATGTCGACCAGGCGCGCGCGCTCGCCGCGCGCCGCGTGACGCAACCGCACCTTCGTGCCGCGTCGCTCGGAGAGCGCGGCTGCGAGCAGGTCGGCGTCCTCGATCGGCACGCTCAGCATGATCATCGCCGGCGGCGGCCGCTCGAAGTAGTACTGCGTGACGAACGCACCGAGCACTTCGGCTTCGGTCGCGCCCGGCGGCGTGCGCGGGAAGAAGCTGCGGCCGCCGAGGCTCATGCCGTTGCGGAACGCCATCGCGTGCACGCAAGCCGTGCCTTCGCGCACGCGGCATGCGAGCACGTCGGCGTCGTCCTCGGCCGCGCTCACGAACTGGCGCGCCTGCATCTTCTTGAGCGACGCGATCTGGTCGCGCAACGCGGCCGCGCGCTCGAATTCCGTTTCGCGGCTGGCCTTCTCCATGTCGAGCACGAGCTCGTCGATCACGGCCGTGCTCTGGCCGTCGAGGAACATCGTGGCGTGGCGCACGTCGCGTGCGTAGTCGTCCGCGGCGATCAGGCCCACGCACGGTCCGCTGCAGCGACCGATCTGGTACTGCAGGCAGGGCCGCGAGCGGTTGCGGAAGTAGCTGTCCTCGCACTGCCGCACGCGGAACAGCTTCTGCATGAGCGCCAGGCTCTCGCGCACGGCGTGCGCCCCGGGGAACGGCCCGAAGTATCGCCCCGGCGCGGCGCGCGATCCGCGGTGGAACGCCATCCGCGGGTAGTCGTCCTGCGTCGACAGGTAGATGTACGGGTAGCTCTTGTCGTCGCGCAGCAGCACGTTGTAGCGCGGCTTCAGCGACTTGATCAGCTCGTTCTCGAGCAGCAGCGCCTCGCCTTCCGTGCGCGTGATGGTCACCTCGATGCTCGCGATGCGCGACACCATCTGCGCGAGCCGCGGGTCGAGCTGCGGGCGCATGAAGTAGCTCGACACGCGCTTGCGCAGGCTCGACGCCTTGCCGACGTAGAGCACGCCGGCGGACTCGTCGAGCATGCGGTACACGCCCGGCTTGTTGGTCAGGCCCTTCGCGAACGCGCGCGGGTCGAACGCCGGCGGTGCTGCGTCGTTCGTTTCGGCAACCATCGCTGGAAGCTGGGGGCTATTCGCCCACGGGCAAGCGTCGGATCACGCCCGAGCCGGTGTCGATCCGCACGATCTCGTGCGCGTTGGTGTTCGCGATCCACAGCGAGCCCGAGCCGACGCTGATGCCGGTCGGCTCGTGGAAGCGGTACGGCAGCGCGAGCGTGCGGACGCCCCCACCGCGCAGCGAGAGCGCCTTGATCTTGTTGTTGTACGTGTCGGCCACCCAGAGGATCGATCCGCCCGGGTCGACGGCCAGCGCACTCGGATACTGCAGGCGCACCGCCGCGGGCAGGCCGTCGACGTCGCCGAAGTCGTACAGGCCCACACCGACGAGCGTCTTCACCTGCAGGTCCAGGAAACGCACCGAGCGCACCGACGAGCTGTCGGCATCGGCGACGTAGAGCACCTGGCCGTGCGTTGCGAGGCCGGATGGTTGCGCGAACTGCGCGGCACCGCCGAGCCCGTCGGAAAGGCCGTGCCGGCCCGAGCCCGCGAATACGCCGATCCGCTGGCGCGCGAGGTCGAGCGCCCACACCTGGTTCTGGCCAGCGGCTGCGATGAACAGCTTCTCGCCGGACGCCGCGAGGTCGCGCGGCGAGTTCAGCGGAATGGTCTGCGGCTCGGGCGCGTCCGTGACGACGCCTCGGCCCTGCGTGCCGGTGCCCGCGATCGTGTCGACGTCGCCGCTCAGCAGTCGGATGCGCCGGATCGCGTGGTTGCCGAGGTCGGCGACGTACAGGTAGTCCTTGATCTGCGCGATACCCTGCGGGTTGGAGAAACCCGCGTCGACGCCGCGCCCGTCCCAGAAGCCGGGATTGCCGGAGCCGAACTGGCGCAGCACGCGCCCGTCGTGGTTGCACTCGAGGACGCGGTTGTGGCCCGAGTCGCAGACGTACAGCATGTTGTCGGTCGCGAGCAGCTTGCCCGGGAAGCGCAGCGGCAGCTTCGGCTCGGGCTTCGACACGGGCGGCTGCGTCTCGTAGACGCGCGCGTCGCGTGCTGCCGCCTCTTCGAGCAGCTCGCCGACGAGCGTGTCGAGCTCCGCGCGTCGCCCTTCGCCCGGGAAGATGCCCGCGACGCGCCCTTCCGGATCGATCACCGCGAGCGACGGCCAGGCACGGATGCCGTACAGCTGCCAGCACGCGAAGTCGGGATCGGTCGCGACCGGATGCCGCACGTAGTGGCGGTTCGTCGCCTTCAGCACGTTCGGCTCGTTGCGCTCGGTCGCGAACTTCGGCGTGTGGATGCCGAGCACCGACAGCCCGTCGTGGTACTTGTTCTCGAGGTAACGCAGGTCCGGCAGCACGTTCTGGCTGTTGACGTTCGAGTACGTCCAGAAGTGCAGCAGCACCACGCGCCCGCGCAGCGTGTCCAGCCGTGGCGGCTGGCGCGCGTTCACCCACACCAGGTTCGTGGGCAGCGGGGGCGCGACGGGTCTGGCGCTCATGCAATATCCGGGAGCTGGTTCAAGCCATTATGCCTGCTCCGCTCTCGCCGTCATCCGGGCGAAAGCCGGGACCCAGCGTCTTTCGACGCACGGACGAGGCGCTGGATCCCGGCTTGCGCCGGGATGACGACCGTTGAAGGTCGATCAACCCTTGGCACGCCGCGCCAGCAACGCCTCGACGCGCGCGAGGTC
>CALKUS010000196.1 GCA_937996755.1 uncultured Pseudomonadota bacterium | reverse complement strand
GCTGTCCGGCGCGCTGCGCGAGCCCACGCCGTCCGCGTTCCTGCGCACGATGAACCACTGTGGCGCACTCGCCGTCGTGCTGCCCGAGCTGGCCGCGCTCTACGGCGTGCCGCAGCGCGCGGAGTTCCATCCCGAAGTCGACACGGGCGTGCACCAGGAGCTGGTGAGCGACATGGCGGCGCGGCTCGCGCCCGGCGACGCGCTCGTCGGCTGGTGCGCGCTCGTGCACGACCTCGGCAAGGCGCTCACGGCGCCCGAGCTGTTGCCGCGCCACGTCGGGCACGAGCACGCCGGCGTGCCGCTGGCCGAACGGCTCGCGCTCCGGCTCAAGGTGCCGGTCGAGTTCGCGCAGCTCGGCGCCGCGACGTGCAGGCTGCACCTGCTCGCGCACCAGGCGCTGGAGCTCAAGGCGACCACCGTGCTCGAGCTGATCGAGAAGCTCGACGCGATCCGCAAGCCGCAACGCATGGAGACCTTCCTGCTCGCCTGCGAAGCGGACAAGCGCGGGCGCGCCGGACGTGCCGAGACGGAATATCCGCAGGGCGACTACCTGCGCGCCTGCCACGAGGCGGCGCGTGCGGTCTCGCCGCAGCCGTTCCTTTCGCAGGGACTCACGGGGGAAGCGATCGGCGCGGCCATGCGCCGCGCGCGCGCGCAGGCGATCGCCGGCGTGGGCAAGCCCGTGCGCCCGGCCTGAACGCGGTTCTTCGTATTTCCCGACGAGGCGCGGCGCGGCTACAGTGCGCCGGGGAGTTTCGACGACGGGGACCCGATGCAACCACCACCGCTGCCACCACCGCTGCCGTCCGCGAGCAGCCCGTACGCGAATCCGTACGCGGCACCCGTGGCGCGGCTCCAGGAGTTCGACACCGGCGACCTCGTGCTCGCCAGCCGCGGCACCCGCCTGGGCGCAGCGATCGTGGACAACATCATCCTGCTCGTGCCCGCCGTGGTGATCGTCGCCGCGGTGGTGGGCATCGGCGGCAACAAGATGCAGTCGGACGCGGACTTCGCGCTGGTCTGGCTCTCCGCGATGGTGCCGATCCTCGCGGTCGTGGTGGTGAACCTCGTGCTGCTGAGTCGTAACGGCCAGACCATCGCCAAGCGCATGTTCGGCATCAAGGTGCTGCGCACGGACGGCTCGCCCTGCAGCGTCCTGCGCATCATCTTCATGCGCTGGCTGCCGGTGACGCTGCTCGGCATGCTGCCGATCATCGGCTACGCATCGGGACTGATCGACGCGCTGATGATCTTCGGCCAGCAGCAGCGCTGCCTGCACGACCTGATCGCCGACACCATGGTGGTGCAGGCCTGAGCCGTCGCACGCCGTGCTCGATACGCTGACGCTGGTCGAAACGCCGGAAGGCATCTCCCTGCACCTGCGCAGCGCGGGGCTGATGCCGCGCGCCGCGGCGTGGGCGATCGACTTCGCGATCCGCCTCGGCATCGTGTGGGCAACCGGCGTCGCGATCGCGCTGCTCGGCAAGACCGGCATGGCGATCTACCTGCTGGTGCTGTTCGTCGTGTTCTGGGGCTATCCCGTCCTGTTCGAGGTGCTGCGCGACGGGCAGACGCTCGGCAAGCGCGCGCTGAACCTGCGCGTCGTCGCCGACAGCGGCGCGCCGGTCGGCTGGGTCGCGTCGATCACGCGCAACCTCATGCGCACCGTGGACATGCTGCCGTTCTGCTACGGCTTCGGCGCGGTCGCGTCGCTCGTCGACCCGCGCAGCCGGCGCCTGGGCGACATGGTCGCGGGCACGCTCGTGGTGCACGCGGAGCCGCGCCGTGCGAAGGGCCCGCCCGCGCTGCCCGCCGCGCCGGTGCAACCGCCCGTCGTGCTCGCGCCCGCCGAGCGCGCCGCCGTCGTCGCGTTTGCGGAACGTGCGCCGCTGCTGACGAACGAACGACAGCAGGAGCTCGCCGCGCTGCTGCAGCCGCTCACCGGTACGTACGGCAACGATGCCGTGCAACGCCTGCTCGGCATGGCCAGCGCGATCCTCGGCCGCCGCTCGTGAAACAGGAATCCTTCCAGGCGCTGCACGGCGCCGAATGGGACGCGCTCGAGCGGTGGCTCGACGTGCGGCTGCAGCCGCGTGCGCGCGACCGCCTGCTCGACGCGTCGGGCGTGATGGCCGACATCGAGTTCCCCGCGGCGTACCGCCGCGTGTGCCAGCAGCTCGCGCTGGCCGAACGGCGCGCGTACAGCACGCTGCTGATCGAGCGCCTGCGTGAGCTCGTGCATCGCGGCCACCTCGTGCTCTACCGTCCGCGCCCGCCGGCAGCGCGCGCGATCCTGGAGTTCTTCGGCGCCACGTTCCCGCGCCTCGTGCGTCGCCACTGGCGCAGCATGGCGGTCGCCGCCGCACTGTTCTTCGTGCCGCTGTTCGCGCTCATCGGCACGCTGCAGCTGCGACCGGAGCTCGCGCATGCCGTGCTCGGGCCGGAGCAGCTCGCCGAAGTCGAGGAAATGTACGACCCGGCGGAGCACGAGGACCGGCTCGGCCGCGACGAGCAGACCGACCTCATGATGTTCGGCTTCTACGTCTGGAACAACGTGAGCATCGGCTTCCGCACGTTCGCGAGCGGCCTGCTGGTCGGCATCGGGCCGGTGGTGACGCTCGCGACGAACGGGATGTTCATCGGAACCGTGGCCGGGCACCTCACGGCGATCGGCTACGGCGGGCCGTTCTGGCGTTTCGTCGCGACGCATTCCGCGCCCGAGCTGCTCGCGATCGCGATCGCCGGCGGCGCCGGCCTGCAACTCGGCATGGCAGTGCTCGCGCCGGGACGACGCTCGCGCGGCCGCGCGCTCGTCGAGGCCGGCCGCGACGGTGCGAAGCTCGCGCTCGGCGTGTTCGGGATGCTGGTGCTCGCCGCGTTCATCGAGGCGTTCTGGTCGTCGAAGGCCGCGCTGCCCGACCTCGTGCGCTTCCCGGTCGCGGCGCTGTTGTGGATCGGGATCCTCGCGTGGCTGGCACTCGGCGGGCGCAACCTGCCGCCCGATTCCGACCCGGAGCGCTGAGCCGTGCGCGTCGAGAATCTCTCCATTGCGCTGCGTCCTGACCGGTCCATTCCGGGCAGGAGGGCCATGTGAAAGTGGAGAACCTGTCCATTGCGCTGCGTCCGAGGACCGCGTGGGAAGCGATGGACCTCGGCGGTGCGCTCACGCGCCGGCACGCGCGGACGATCTGGCTCGCGTGGTTCGCGCTCACGCTGCCGGCGCTCGTGCTCGCGAACGCGCTCTGCTGGTTCGCGTTCGGCGAGCCGTGGGCGGCCTGGCTGCTGATGTGGTGGCTGAAGCCGGCGTTCGACCGCGTGCCGCTGTACGTGCTGTCGCGCGCGGTGTTCGGCGAAGCGCCCGGCGTACGCGAAACGCTGCGCGCGCAGTGGCGCTGGGGCATGCGCGCCATGCTGCCTTGGCTGTTCTACCGGCGCTTCTTCTCCATGAACCGCGCGCTCGTGCTGCCGGTGGACCTGCTGGAAGGTTCGCTGGCCGCCGGTCGCGGCGCGCGCGTGCGCGTGCTCGTTTCGGGCGAAGGCACGCAAGGCATCATGCTGACCATCATCGCGCTGCACGTCGAGGCGATGCTCGCGTTCTCGCTCGTGGGCCTGGCGCTCATCCTCGTGCCCGTGCCCGTGCAGTTCATGGGCGACACCGCGAAGGCCTTCTGGGAGACGCTCGTCGAAACACCACCGGCCTGGGCCCAGGCGCTCGTGAACTGCGTCGGCTGGCTCGCAACGAGCATCATCGAGCCCTTCTACGTCGGCGCGGGCTTCGGGCTCTACCTCAACCGCCGCACGCATCTCGAGGCGTGGGACATCGAGCTGGCGTTCCGCCGCCTCGCCGCGCGCCTCGCGGCACCCGCGCTGGCAGTGGTGCTCGCGCTCGCCTGCGTGCCGCAGGCGGTCCACGCCGACGAGGCTCCGGCGAAGGAGGTCGCGGCGCAGGCCGACGACGAGGCCGACGAAGCAGACGACACCAACCGGCTCGACCATGTCGGCGGCCGCGCGAAGCCCGCGCCCGTCGCGCAGGACGCGAAGGCCGGCGAGCGCCCGATCGCGAGCATCTTCGGCTCGACCTACGTGAAGGGCGGCGACGAGTTCTCGCGTTCGGTCGCGAAGGCCTACGAAGAGCCCGCGCTGAGCGGCAAGCGCACGCAGCGCATCTGGAAGCCGATCGGCGACGACGGGCCGACGACGGACCGCGAACGCTCCAGCTCGCCCGCCTGGGCGCGCGCGATCGGCGGGTTGTTCGCCATCGTCGCGGAGTACGGCCTGTACGTCCTGCTCGCCGTGCTCGTCTACTTCCTCGTGCGCGCGCGACACATCTGGCTGCCGTGGCTGAAGGCCGCCGGTGCGATCGTGCGCGGCAGCGCGCTGCCGCCGCCGCTGGTGACGGCGATCGAGGCGCCGCCCGAGCCGGACATCCCGGACGACCTCGATGGCGCGGTGCGTGCGCTCTGGCAACGCGGCGAGCCGCGCGCGGCGCTCGCACTGCTTTATCGCGCCGGCGTGCAGGCGCTCGTCGAGGCGCGCGGCGAATCGCTGCCGCCGGGCGCAACCGAGAGCGAATGCCTGCGCGCCGCCAGGGCGCTGCGCGGCTGGCCGCGCCTCGATGGATTCGTGCGCGTCGTCGCGAGCTGGCGCGCCGCCGCGTACGCGCGTCGCTTCCCGGATGCGCAGCAGCTCGACGCCTTGCTTGCGGCGTTCCGCGCAGGCAAGCCGGCATGAGCCTGCGCAGCCAGCTGCTGCTCGCGTTGCTGGTGGCGGCCGCGATCGGCGTGGGCGTCGCGTGGTTCCTGAAGACGCACGAGCGGGTGACCGAGGAAGTCGCGGCGCCGCTCACCGGGCCCGCGCGTTACAACGGCTTCTACGCGCTCGAGCGCGCGCTCGCGACGCACGGCGCGAAGGTCGAGTCGCGCGCCACGCTCGGCAACGTCGCGACGCTCGGCGCGCACGACCTCGTCGTGCTCGGCACCGACGTGCGCACGCTGTCGGCGCAGCAGGCGGGCGCGCTGCTCACCTGGGTCGCGGGTGGCGGTCGCCTCGTGTTCGCGTTGCCGCTCGGCGGCGAAGGGCGGGTCGGGCCGCTGCTCGAGAAGCTCGGGCTCACCGTGCACGAGCACTTCGACTGCCTGCGCTGGCCCGGCGAGGCCGGCAAGGAATCCGCCACGTGGTGCAGCCGGGTGCGCTTCGCGCTCGCGAAGGGCCAGGCGCGGCGCTTCGCGTGGCTCTGGGGCAACCAGGAAGACGGCTGGGTGTTCGGCCGGCGCGCGCTCGGCGACGGCGACTGGACTGCCGCCGCGGAGATCGATTTCCTGCAGAACGACGAGCTCCGCATGGGCGGGTTCGGCGAATTCGCGTGGCAGGTGCTGTCGCCGCTGCCTGAGGGCGGGCGCGTCCACCTCGTCTATTCCGCCGAGGTGCCGCGCTGGTACGTGCTGTTCGCCCGCTATTCGTGGCCGATCCTGCTGCCCGTTTCGCTCGCGCTGGTCGCGTGGCTGTTCGCGCGCGGCGAGCGCCTCGGCCCCGTGTTGCCGCTGCCCGCGCCCGGCCGGCGCGCGCTGTTCGAGCACGTGGGCGCCGCCGGCGCGTTCGCCTGGCGCCGCGGTCGCGCCGTGGCGCTGCATGCGGCGCTGTTGCGCCGCGTGCTCGGCCGTGCGCGCCGATGCCGGCCGGAGCTCGGCGCGCTCGAGCCCGACGCGCTCGCGCGGGCGCTGGCGGAAGACGCCGGCGTCACGCCCGAGGCCGCGCGCCACGCGCTCGCACCGCTCGGCGTGGGGCAACCCGTGGAATTCCTCGCCGCGATCCGCACCCTGATGGAGATCGAAGCACGCCATGACCGATGAATCCTCCTCCAAGCCGCCCGCAGCGCTGACCGGCGAAGCGCTGCCGCGCATGGCCGACGCGATCCGCGGCCAGATCGCGCACGCGTTCGTGGGCCAGCGCGAAGTGCTCGACCAGCTGCTCGTGGCGTTGCTCGCGTCCGGCCACGTGCTGATCGAGGGCGTGCCCGGCCTCGGCAAGACGCTGCTCGTTCGCGCGCTCGCCGCGTCGCTCAGCGCCACGTTCGCGCGCATCCAGTTCACGCCCGACCTGATGCCGAGCGACGTCACCGGCCACGCGTTCTACGACCCGAAGTCGGAAGGCTTCAAGATCCGCCGCGGCCCGGTGTTCGCGAACCTGCTGCTCGCGGACGAGATCAACCGCGCACCCGCGAAGACGCAGGCGGCGTTGCTCGAGGCGATGCAGGAGCAGCAGGTGACGATCGAATCGCGCGCGTTCGCGCTGCCGGCGCCGTTCCTCACCGTCGCGACGCAGAACCCGATCGAGCAGGAAGGCACGTATCCGCTGCCGGAGGCGCAGCTGGACCGCTTTCTGCTGAAGATCCGCATGGACTACCCGCCGCACGCGGACGAAGTGGCCATGGTGAAGGCGGTGAGCGAAGGCCGCACCGCGAGCGACTTCGACCTGTCGCGCGTGCAGCCCGTCGCCACGCCCGCGCAGGTGCAGGCGATGCAGCTCGGCACCGCACTCGTGCGCGTCGACGCGGTCGTGCTCGACTACGCGGTGCGCATCGCGCGCGCGACGCGCGAATGGCCCGGCATCGCGATGGGCGCGGGCCCGCGCGGCGGCCTCGCGCTCGTGCGTGCCGCCCGCGCGCAGGCCGTGCTCGATGGCCGCGACTTCACGACGCCCGACGACGTACGCACGATCGCGCCGGCCGCGCTGCGCCATCGCGTGGCGCTGTCGCCCGAGATGCAGATCGAGGGCCGGCGCACCGACGACGTGCTCGCCGCGTTGCTGCTGAAGGTCGAAGCGCCGCGCCAGTGACGGAAGCGCGCGCCATGCCGCTGCCCGGGCCGCGCTTCGCGGCCGCGCTGCTTGCCTGGGGTGCGGCCGGCGTGCTGCTCGTCGCGGGGCTCGTGCCCGCGATCGCGTACTGGAGCGCGGGCGCGTTGCTGCTCGCGCTCGCGCTCGCGGACGCGCGCGGGCTGAGCGCGGCGGCGACGCCCGGCATCGCACGCGACCTCCCGCCGGTCGTCCCCGTGGGCGTGGAGCGCGAAGTGCGGCTCGTGCTGCGCCACGAGCACGGCGCGCCGCTCGCGGTAGAGGCGCACGACCTGCATCCGGGCGACTGGTCGGTCACCGGGCTGCCGCGCCGGTTGGTGCTCGCGCCGGGCTCGCACTCTGCGTTCACCTATTCGCTCGTGCCGAACGCGCGCGGCAGCTTCGAGTTCGCCGGTTGCGTGCTGCGCCTGCGTTCGCCGCTCGGCTTCTGGCGGCAGAAGCGAGTCGTGCCCGCGCGCCAGGGCCTGCGCGTACTGCCGAACTTCGCGCCGCTCGCGCGCCTCGCGCTCGTCGGCGCCGAGCAGGCGTCGCGCGTGGTCGGCGCGCACATCCGCCGCCGGCGCGGCGAGGGCACCGAGTTCCAGCAACTGCGCGAATACCGCGAAGGCGACGCGCTGCGCCAGATCGACTGGAAGGCGAGCCGCCGCGCGTTGAAGTTGATTTCGCGCGAGTACCAGGTGGAACGCAACCAGCAGGTGATGCTGCTGCTCGACACCGGGCGGCGCATGCTCGCGCGAGACGGCGCGCTCGCGCATTTCGACCACGTGCTGAACGCGGCGCTGATGGTCGCGTACATCGCGCTGCGCCGCGGCGACGGCGTGGGCATGCTCGCGATCGGCGGCACCACGCGCTTCGTGCCGCCGCGGCGCGGCATGGGCGCCGTCAACGCACTGCTCAACGCCGTCTACGACCTGCAGGCGTCGCCGGTCGCGACCGACTACCTCGAGGCAGCGACGCAGTTCGCCGCGCGCCAGCCGCGGCGCAGCCTCGTCATGCTCGTCACGAACGTGCGCGACGAGGACGTCGAAGACGTCGTCGCGGCCGTGCACCAGCTGTCGCGCCGCCACCTGGTGTGCGTCGCCAGCCTGCGCGAGGACGTGGTCGGCGCGACGCTCGCGCGCGTCCCCGCCACGCACGAGGAAGCCATTGCGACCGCGGCCATGGCACAGTACGCGGAAGCGCGCGACCGCGCGCACCAGGCGCTGCGCGCACGCGGTTGCCAGGTGCTCGACGTGACGTGCGCGGAATTGCCGGCCGCGCTCGTGGAGCACTACCTCGCGGTGAAGCGCGCCGCACTGCTTTGAATCCGGAGCCGACGATGAGCGAATCCTGGTACTACGCCGACGCCGCGAACCAGCAGAAGGGCCCCGTGCCGGTCGACGTGCTGCGTTACCTCCACGGCCGCGGCGAGGTCAACGCGGCCACGCTGGTCTGGCGCGCAGGTCTCGCCGGCTGGGAACCGCTCGCGAAGCATGCGGCGGCGCTCGGCATCGGCGCAGCGCCGGCGTCGGCAGCGCCCCGCGCGGCGGCGGCTGCACCGGCAGCGGCACGTGTCGCCACGCCCGCCGGCAGGCCGGTCGTCGTCAGGCCGTCGAGCGGTGGCGGCAGCGGCTGGGTGATCGCCGTCGTCGTGCTGTTCGTCGGCATCATGGTGCTCGGCATCCTGGCCGCGATCGCCATCCCGGCGTATTCCGACTACACGATGCGCGCGAAGGTCGCCCAGGCGATCAACGAGGCGACGTACCTCAAGGTCGTCGTCTCCGAGTACGTCCTCACCAACGACAAGTGCCCGGCGAACGGCGATGCGGACATCGACTCGCCGGAGTCCTATGCGAGCGACACGCTCGAGGCGATCCGCGTCGGCCAGGACGAGTCCACGGGCGAATGCGTGATCCAGCTGGTCTTCAAGCAGCTGGGCACGGCGGAAGCGGGCAGCGAGATCGTGCTCACGCGCGGCGAATCGGGCGACTGGCGCGCCACCAGCACGCTGCCGGACCGCGTATTGCCGGCGTCGATGCGCCGCTAGCGCGTCAGCCGGTCGGGCGGCGCGCGAAGCGACGTTCGACCCACGCGAACACGCGCGCGGCGGGCGTGCGCGCGAGCGCCAGCCCGACCGCCACGCCGAGCACGTCGGCGACGAAGTCGCGCCAGTCGCACGAGCGCCAGGTCGTGAAGGACTGCGCGACCTCGATCGCAGCGCCGAGCGCGACGAGCCCGAGCGCGCGCCAGGCGAGCGCGCGCCACGTCGAGCAGAGCTGTGCGTACCACAGCATGAGCCCGAGGTAGCCGAATGCGTGCTCGTACTTGTCGCCGTGGTCGATGTGGATGCCGGTGTCGGGCAGTCGCACGAGCGACAACACGATCGTGAGCACGATGCCCAGGCGGCCGAGCGCGCGCCACGTCGCGAGCCAGCGCAGGGGATGCCAGTCGTTCGCGATCAAAGTCGGTGGCTCCGGTCGAGCGCCGCGAACGGCAGCAATTCGGGATCGAGCGCGCGCGCGAACGCAATCGCCTGGAAGCGCTCGCCCATGTCGCCGGGCAGCGTGAGCCGCTTCGCCTGCTGCGCGAGCAGCAGTCGCTCGCGGTCGGGCAGGCGCGTGCTTTCGTCGAGCTCGGCCGCCAGCCCGTTCGCGAACAGGAACTGCGCCTGGCTGAGGTACGCGACCACGTCGAGCCCGGCCGCATGGCCGGCCTCGGCGACGGCCGTGAAATCGACGAACGCGGTGATGTCGGCGAGCCCGGGCCAGAGCAGCACGTCGTCGTGCGCGCGATGGCGGTAGTGCGCGACGAGCGTGCCCTCGCGGCGCTCGGGCAGGTAGTACTCGCGACGCGGGTAGCCGTAGTCGACGAACAGCGCGATGCCGCGCGCCAGCGTGCGCGTCACCTCGGCGATCCACGCGGGCAGCAGCTCGCAGAGCTCGGACCGGTACGGCGCCGGCCAGGGCGAGCCCGCGGCGAGCGCGTCGACGCGCGCGGCGAGCGCGGCGTCGGCCGGGCGCAGCGTCCACGCGAAGCGGCCGTCGCGCCATTCGACGGCGCGCGCATGCACGCGGTCCGCGTCGCGCTGGAACGCGCGCACCGGCAACGCGTCGAACACCTCGTTCGCGACGAGCGCACCCTGCCAGGGCGCGTCGGGCGCTGCCTCGATCCAGCTGCAGCGCGCGAGATGCGCGGGCGCGCGCGCGGCGATCG
>CALKUS010000195.1 GCA_937996755.1 uncultured Pseudomonadota bacterium | reverse complement strand
ACTTCATCTGCGCCGCGCGCGTCAGGCGCTGCTCGACGACACGACGTGATCGCCTGTAGGAGCCCGCTTGCGGGCGATAGGTGCATCGATCGCGCGCGAGCGCGCTCCTACGAGAGCCGTTCCAGGACTTCCGCCAGCTCCCGCGGCAGCGGCGCGCTGAAGCTGTAGTCGCCCAGATCTCCGAGGTCGAACTCGAGGCGTGCCGCGTGCAGGAACAGGCGGCGCAGCCCGATCTCCTTCAGTTTCCGGTTCGCTTCCGCGTCGCCGTACTTGTCGTCGCCGGCCACCGGCAGGCCGAGGTGCTGCGCGTGCACGCGGATCTGGTGCGTGCGGCCGGTGTCGATGATCACCTCGCAGTAGCTGTAGCCGCGGAACGCCTGCACCAGGCGGAATTCCGAGCGCGAAGCCTTGCCGTGTTCGGAAACCTCGACGAGGCGTTCGCCGCCGCGCAGCACCGATTTCTCCAGCGCCGCGTCCACCTTCACGCTCGCGCGCGGCAGCTTGCCGACGAGCAGGGTGAGGTAACGCTTGTGCACCCTGCCCTCGCGGATCGCGGCCTGCACGCCGGCGAGCGCACTGCGCTTGCGCGCGATCAGCAGCACGCCGCTGGTGTCGCGGTCGAGCCGGTGGACGAGCTCCAGCGATTCCTTCGGGCGCAGCTGGCGGATCGACTCGATGGCGCCGAGCGAGATGCCGCTGCCGCCGTGGCTCGCGAGTCCGCTCGGCTTGTCGAGCGCGATGAAGTTGCGGTCCTCGGCCACGATCGCGGCCGACAGCGCCTGCAGCGAGCGTTCCGACGCGCGCGGCTGCTCGCCGGGCTCTGCCATGCGCACGGGCGGAATGCGCACGTCGTCGCCGCCCGCGACGCGGGCGTCGGGCTTCGCGCGCTTGCCGTTCACGCGCACCTGGCCGGTGCGCAGCAGCCGGTAGACGTGCGTCTTCGGCACGCCTTTCAGCTGGTTGAACAGGAAGTTGTCCAGGCGCTGCCCATCGCGGTCCTCGGGCACCTTCACGATGCGCACGCCGGCGCCGGCAACCTTGCCCGTGGGGGCGGGTGTTCGTTCCATCGTTGTGGCTGCGGGTTCCCGTTGCTATGATCCGACCCCGGCGCCGCGCGTCAAAGCTGCCTGAATTCAAGGACTTCGGCAGCGGAACGGCGCCAACGCCCGCGGTGCGAGCATCGCGCGCGGACCAGCACGGAGTGCCCTGGGCACTTCTTTGGAGCCGGTCTGCAGCGCGCGATCATCGTACCGTCGGCGACGAGTTCGAGTCTGCCCCGACGGCAGGCCAAGGCCGTCTCAGAGCGCCACGCATCGTGCCCACCGGGTACGAGGCCGTCTTCCCCAGCGAGGGCGAACGGTCGACGCGGCTGCCGCGAAACCGTACGCGAATGCCACGCGCGCGGCACTGCCAGGCCTTCCCGAAAGGCGAAACGCGAGCCGCCGACGCGGTGGCTCGCGAAGCGGTCGAGCGCGGTTGGCGCGCCGGCCTTGTTCATATTTCGCGCTCCGCCGCAGGCGTGATGCGCCGGGTGCCGCCGCGAATGCGCGCGCTGATCGATGCCGATCGCGCCGCCCGCCGGTGCAGCGTCAGGTGCGTCGTCGCCCGCGTGAAGCGCGGTAGACGGATTTCCCACCATGAAAAGAATGCTGATCAACGCAACTCAGCGTGAAGAGTTGCGCGTGGCCATCGTCGACGGCCAGAGCCTGTTCGATCTCGACATCGAGATCCCTTCCAAGGAACAGCGCAAGGCCAACATCTACAAGGGCCGCATCACGCGCGTCGAGCCGTCGCTCGAAGCCGCGTTCATCGACTACGGCGCGGACCGCCACGGCTTCCTGCCGCTGAAGGAAATCTCCCGCGAGTACTTCCCCGAGGGCGTGAACCCCGACCGCGCCGGCATCCGCGAGCTGCTGCGCGAAGGCCAGGAGCTGGTGGTCCAGGTCGACAAGGAAGAGCGCGGCAACAAGGGCGCGGCGCTGACCACGTTCATCAGCCTCGCCGGCCGCTACCTCGTGCTGATGCCGAACAACCCGAAGGCGGGCGGCGTCTCGCGGCGCATCGAAGGCGACGATCGCCAGAACATGCGCGAGGTGATGGACCAGCTGAAGCTTCCCGACGACATGGGGATGATCATCCGCACCGCCGGCATGGGCCGCGAGGCGGAAGAGCTGCAGTGGGACCTCGATTACCTTCTCCAGCTGTGGAAGATGATCGACGAGGCGGCGAAGAGCCGTCCGGGTTCGTTCCTCATCTACCAGGAATCGCGCCTGATCATCCGCGCGCTGCGCGACTATCTCCGCGGCGACATCGGCGAGATCCTGATCGACTCGGAAGCGGTCTACAACGACGCGCGCGATTTCATGCAGCAGGTGATGCCGCAGAACCTGCGCAAGCTGAAGCTCTACAAGGACGACGTCCCGCTCTTCAACCGCTTCCAGATCGAGTCGCAGATCGAGAACGCGTTCGAGCGCCAGGTGCGCCTGCCTTCCGGCGGCTCGGTGGTCATCGACCACACCGAGGCGCTCACCGCGATCGACATCAACTCGGCGCGCGCCACGAAGGGCAGCGACATCGAGGAAACCGCGTTCAACACGAACATCGAAGCGGCGGTCGAAATCGCGCGCCAGCTGCGCATTCGCGACCTCGGTGGCCTGATCGTCATCGACTTCATCGACATGGACAACCCGCGGCACCAGCGCGACGTCGAGGAGAAGCTCCGCGACGCGCTGCGCCTGGACCGCGCACGCGTGCAGATCGGGCGCATCTCGCGCTTCGGCCTGCTCGAGATGTCGCGCCAGCGCCTGCGCCCGTCGCTCGGCGAAGCGACGCAGATCCTCTGCCCGCGTTGCGACGGCCACGGCCGCATCCGCGGCATCGAGTCGCTGTCGCTCTCCATCCTGCGCCTCGCGGAAGAGGAAGGCATGAAGGAGAACACCGGGCAGGTGTTGATCCAGGCGCCGCCGGACGTCGCGAACTTCCTGGTCAACGAGAAGCGCAAGGCGATCGTCGAGATCGAGCAGCGCCACGAAGCGACCGTCGTCGTGGTCGCCGACCGCAACCTCGAGACGCCGCACTACGAAGTGAAGCGCCTGCGCACGAGCGAAGTGCCGGAAGAGACGCGCCCGAGCTACGAGCGGATCACGCCGGTCACGCCCGTGCTGCCGCCGCAGCCGGTGACGCCGCCGTCCGAGGGCGAAGCGCCGATGGTCACGGGCGTGCGTCCCGCGACGCCCGCGCCGCTGCGCGAAGACAAGCCGGAAGAGGAAGTCGCGAAGCCCGCGCCCGTGGCCGTCGCGGCGCCGGCGCCGGTCGTTGCGCCGAAGCGCCCCGGCTTTTTCGCGCGCATCGCCGCCTTCTTCGGCGGTGGCGAACCGGAAGCGAAGCCCGCGGCACCGGCCGCAGCGCGCGACGCGCGCCGCGACCAGCCGCGCCGCGAGGACCGTTCGCGCGACCGCGATCGCGGCCGCAACGACCGTGATCGTGGCCGCGGCGGCCAGGGCCGCAACGAGCGCGGTGGCCAGCGCGATTCGCGCCACGAAGCGCGCGGCGGCAAGCCCGCGCAGCCGAACCAGCAGCCGTCGCAGCGCCAGCCGCAGGGCGGCAAGCCGCAGAACGCGGCGGGCCAGAACCAGCAGCGCGCGCCGCAGCAGAACAAGCAGGACGGCAAGGGCGAACGCGATCGCAACAAGCAGCGTGCGCCCGCCGGCGATGCGGCCGCCAGGCCGGCAGCCGCGCCAGCGCCGCGCCCCGCAGAAGCGCCGCGTGCACCGGTCGCAGCCGACGCCGCGCCTGCCACGCTCGATCCGAACGTCGTTGCGACCGCGGTCGCGGCGAACACCGAAGCGACCGCAGGCGCGCCCGCGCCCACGACCGGCGACGATGCCGCGCAGGCCGAAGGCCAGCGCGCGCGCCGCCGTGGCCGCCGTGGTGGCCGTCGTCGCCGCCGGGGCGATCGCGGCAACGAGGCGCAGACGCCCGAAGCCGCACTGGCCGGCGTCGCCGCACTCGACATCGACGACGAGAACGGCGACGACGAGGGCGACGAGCCGATTCCCGGCGCGCCGCAACTGAGCAGTGAAGCCACCGCGCCGCAGGCGCAGCTCGACCTGCTGCCGTCGCCTGCCGCTGCGACGGAGCCGCGTACGCCACGTCCGCAGCCGCCACGTGCACAACCGCCGCGTCCCGCGCCCATGGCGGACGCCGCGCCGACCGAAGCGCCGCGCAGCGAGCTCGCGCCGACCGTCGAGCTGCCGGTTCCGGTGATCGCGGAACCCGCGCCCGCCCCCGTCGTCGAACAGACGGTGGTGATGCGCGCGCCCGTCGCGATCGCGGAGCCCGCGCCGGCCGAACCCGTCGCGGCGGCGTTGCCCGCCGTCGAGCAGACACAGGTGATGCGCGCGCCGGTGGCTCCGATGCCGTCGCTGGTGGAAGCGACGCAGGTCATGCGCGCGCCGGTCGTGCCGCCTTCGCCCACCGCGGATGCCACCCAGGTGATGCGCGCGCCGGTGATGCCGACCGCGCCTGCCGCGGATGCCACTCAGGTGATGCGTGCGCCCGCGATGCCGGTCGCCCCTGTCGCGGATGCGACGCAGGTGATGCAGGCGCCGCGCTTCACGGCCGCGCCGGCGGCGGCGGAAGAAGACGCGCCGGCAGTCGATCCGGTTCCGCCGGCCGCGCCGGAGGGCGACACGAAGTCCTGAGGGAACGACAGCTCCCTCACTTCGTTCGGGACGAGCCTCGCGCAAGCGCGAGGCTCGGCGCGAACGTCAGACCGGCATGCCGTCGAGCACGCGGTGCTGCACGGCGAGATGCGCGAGCGCGACGTTGCTGTCGACGCCGAGCTTCTCGAACACGCGGTACTTGTAGGTCGCGACCGTCTTCGGGCTCAGGCTCAGCCGTGCGGCGATCTCCTGCATGGAATCGCCGCGTGCCAGCTTCACGGCCACTTCCAGCTCGCGCGAGGAGAGCAGCTCGAACGGTGATTGCTGCTGCGCCTGCCCGGGCAGCGTCGACAGCGCGAGCGCGCGGGCGACGTCCGAGCTGAGGTATCGCCCGCCACGCGCGACCTCGCGCACGGCCGCGATCAGCTCCGCGGCGGGACACGCCTTCGTCACATAGCCGGCCGCGCCGGCTTCCAGCAACTTGCGCGGGAACGGTTGCTCGTCGTGCACGGTGACGACGATGACGCGCGGCGTGGCGCCCGCGCGCGCGAGCCGCTCCGTGGCCTCGAGCCCGCTGATGCCGGGCAGGTGCACGTCCATCAGGACCACGTCGGGCGCGAGCTGCCGCGCCAGCTTGAGCGCGTCCTCGCCGTTCGCCGCTTCGCCGACGATTTCCATGTCGGCTTCCTGCGCCAGGATCATGCGGAAGCCGCTCCGCACGAGCGCATGGTCGTCGACCAGCACGATCCGGATCATTCGCCTTTTCCCCCAGGGTTCCCCAACCCGGGCGGAATCCTAGCGCAGCATCCATTTGCTGCGCGAATCCGACGTCGATGGCGCCTGGCCGAGCCGATGCTGCGTTGCGCCCAACTTTTGGTTAGTGACGCCCGCATCGGGCTCGGGCAGAATCGCGCGCCGATGTCGCCGTCCTCGCCTGCATTGCGCCTCCGATGAGCGGGCGCACCACACGCCCCGTCGCGCGCATCGCGCCCGCCGATCGCTGGTTCCCGCCCGACGTGATGGACGTCGTCGCGCACAGCGACGGTCGCCTTGTGTCCGTCACGGTCGCGCGCGTGCGCGACGGCAAATCGCAGGTGCTGATGCGCGAATTCGAAACGGCGCCGCGCGACGCGGCGTTCCGCGAGATCTGCCGCTGGCTGCGTGCGCTGGCGACCGTCGATGACGGCTCCGGCGAGCCGGCGCTGGACTGGAGCGTCGACGTCGCGTCGCGCATCGTCGACGCGTTGTCACCGGGATGAGCGCGCCGCGAGCGGCACAGCGCTCGCGCGCCACGCGCCGACGCACCCGCGCGGACTCCGCCGCGTTGCGGCGGGTCACGCGACGCCATCTGCGCGACAGGTCGCGCGACTCGTCCACCGCCGTTCCACCCGGGCGATCGGGTGCGCCGTTCAGAGCACGCGCACGAACGGGTGCACGTCGACGCGCGCCCACGCGCCGGCGACGAGGTACGGATCGGCTTCGGCCCAGGCACGCGCGGCGTCGAGCGAGTCGAACTCCGCGACGATCGCGCTGCCGGTGAATCCCGCTTCGCCCGGATCGGCGGAATCGATCGCCGGCAGCGGTCCCGCGATGAGCAGGCGGCCGGCGTCGCGCAGCGCCTGGACGCGTGCGAGGTGCGCCGGGCGATGCGCGCGGCGCAGCGGCAGCGAGCGTTCGGCGTCGTGTCCCAGGACGAGGTACCACATGGCGCGCATTGTAACGGCGCGCCCGGCTCGGGGCTGGACTTGCGCGGCGCTTTCCCGATACGCTTGATCCCGAATTTGCCGGCGGCCGCCCTGATGCGGTTCTGTACCAGCCCGACGCCGGCCTACAGTCGCGAACCGTCCAGACACGAACGACGCGTGCGCACCACCGGCGCCGGGAGAGCGCCCGTGGTCCAGCAGCCGAGCCGCATGCGTCCACGACGGGCAGCACGACGAGCGTAATCGCCCCGGCGCAATGCATGCCGGTCCCGAGTGCGCTTCGCGTCGAACCCGACGGGCGGCGCGGCAGTCCATCGCCGCACGCGATCCACGAGGCAACCAGGCCACGCCAACGAGCAGGAAGGCGCAAAGCGCGCCGCACCGATGAGCAACCAGCCCGCGGACGCCACGTCCGCCGCCACCGTGTTCCCCACGCCGCCGCAGCAGCAGGAGATGCCGCTCGCGCTGGTGAAGGGACAACCGTTCCTGCAGATGCCGCAGGACCTCTACATCCCGCCCGATGCGCTCGAGGTGATCCTCGAGGCGTTCGAGGGTCCGCTCGACCTGCTGCTCTACCTCATCCGCCGCCAGAACCTCGACATCCTCGACATCCCGATCGCGGAGATCACGCGCCAGTACGTCGACTACATCGACCTCATGCAGGGGCTCAAGCTCGAGCTCGCGGCGGAATACCTCGTGATGGCCGCGATCCTCGCCGAGATCAAGTCGCGCCTGCTGCTGCCCCGCCCGCCCGGCGAGACGGAAGACGAGGCCGATCCGCGTGCCGAGCTGGTACGCCGCCTGCAGGAGTACGAGCGCTTCAAGAAGGCCGCGGAGGACATCGAGGCGATGCCGCGGCTCGAGCGCGACACGCACGTCGCGTCCGCGCACGTGCCCGACCGCAACGTGATCCGCCTGCCGCCACCCGTCGACCTGCGCGAGCTGCTGCTCGCGCTGAAGGACGTGATGACGCGCGCCGAGCTCTATGGCCACCACAACGTGCAGCGCGAGACGCTGTCGGTGCGCAGCCGGATGAGCGACGTGCTGCAGACGCTGGAGGATCGCGAGTTCCACCTGTTCCAGACGCTGTTCACGGCCGAGGAAGGCCGGCTCGGCGTCGTCGTGACGTTCCTCGCCATCCTCGAGCTCGCGAAGGAGCAGCTGCTCGAGATCGTGCAGAACGAAGCGCTCGCCCCGATCTACGTGAAGACGCTGGCTGCGGCCGCGTGACCGATGAATCCGGATGCTCTCAAATTGATGGAAAACTCCGCCGTTAAACGCATCGTCGAGGCCGCGATCCTCGCGGCCGGCCAGCCGCTCTCGCTGCTGCAATTGCACGGACTGTTCGCCGAGAACGAGCCCGTCGCGAGCGAAGCCGTGGGCCAGGCGCTCGAGGAGCTGCGCGCCGATTACGCCGACCGCGGCGTCGAGCTCGTGGAAGTGGCGAGCGGTTTCCGCTTCCAGGTGCGCACCGACGTGCACCCGTTCGTCGCGCGCCTGTGGACCGAGCGCCAGACGAAGTACTCGCGCGCGCTGCTCGAGACGCTGTCGCTGATCGCGTATCGCCAGCCGATCACGCGCGCCGAGATCGAACAGATCCGCGGCGTCGCGGTTTCGTCGAACATCATCCGCACGCTCGAGGAACGCGAGTGGATCCGCGTCGTGGGCCATCGCGACGTGCCCGGCAAGCCGGCGCTGTTCGGCACCACGCGCCAGTTCCTCGACTACTTCAACCTCAAGAGCCTCGACCAGCTGCCGCCGCTGGCCGAGATCCGCGACATCGAGGATCTCGAGCCAGAGTTGGACCTCGGCGCCGCCGGGTCGCCGGAGAATGGCGACGACAGCCACTCCGCCCGAGAGCCGCAGCTCGAGCTGCCCGAGGCCGGCAATGTCGAGCCGCGCGAAGACGCCGGCAACGATCCCGACGCGCCCGGCGACGAACCCATCGTCGCGAGCGCAGCGCTCGCCGGCGACGACGAAGCCGCGAACGACACCGACGAAACCACCGCAGGCGAAGGCACCGACGCGCAGGACGCGGCCGTGCTGGACGACCCGGAAAACCGCGAATGAACAACGAAAGAACCCGCAGCAAGCTGTCCCTCAACCGTGAGGCCCGCCAGGCCGGCCCCGCCATCGAGGAACGCCTGCACAAGGTGCTCGCGAACGCGGGCCTCGGCTCGCGCCGACTGCTCGAGGAACGCATCGAGGCAGGCGACGTGAAGCTCAATGCCTCGCCGGCGACGATCGGCTCGTCGGTGCGCGTGGGCGACCGCGTCGAGCTCGACGGCAAGGCCTTCATGGTCGTGGCCAGCGAGCCCGAAGACGCCGAAGTGCTCATTTACCACAAGCCCGAAGGCGTGGTGACCACGAACGACGATCCCGAAGGCCGCCCGACCGTGTTCGAGCAGCTGCCGCGCCTGAAGGGCGCGCGCTGGGTCTCGGTCGGACGCCTCGACATCAACACCACCGGCCTGCTGCTGCTCACCACCGACGGCGAGCTCGCGAACGCGCTGATGCACCCGAGCTCGGAGATCCAGCGCGAGTACGTCTGCCGCATCCACGGCACGGTGACGGAAGAAATACTGCAGAACCTGCGCCGCGGCGTCGAGCTCGAGGACGGCCCGGCGCGCTTCGACGAGATCGCCACGATCAACATGGGCGACACGCACTCGTGGTTCCGCGTCGTGCTGCACGAGGGCCGCAACCGCGAAGTGCGCCGCATGTGGGAATCGCAGGGGCTCGAAGTGAGCCGCCTCAAGCGCATCCGCTACGGCAGCATCGAGTTGCCGCGCCAGCTGCGCCGCGGCCACGTCGAGCCGCTGTCGCCCGAAGCCTATCGCGAGCTGCGCAGCCAGCTCGGCCTCGGCGAAGTGCCGCAGACGCTCACGCTGCAGCCGGTCATCGGCGTGCGCAAGGCCACGCGCCAGCCGACCGAGATCAAGGGCGGTCGCAGCCAGGATTCCTACAGCCACGGCCACGCCGCCGAAGCGCGCGAGCTGCGCGCGTTCGATTTCGTGCGCGACGACAAGGATTCGCGACCGGGCCGCGGCGCGCCGAAGCGCGGGCGCGGCAAGGGCCCGGGTGGCGGTTTCGCGGGCCCCGGTCGCGGCGGCCCGAAGGGTGCGCCCGGCTCGCGTCCGCCGCGCGGGCGCGGTGCTCGCGGTGGCCCGCCCGGTGAGCGCAACGGCAATTCCGCCGAGCTGCGCTCGTGGACGCCCGGCGGTGGCGGCGCGAACGCACCCGGCGGCGCGCGTCGCGCGAACAAGCGCCGCGGTGGCGGCGGCGCGCCGGCGATGCCGTACGGCTTCCCGTCCGACCACGCCTATGCGAAGCGCGATTCGGGCTACGGCCACGGCCAGCCCGGCAACGGGCCCGCGCGCGGCCCGGGCGGTGGCGGCCCCGGTGGCCGTCCCGGCGGACGCCCCGGCAATCGCCCGGGTGGTCGTCCCGGCGGACGCCCCGGGGGTGGCCCCGGCGGCGATGCGCGCGGCAATTTCGCGGGCGGCAATCGCGGCCCGCAGGGCAACCGCGGCGGCGGCAATCGCAGTGGCGGTCCCGGCGGCGGTAACCGCGGCAACGCACCTGGCGGCAATCGCGGTCCGCGCCCGGGTGGCCCCGGCGGCGGCGGTCGTCGTCGCGGACGCGGTGGTGGCGGCGGCGGTGGTGGTGGCGGCGACGGC
>CALKUS010000194.1 GCA_937996755.1 uncultured Pseudomonadota bacterium | reverse complement strand
ATGCCCGCCGCGCCCCGCCTGGTGAAGCGCGACCGGCCCGGCACGACTCGGAAGGAAGTTCTGCCACGTTGACAGCGGCTGTCGCGAGCGCCCCCATCGTCTGCCCAATCGGCAGCCCAGAGCCGCGGGAGGAACCCGTTCGAAGTTCTTGTAGCTACAGGGCTTGAGCTCGTCCGCACCCTCGGCACCCTTCTTGCCAACGCGCGCCGTCGTTTCCGACCCCGAGGCACGCCGCGCGCGCTCCCCACCGCATCGAACCCTGCGGGAGCCCGGCGCCTTCAGTCCCCCTGCATCCAGAAGAACCCCATGGCCAAGCAAATGGTCTTCGAGTCCGACGCCCGCGAAGCGATCCGCCGCGGCGTCGAGAAGCTCGCCAAAGCCGTCGTCACCACCCTCGGTCCCCGCGGTCGCAACGCGATCCTCGACAAGGGCTGGGGCGCGCCCACGATCACGAAGGACGGCGTCACCGTCGCCGAGGAGATCCACCTCCAGGATCCCTACGAGCACATGGGCGCGCAGCTCGTGAAGGAAGTCGCGTCCAAGACCTCGGACGTCGCCGGCGACGGCACGACGACCGCGACCGTTCTCGCCGAAGCCATCTTCGAAGAGGGCATCAAGAACGTCACCGCCGGCGCCAACCCGGTCGCGCTCAAGCGCGGCATCGAGAAGGCGGTCGCCAAGGTGGTCGAGTCGATCAAGAAGGTGAAGATCGACGTCAAGGGCAAGAAGGAGATCGCCCAGGTCGGCTCGATCGCCGCGAACAACGACGAGGAGATCGGCAAGATCCTCGCGGACGCGATGGAGCGCGTCGGCAAGGACGGCGTCATCACGGTCGAAGAGGGCAAGAGCCTCGTGACCGAGGTGAAGTGGGTCGAAGGCATGCAGTTCGACAAGGGCTACCTGTCGCCGCACTTCGTCACCAACCAGGACAAGATGGAGTGCGTGCTCGAGAACCCGTGGATCCTGATCCACGAGAAGAAGATCTCGAGCATCAAGGACATGCTGCCGCTGCTCGAGAAGATCGCGCAGAGCGGCCGTCCGCTGCTGATCGTCGCCGAGGACATCGAGGGCGAAGCGCTCGCGACGCTCGTCGTCAACACGATCCGCGGCATCGTGAAGGTCTGCGCCGTGAAGGCGCCGGGCTTCGGCGACCGTCGCAAGGCGATGCTCGAGGACATGGCGGTCCTCACGGGTGGCACGGTGATCTCGGAAGAGCTCGGCCTGCAGCTCGAGAAGGCGACCATCAAGGACCTCGGCCAGGCGAAGAAGATCGTGGTCTCGAAGGAGAACACGACGATCATCGACGGCGCCGGCGACAAGAAGGGCATCGAGGCGCGCATCAAGCAGATCAAGGCGCAGATCGAGGAGACCACCTCGGACTACGACCGCGAGAAGCTGCAGGAGCGCGTCGCGAAGCTGGCCGGTGGCGTTGCCGTGATCAAGGTCGGCGCCGCGACGGAAGTCGAGATGAAGGAAAAGAAGGCCCGCGTCGAAGACGCGCTGCACGCCACGCGTGCGGCCGTCGAGGAAGGCGTGGTGCCGGGCGGTGGCGTGGCGCTGATCCGCGCGCTGCAGGGCCTGAAGGACCTCAAGGGTGCGAACGAGGACCAGAACCACGGCATCTCGATCGCCAAGCGCGCGATGGAAGCGCCGCTGCGCGAGATCGTGTCGAACGCCGGCGAAGAGCCGTCCGTCGTGCTCAACAAGGTCACCGACGGCAAGGGCAACTTCGGCTACAACGCCGCGAACGGCGAGTACGGCGACATGGTCGCGTTCGGCATCCTCGACCCGACCAAGGTCACGCGCTACGCGCTGCAGAACGCCGCGTCGATCGCCGGCCTCATGATCACGACCGAAGCGATGGTCGCCGAAGCCCCGAAGAAGGAAGCGCCCGCCGGTGGCCACGGCGGTCACGACCACGGTGGCGGCATGGGCGGCATGGATTTCTGAGTCGATTCGTCCCGTTTTCCCGCTGCGCGGGAAAACGGTCCGGAAGAGCGCGGACGGCCCGCGAAGTCAGGGGCGTGACCCTGACTTCGCGACGACCGACTCGCTACGGAGCGGGCTTGCAGAGCAAAGCTCGCGAAGATCGGAAGTCCAGAGCGATACAGGCATCTCCGCAGGAGCCCGCGAGGGCGACGGCACGGATGCCGAGGAAAGACCCCGCTTCGGCGGGGTCTTTTTTTGCCGACGTTCGCGCGGGCGTCGCCCGTCACGACTGGCCGGCGGGGATGCGCGGCACGCCCGGGCGCGTCTTCCACAGCGAGAACAGCACGCCGCCCGCGATCAGCCCCACGGTCACCGTCAGCGAGACGACAGCCGGGATCTTGCCGACGAGGTCGACCGCGAGGATCTTGCCGCCGATGAAGACCAGCACGAGCGCGAGCGCGTACTTGAGGTAGGCGAAGCGGTGGATCATCGCGGCCAGCGCGAAGTACAGCGCGCGCAGGCCGAGGATCGCGAAGATGTTCGACGTGTAGACGATGAACGGGTCCTGCGTGATCGCGAAGATCGCGGGCACCGAGTCGACGGCGAACACCAGGTCGGCAGCCTCGATCAGCACGAGCGCGAGCAGCAGCGGCGTCGCGAACCAGCGCAGGCGGCCGCCCGCGTCGCGTCGGCGGACGACGAATCGCTCGCCGTGCAGCTGTTCGGTGACGTGCAGTCGCGACTTCAGCCAGCGCAGCAGCGGGTGTCCGCCGATGTCCGGGGGAGCCGCGCTCCAGAACAGCATCTTCACGCCGGTCGCGAGCAGGAACGCGCCGAAGAGATACAGCACCCAGCTGAACTCGCTCACGAGTGCCGCGCCGAGGCCGATCATGATGGCGCGCAGCACAATCACACCGAGGATGCCCCAGAACAGGACGCGGTGCTGGTAGCGCCGCGGGATCGCGAAGAACGAGAACACCATCGCGATCACGAAGACGTTGTCCATCGACAGCGACTTCTCGACGAGGAACCCGGTCAGGTAGCTCACGCCGGACTCGCGGCCGAGCTCGTGCCAGACGAATGCGCCGTAGCCGAGCCCCATCGCGATGTATCCCGCGGAAAGCAGCAGGCTTTCGCGCACCGCGATTTCGCGCTGTTCGCGGTGCAGCACGCCGAGGTCCAGCACCAGCAGCGTGACGACGATGGCCATGAAGCTCAGCCAGATCCACGCGGGCTTGCCGAGCCAGACGGTTTCGAGCAGGACGGTGGCGATCTCCACGGTCGGCGTTCCCTTCGTCGGACGTCAAGGAAGGTCCGCGCGCCGCGCCCGACGGCGTCGCCCGACGCGCCGCGCGAGCGTGCGGTCCAGGCGCGCCGCCGCGCGATCGATCGCCGCATACAGGTCGGCGTCGCGTTCGCGGACGACGACGGGCTGGAGCGCCGGCCCGCGCACTTCGATCACGCAGGACTTGTCGATCCCGCCGCGCGGCCCGTTCACGTCGGCGAGCCGCGCCGACACGCGATGGGCGGCCACCGCGTGGCGACGCAGCGCCGCCCCGAGCCGACGTTCCACGAACGCGCGCAATGCCGTCGTCAGTGCGAAGCCGCGCGCGATGATCCCGGTGATCATGACTGCTTCCTCCTGGTTGGCCGGGGCAATCTGCTGGTTGGGCTCGTATCGATCAATGCGATAGCTTCGACACGAACCATCGGGTTTCCCGAAATGAACCTGAAGCACCTCCGGTACTTCTGGGCCGTCGCGCGGTTCGGCGGCGTCAGTCGCGCGGCCGAGAAGCTGGACCTGACGCCGCAGACGCTGAGCGGCCAGGTGGCGGAGCTGCAGGCGCAGCTCGGCGTGGAGCTGCTGCGACCGGTCGGCAGGCGGCTGGAGCTGACGGAAGCCGGCCAACTCGCCTACTCGTACGCGGAAGACATCTTCGGGCTGGTCGACGAGCTGCGCAGCCAGTTGCAGGAGCTGCCGGCGGGTCGCGCCCGCGTGTTCCGCGTCGGGCTCACCGACGGCGTGCCGCGCTCGCTCGCGCATCGCCTGCTCGCGCCGCTGCCGAACGAAGGCGGCCTGCGCCTCGTGTGCAGCCACGAAGCGCTCGACCTGCTGCTCTCGGAACTGGCGCTGCACCGTCTCGACCTCGTCATCGCAGACCGTCCCATCCCGACCGGCGCGGCCGTGCGCGCGTTCAACCACCCCCTCGGCGAAAGCGGCGTCGGGCTGTTCGCGACGCCGACGCTCGCGAAGCGGATCGGCGCACGCTTTCCGCAGGCGCTGCATCGCCAGCCGCTGCTGCTGCCCGGCAAGGACAACGCGCTGCACCGCGAAGTGATCGGCTGGCTCGAGCGCCGGCGCGTCGTGCCGCGCGTGGTCGGCGAGTTCGACGACAGTGGCCTGATGAAGTCGTTCGGCGCCGCGGGCTCGGGCGCATTCCCGGCCCCGCTTGCGCTGCGCGCCGAGGTGGAGACGGCGTACGGCGTGCAGCTGCTCGGCGCCGTCGACGGCGTGGTCGAGCGCTACTACGCGATCACCACCCAGCGCCGCGACACCGACCCCGTGGTGCGTGCCCTGATCGGACGCGCGACGCAGACGCTCGGCTGAAGCGCGCGGAGGCCCGCATCGCGCCGCCGCCCGGCCCACGCGTCAACGGACGGCGATCGGCATTTGCCCGGTCACGCGGTTATTCTTCGCGCTGTCCGCAACCGTGCCGGGGGCAGCATGCGAGTTTCGTCGTCGGTCCGCGCATGCGCGGCATTCGCCATGCTGATCGCCGCCTCCCTGGCGCACGGCCAGGCCTGGGAGGCACTCGGGCCAGGACCTTCGAATGGCGGCCAGGTCGAGGGCATCACGAACCGAGAGGTGGTCGGCTCGATCAACGCGGTCGCCGCGCACCCGACGAACGTGGACATCGCGTACGTCGGCTCGACGAACGGCGGCATCTGGCGCACGACGAACGCCACGGCCACGCCGCCGGCGTGGACGCGCCTCACCGACGCGCTCGCCACGCTGTCGATCGGCGACATCGCGTTCGACCCGACCGACGTCACGAACCAGACGCTCGTCGCGGGCACTGCGCGCACGTCCAGCCTGAGCCGGCGCGGCGGGCCGTTGATCGGCATGCTGCGCACCACGAACGGCGGCACGAGCTGGTCCGTGCTCGACGGCGGCGGAACGCTCGTGAACCGCGCGATCGTCGGCGTCGCCGCGCGCGGCGCGGTCCTGCTGGCCGCCACCGACAACGGCATCTACCGCTCCACCGACATCGGCGTCGTGTTCACGCAGGTGTCCGGCGGCGCCGGCACCGGCCTGCCCACGGGCAGCGTGAGCGAGCTCGCGAGCGACCCGTCCGCGGCAATCCGCTTCTACGCATCCGTCACCAGCGGCTCGGCGCGCGGCATCTACCGCAGCGTCGACACCGGCGCGACGTGGACGAAGGTCTCCGACGCCGCGATCGACGCGCTGCTCGTCGCGGGCACCGCGCGCACGCGCGTCGCGGTCGGTGCGGTCGGGCAGGTATACGTCGCGATCGCGGGCAGCAATGGTCGCCTCGCCGAAGTCTTCCGCTCGGCCGACGGCGCCACCGGCTGGACCGCGCTCGGCGTGCCGACCACCGTGGAGGAGAACGGCGTGCTGTTCGGCGCGCATCCGGGCGGGCAGGCGGGCATCCACATGTCGATGGCCGCCGACCCGACCGACGCGAACATCGTCTACGTCGGCGGCGACCGCCAGCCGTATTTCGGCGAGGGCGTGAGCGGCAGCAGCAACTTCTTCCCGAACTCGCTCGGCGCGAACGACTACAGCGGCCGGCTGTTCCGCGGCGACGCGTCGCAACCGCCGGCGTCGCGCTGGACGTCGCTCACGCACACCGACACGCCGAAGACGTCGCCGCACGCCGACTCGCGCGACATGGCGTTCGACGCCGCGGGCAACCTGCTCGAGACCGACGACGGCGGCATCTACAAGCGCCTGGCCCCGCGCACCACGACGGGCGCCTGGGTCTCGCGCAACGGCGACGTGCAGGTGACCGAGTACCACGGCCTCTCGTACGACACGGTGTCCGACCGCGTCACGGGCGGCGCGCAGGACACGGGCACCACGCAGCAGCGCGACGCCACGCGCACCTTCGACTCGGTCAGCACCGGCGACGGCGGCCACCCGGCGATCCAGGACCGCTATTCGACGACGCTCTCGACGCGCTACACGAGCTTCCAGAACCTGTCCAACCTCCGCCGTCGCACGATGAACGCGACGAACGTGCAGCAATCGAGCACGTTCCCCGCGCGCACCGTCACCGGCGGCGGGCCGGCGCTCGTCACGCAGTTCTACACGCCGATCGAGACGAACGACGCCGTGACGATCGGCGACAACACGAACGCGCAGCGGCTGCTGATCGGCGCCGGCAACGGCATCTACGAATCGCTGGACGGCGCGGCCACAATCGCGTTCATCACGCCCGTCGATCCGGTCGTGCGCGTGAACCAGTTCGCGGGCACGCCGATCGCCTACGGCGTGCCGGGCAACGCCGACTTCATCCTCGCGGGCGTCACCGAGAATCCGGCCACGTCGCCGGTCAACGCGTTGTGGCTGCGCAGCTCGATCGCCGGCGGCTTCGCGCGGCTCGCCACCATGCCCGGCGCGGTCGCCGACGTGGCCGTCGACCGCGACCTGCCGTCGCGGATGTTCGCGCTGACCGCATCCACCGTGCAGTTCTCGTCGAACGGCGGCGCGAATTTCAACCCGGTCACGGGCAACCTCGTGAGCGGCCTCGATCCCGGCACGCTGCGTGCGATGGCGTTCATCCCGACCAGCGGCAACGACGCGCTCGTGGTCGGCGGCGACCGCGGCGTGTTCGTGTCGCGCGCGCCCAACTTCGACACGTGGACGCGGCTCGGCACCGGCCTGCCGAACGCCGGCGTCTACGAGCTCGACTACGACGTGGCGGACAACGTGCTCGTCGCGGGCACGCTCGGTCGCGGCGCGTGGATCCTGCGCAACCCGCTCGGCCTGCCCGACGCGTTGTTCTCGAACGGATTCGAATAGGACGCCTGGGCAGACATGCACACACGCCTCCGCACCACCGGTTTCGTCGCGCTCCTGTTCGCCGCGGCGCACGCGAATGCCGACGCCACGGCGATGGCGCCCGGCGTGCTCGTCGACGAGGCGGCCGCCCGCGCGGTCGTCGCCGATGCGAACGGATACGCGCGCGCCGTTTCGCTCGCCGACGGCACGACTGCCTGGAGCAGCAACGACGTCGCGTTCCCGCTGCTCGAAACGCGCGGCAGCGTGGTCGCGCTCGGGCGCAACGACGTGCGCGGCGCGGGGCTCCTGCTGTTGCTCGATGCGGCGACGGGCGCCGTGCAGGACCGCATCGCGTTCGAAGTCCCGGACGAGGTGCGCGCGAGCGTCGTCCCGGTGCCGCAGTCGACGTTCGAGGCCGTCGCCGAAGCGACGGCGCAGGGCGCGCGCATCCACTGGCGGTCGACCGCGGCGCCGCTGCGCGGCGCCGTGCTCGAGGAAGTCGAGGGCGAACCGACGGTCGCCACGGGCGCATTCGACCTCGCGCTCGACGGCGCGCAGCACATGACGATTCCGCGCCGCGGCGTGGTCGACGCGCCGCTGCTGCCGCCGCCCGACCTGCCGGCCGCGGAGCGCGTGCCCGGGCTCGGTGAGCGCCAGTTCCGCAGCCACGGCGACCTCGCGGCGATGAGCGCCGCGGCCGTCGCGGACGAGCGCTTCGGGACGGCATGGCGCTGGACCGTGCGCATGCGGGGCACCGGCGACGCGATCGCGGGACCGACGTTGCCCTATGCCTACCTGCCGTTCGCGGTGCTCGACGGGCTGCTCGTGTATCGCAGCGAGCCGGTGCTGTGGCGCAACGGCGACCGCATGGACGGCCACGGCGCGCGGATCGTGGCGTGGGATCTCGCGAGCGACCGCGAGCGCTGGCACCTCGACGTGTTCGACCCGGTCTACCGCGGCCCGCTGCCGCCGTGACTTCCCTCCATTCGCTGCCCCGGAGCAAACGCATGCGCGCCATCGCCGGCATCCTCGCCCTTGCCCTCTGCGCGCCCGCGATCGCGGCCGACGACGCGGCGCTCGCGCACGCGAACGAGCTGCTGTCACACGCGATCCTGTTCGACGGCCACAACGACCTGCCGTGGGCCGTGCGCTCCGACGAGACTGCAAAGGGCGATCCCGCGAAGTACGACCTGCGCACCACGAAGGGCCAGACCGACATCGCGCGCCTGCGCGCGGGCCACGTCGGCGCGCAGTTCTGGTCGGTGTACACGCCGGGCGAGTCGGGCAAGGACTTCGCGAAGGTGCAGCTCGAGCAGATCGAGACGGCGCGCGGGATCATCGACCGCTATCCCGACGTGTTCGGGCTCGCGCTCACCGCGGACCAGGTCGAAGCCGAGCACCGCGCCGGCCGCATCGCGTCGCTGCTCGGCATCGAGGGCGGGCACGCGATCGAGGATTCGCTCGACGTGCTGCGCGCGTACCACCGCCTCGGCGTGCGCTACATGACGCTCACCCACAACACGAACACGAGCTGGGCCGATTCCGTGGCCGTGCCGCCCGAGCACGACGGGCTGACCGACTTCGGCCGCGAGGTCGTGCACGAGATGAACCGACTCGGCATGCTGATCGATCTTTCGCACACTTCGCCCGACACGATGCGCGACGCGCTCGCCACGACGCAGGCGCCCGTGATCTTCTCGCATTCGAACGCGAAGTCGGTCTGCGACGTGCCGCGCAACGTGCCGGACGACGTGCTCGACCTCGTGAAGGCGAACGGCGGCGTCGTCATGGTGACGTTCGTCGCGGGCTTCACCTCGCCCGAAGTCGCGCGCATCAACCAGCCGAAGATCGAGGAGTTCAATCGCCGTGCGAAGGGCATCAGCGATCCCCTCGCGATCGATGCGTTGCGCAAGGAAATATTCGAGGGCGTCGTGTTCCCGCCCGTGACGATCGCGCAGGTGGCCGACCACATCGACTACATCGCGAAGCGCATCGGCGCGAGCCACGTCGGCATCGGCAGCGACTTCGACGGCAACGACGAGTGGCCGGTCGGGCTGTCAGACGTCTCGATGTACCCGAACCTGTTCGCGGAGCTGATCCGCCGCGGCTGGAGCGACGCCGACCTCCGGGCGCTCGCGGGCGGCAACGTACTGCGCGTGATGCGTTCCGCCGAAGCGGTGGCTGCGCGGATGCAGGCCGAAGCGCAATGACCCTTGGGCGGGGCGTCGCGTCGGTGAACCGTACGCTATGCACTGCGCTGCTGTGCGCGACGCTGTCCGGCGTTGCGAGCGCGGCAGGGGGCTCCGCCGCAACGCTTGCGCTCACCACCGCGTCCGCACGTGCCGCGATCGATCGCACGCACGCGGTCGCAGCACGGACGGTGTCGATGCCGGACCAGGCGAAGACCGATCCCCGCGTCATCTGGTTCCCGCTGTTTTTCGTCTTCGATGCCGACGATTGCCTCGTGGGTGTCTACGAGCTGGACAACCTGTCGCAGCTGTCCACGACCTGCGCCCCGGATCATCCAACGTTCGGCGACGTCTTCGGGCGCGATGCGAAGTCGCCGCGTCACGGCAACGCGGGCCTCGTGGTCATTGCAACACCGGCCTCGCTCGCCGCGATGTGCGAGCCGTGCGGTCGCGCACGCACCGCCATCGAGGACGAGCTGCGGCGCACGGGTTCGCAAGCGCAGGTCGCGACGGCCGACCTCCAGGTCGACTGAGTTGCGCTGGATCCGTATCGCGGAGCGCGCGGGGACGGGGCTTGCGCTCGCCGCGGTCGTGCTCGCGTGCGGGCTCGCCCGGCATGCGCGCGCGCCCGTGCAGTCCGGCACCGCTCCGGGCACCGCGTTCGCGACGGCGACGTTCTCGCAGCCGGGCGCCGCGAGCGGCGCGCGCGAGGCGATTTCGTACGCCGAGCTGGGCCGGATCGCCGCGTCCGGCGTTGGCGGCGAATGGGTGACGAGCCTCCCGTTGACGCGCCAGGTCTTCGTCGCAGGGCGTTCCATGGGTCGGCAGACGCTGGGCTGGAGCACGGGGCCGCTGTTCGCGTCGTTGCACGTGCCGCTGGTCGGTCGGGCGTTTCCCGTTCGCGACCTCGATGCGCACCTGCATGGCTCGGCGGCGCGGGAGATCGTGCTCACGGAGCACGCCGCCAGGGCCTGGTTCGGTTCGGTCGCCGACGCCGTCGGCAAGACGGTCGAGGTCGAGCCCATTGGGGTCGGCGCGGAATCGGCCGGCAACGTCGCGTTCGTCGTCGTCGGCGTCGCGACGTCGGCGTTCGTCGGCCCGAGCCCGGATCGCGGCGTGGTGGGTTGGGTACCGCTGGGGGCGTGGCCCGGGGTGGTGATGCCGCGATCGTTCGAAGCGGCACTGTCGCAGTTGCGACCGGAATACCTCGGCATCGAAACGCGTCCGGACGTCGAGACGGCGTCCGCCGCGCTCGATCGCCTGCTCTCCGAAACGGCGTCGCCCCTGCGCGCCACGCTGTCGCGCGGCCTCGGTTTGACGGCCCAACGCCGCGCCGTGCTCGCAACGTGGAGCTGGATGCTGCTGCTGAACGCCATCGCGGTCGCCGCGGCGTTCGGTGCGATGCACCTGTCGTCGCGACTGGTCCAGTTGCTCGGGGAGGAGACGCGCGAGGCGATCCGGCATGCGCTCGGCGAAACCCGCTCCCAGCGCTGGTGGCGGCGCATCCGCTCGGAGCTGCGCGTGGTCCTCCTGCTGCTCGTCGTGGCCTGCGCGGCGGTGCTGGTCGCGTGGGCCGTTGCCCCGCGCCTTCCCGACTTCCCGATCCGTGAATCGATCGTCGCCTTGACGCAGGGCCGATCCATCCTCGTCATCGTCGGCGCGTTCCTGGCGTCGCTCGCAGTGGCGCCGCTCGCGTTGTCGCGGCTCGCGCTCGGCGCGCCGTCGCTGACGGCTGCACGCCGCAACCTGGGTGCGATCAGGGCATCCAGCCTGGCGCTCGTCGGTCTGTCGTTTGCGGCGGTCCTGCTCGCGACGGGCGCTGCCGCTGTCACGTTCGAGCGTGTGCGGGCGCTCCTCGAACGCAACCTCGGGTTCCAGCCCGCCGGCACGTGGTACGCCGAGCTGCGGCGAGACGCGTCCGGCGACCACGGGTTCCCCGCCACGCTGGACGGCCGCGCGCTCGCAACCGTCGCCGCCGACGCGGGCGCGGGCAGTGCCGATGCGGACATCGCGCTCGCGAGCGCCCCTCCGGTCGGCGCGCCGCAGGTTGTTTCGGCCACGATTGGCGAGGCAGCCGCGAGTGGCAGCGAAATGGTATCGATCAACTTCGTCACACCGTCGTACTTCCGCGTGCTCGGCATCGCGGTCGACCGACTGTGCGCGCCGCTGGGAACCCACGCCGAGCGGCAGGTCATCGTGAACGCGGCCTTCGTGCGCCGTTACGGAGTCGCCGACGGTTCGCTCCCCACGATCATGACCGCACAGGTGCCGAACGCAGGCGCGCCCGTTGCATTCGCCATTTGCGGAGTCGCGGCGGACGCGCAATTCCTCGACACGCGTGCGTCCCCCTTGCCGACGATCTACGCGCCGCTCACCCGGATCGGTAATGCCGGCGCCGTCATCGGCCGCGGCGATCCGACGGCGCCGCTGGCGCGCGTCGAGGCGGCGCTGGCTGCTGTGCTGCCCGAATATCACGTCAAGCGGGCGCGAACGATGACGCGGCGCATTGCCGACGACCTGCGCCCGGACCAGGCGCTCGCGACGATGTGCCTGATGATCTCGTTGCTGGTGGTCGGATTGTCGATCGCGATGTGCGTGCTCACGCTGACGGCCGCGGCGGCGATGCTGCAGAAGGACGTCGCGGTGCGCTGGAGCCTGGGCTCGAGCCGGGCGCGATTGACCACGTCGCTGCTTTTCACGCCAACGCCCTGGTCCATCGCCGCGTGCGTGCTGGTCAACTCGGCGGCGATCATGGCGATAATCGCGCTCGCGCCCGGGCAGCCCGCCGGCGCCGTGGTCTCGACCGTCGGCTGCGCGTTCCTCGTCGCGGCGTCCTGCGTGTCGGCCGGAATGGTCGTGGTCGCGCGCCGGTTCGACGACCGCGCCTTGGCGCGCGCGCTCGCCGCCTGAGGCGCGACGCCGAGGTCGTCGCTCGCCGTTACCGTTGTTTGGCGGCGGAGCTCGCTCCCCTTCGCGACAATGTCACAGGAGCGCCATCCCGGCGCAGCGGGAGGAAATCATGGGCATTTTCGATTTCGTGAAGAACGCGGGCGCGAAGGTGTTCAAGCACGCGCCCGACGACAAGGTCGAGGTCTACAAGCCGCTGCGCCAGCACGTCGAGGAGCACGGCATCGACGCGGACGACATCCGCTTCCACTTCGAGAAGGGCGTGCTGGTCGTCGAGGGCAACGTGCCCGACCAGGACACGCGCGAGAAGGTGATCCTCATCGTCGGCAACGTCGATGGCGTCGACAAGGTGGACGACCGCCTGCACGTCGGCAAGGTGGCCGCGCCACTCGCGGGTTCCGCGTCGCCTGGCGAACGCGCCCCGCTCGCGGCCGTCAACGGCACCACGGGCGCACCGCGCCCGGACGCGGCGGTCGCGCGTGCGGGCGCAGGCGGCGGTGGCGGGGCAGGCGACTGGGCCTCGCGCACCTATACGGTGAAGAAGGGCGACACGCTTTCCGCCATCGCGAAGGAAACGCTCGGCAACGCGAACAAGTACCCGCTGATCTTCGAGGCGAACAAGCCGATGCTGAAGGACCCGGACAAGATCTACCCGGGCCAGGTGCTGCGCATTCCGGTTGCGGATTCTGCGTCGACGCACTGAACGTCGTTCGCACGCGCCCTTCCGTCCCGCCACGACGCGACGGAAGGGCGCTTTCGTCCGTCGCATTGCGCTCGCCGGCTTCCGCCCGTAGATTGCCGGCGCCCGCGTCGCCCGCGACGCCCCCGAAGATCGCCGATGAAATCCACCCTTTCGCTGTTGCTGCTCGCGCTGGCGCTGCCGGCCGCTCCCGTCCGCGCCGCCACGCCGCCGGTCGTCGCGCCGATGGTCCCGCACGCGAGCGTGGTGGTCGCGAACGCGCGCCGCAGCTATCCGCCGAGCTGCCTGTCCTCGCCGCTGCCGTCCGCCTCGCGCGGCCCGGCGGTCACGCGCACGATCACGCTGGCCGACCTCACGGGCAACTACACCGAGAACGTCGCGGTCACGATGTGGCGCGCCGCCTGCAGCGGCAACAAGTCGGCAATCCTGATCCGCTTCGACCGCGCGGCGAACCGCGAGAACACGGAGCCCGCGCCGGTGATCCCGATCATGGGCGTGGCGCGCACCGGGCAGAACGACCTCGCGCTGCGGCCGGCCGGCGAGCCGAACACCATCGGTGCCGACGTGCTCGGCATCCGCATCATCGGCGACGTCACCGTGGTGCTCGAAACCTACCCGGTCGACAACTTCCAGATCGACCTGAACCCGGCCGTCACCATCTCGCTGTTCCCGTTCTACGCGAACCAGACGCGGCGCGAGGCGTTCAACGTGGCGGCGTACGACCGGCAGACGCATCCGGACGGCACGCAGGCGCTCGAGATCAACGGCTACACCACCGGCACGTACTTCGATCCCGCGCGCAGCGGCGAGGGCCTGTTCTGGGAAGTGGCCGAGCGCGGCGACGGCACGCGCTTCGCGTTCTTCTCGTGGTTCACCTACGCGCCGGACGGGCGGCCGACGTGGATCATCGGCAACGTCGACGTGCCGGTGGGCGCGCGCACGATCCTGGTGCCGACGTTCTCGTTCACGGGTGGCGGCTTCGCCGGCAACTTCAATCCGGCGAACATCGTGTCGCGGCCCTGGGGCAACGTGTCGTTCGCGTTCCCGGACTGCAACACGCTCGCGCTCACGTTCGCTTCGACGCACAGCGACGCGAACGTGCCGACGGGGGATGGGCAGCGGTTGTGGTCGAGGTTGTCGTCGATCAATGGGTTCGTGTGTCAGTGACGTGAAAGAGCTGCGTCCTTTGACGCGGCTCGTCTCTGGTACAGCGGCATCGCTGCGCCGTCCCTGGTGCTTCCCCGCGCTGCAGGGCCGCACCTTCAGACATCCTGTCTTCAGCCGTTTCGCGCAGCAGTCGCCAATAAGGCGACTGCTCAGCGCGCGAAACGATCCCTGGCGCTGCCGCGCTCCGTCGGGTCGCACCTTCGGCCATCCTGGCCTCAGCGGTTTCGAGCAATTCCGCACCAGCCGCCGCCGACAGGGCGGCTGCTGATCGGTGCGGACTCACTCGAAACCATTGCCGAACATCGCGTCCTCGACGATGAGCGTCGCGGTCGCGGCGGCCGCGTCGCTCGGCGGCGATTCGATCGCGTTCTTCGAGTAGCTCGTGATGCGGTAGCTGCGCTCCGTGCCCACCGGTGCGGACAGGTCGAGGAAGCCCGGGTTGAAGCTCGAGCCGAGGTGCTTCCAGTCGCCGTCGCCGTCGTGGTACCAGACGCGATAGCCGCCGAGCAGCGGATCGCTCACCGGCTCCCAGCGCAGCTGCACGAATGGCGTGCCGGGCACCGAGCCCGCGGTGACGCCGAACACCATCGGCATGCCGCCGAACTCGAGGTGAGCTTCGTCGTTTGTGTTGTTCACGTCGCCGATCGGGTTGTTCGTGCGATAGATGCGCGCGTACAGCACGTGCGCCTGGTCGGCTGAGAAACCGGCCGGCACCGTCACCGGGATCGAGAACGTCGTGGCCTGGCCGGATGCGAGCGAAGGGATGCCGCGGCTGGCGAGGTTCGCGCCGCCCGCTTCGTACGGAGCGTCGAAGCTCAGCACCACCTGCCACGCCGCGAACGCCGGCAACGACTGGTAGTCGCCCCCGCCGTTGCGAACGCGCACCTGTACCGGGATCGTCGCGCCCGCCGTGAGCTGCGTCGCGGTGGTCGTGAGCGACTCGACCGCGAAGTCGACGCCCTGCTCGGCGCTGTAGACCACCATGTCGGGCTCGGCTTCCATCGCGGCGGCGCGCGCGGGCCGCGCTTCGACGCCCGCGGCCGCGAGCTTCGCGCGGAACGGCTGCGGCAGGTCGGCGCTGCGCGTGGAGAGCGCGACGATCGCGCCGAGCTCGGGGTCGATCGCGGCGGACGGCGCGTAGTGCGCCGCGCCGTCGACCGACAGCGGCTGCAGCGTCACGATCGGCTGGCCGCGCGCGGTGGCGAAGCTCACCAGCTCGCCGGTGTGCGCGACCATGCCGATCGGGTCGTTGTCCGTGCGCTGCACGCCGTTCGTGCCTTCGCCGAAGCCCGTGCCGCGCATCACCACGGACACGTTGCCGGCGCCGTCGACGAGCGCGGTCGGGCGTTCGCCGTAGATCGGGCGGCCCGACGCGTCGGTGACGGCCTGCGCCGCGACCGTGCAGATGCCGGACGCGCACGCGTTCGCGTAGCCGAGCGCGATGCGCTGGCGGTTGCCGACGAACGCGCGCGGATCGCTCGCGAAGGTGTGCGCGATCGCGAAGCCGCCGTCCGGCGTGCCCACGATGCTCGGCCACGCGGCGCCGCCCGGGAGCGCGGCGGGCACCTGCACGGTCGTGCCGGTCTGCAGGAAGCGGTACGCGACGCGCCGCGCGTCGGTGTCGGCGAACACGCCGTTCGTGCTGCGCACGAACGCGGCGACCGCCTGGCCGTCGACGTACGCCGCGCTGGGCGCGGAGTCGAGCAGCGCCGCGCCATCCACGGCCTGCGGCGTCGTCCAGCCGCGGCTCGGCTGGTAGCGCGACGAGTAGACGCGCGTGCGGTGCTGCTTGATGTCGCCGGCCATGTCGCGCGTCCATACCGCGAGCACCTCGCCGCCAACCGGGCACGACGTGTCCGTGACCGGGTCGCAGCCGGCGAGGTCGACGCCGCCTTCGCCGCCGCTCGCCGGCGTGAGCTGCGCCTTCGCGGTCCAGTTCTCGCCGTCCCACAGCGCGTACATCAGGCGCTGGCGCGCGATGCGTTGGGCAGGCGTGCGCGTCGCCAGCGTCGCGTAGCTGTCGGCGTTCTCGGCCCACACGGCCACCGCGCGCTCGCCCGAATAGAACTCCAGCGCGACGCTGCGGATGCCGGGCGCCGTCGACAGGATGACGTCGTCGGGATCGCGCCCGAAGTCGCCGCCGTCAGCGGGCCGCACCACGAGCACGGGTGGTGCCGTTCCATTGCTCTCGTCGCGCGTGAACGCCATCAGGCCGGCGCCCGTGCGCGAGTACGCGATCGCGGTCTGCAGCGCGCGCGCGATCGGGCGCACGCGTGCGGGCTGTCCACCCGAGACCACCTGTGGCCGCTGCTGGCTCGTCGGCAGGCACGGCAGGTCGTCGTCGGGCAGCAGGCGCTGGCAACCTTCGATGTCGTTGATCGCGTCGCAGATGAAGTCGAGCGGCAGGCAGAACACCTCGAAGTGCCACGAGAACTGCAACGACGCCTCGAACTGCGGGTCGATGGGCTGCGCCTGGCCGTTCACCACGCGGATCGGCATGTCGAGCGCGAAGATCGCGTCGAGGTCGACGCCGCCGTCGACGAGGTCGAACAGCACGTCGAGGTCGAGGTAGAAGTTCAGGCCGAGGTCGAGGCCCGGCGTCGTTTCCAGCAGCGCGAGCCGCGGCTCCAGCTGCGGCGTGAGCTCGAAGCGCGTCTTCGTGGTGATGTCGGCGAGCAGCGAGAAATCGGCCCCGACCTCGACGCCTGCGAGCAGCGGCACGCCCCAGACGTAGTAGAACAGCGGGAACGATTCGTCGATGAGCGTCGTCGTGTCCGGCCCGTACGTGATGCCGAGCGCAGGCTCGAACGACGTCGGGTCGCCGTCGCGCCCCGCTTCCTTGTGCGTGCCGTCCAGCGGCGCCGAGGTGAATTCGTTGCCGGCCATGTTGACGCCGAAGCTGACCAGGCGCTGGTTGTTCGTTTCGTTGCGCAGCCGGCCGATCTCGTAGCCCGGGTTCGAGGGCAACTGGATGGCGGCGTCGGCCGTGTCCTCGAGCGCCTCGCCGGCGAGCTGCTGGCCGCCGAAGCGGTAGTAGAGGCGCTGCTGCGAGTAACGCGACGCGGTCATCCACGAGAGGTCGCGCTTCACCATGTCGACGCCGATGCGTTTCAGCGCCTGGCCGGAGCTGTTCTGGCCGACGAACTTGACGTAGCCCAGGACGCGGCCCTGCGGCGCGTTCTTCAGAGTCGGCGGCAGTTGCGCGCGCCAGGTGAGCGACTTGTCGAGCCCGTCGATCGTGCAGTCGAGCGCGGCGCCGGCCGAGCTGAAGTTGCTCGTGTATTCGTAGCTGCCGTTGCGGTCGAGGTCGAGCTTGAGTTGCGCCGACGAGATCGCGCCGGTGACGGCCGGATCGGTGCGCACGGTGATCTCGGTCGGGTAGGCCTCGCCCGACGGGATCGTGATCCAGCTCGTGTACGGCGCGTTCGTCGGCAGGCTGTTCACCGGGCCGAACACCTGGCGCACCGTGCCCCAGCCCTGGCTGCCGCTGCTCGCGGAGCTGTCGATCGCCACCGCGACCCACGGCTTGATCGCCACGTCGAACAGGGCGACCTTCGGCTGGATCGGCGGCAGGTTGAGCGTGTAGGTGCTGTCGCGGTCACCGGTCGCCACTTCGACGTTCTGGTACCAGTCGACGTAGTGGACGATGTCGTTGGTCAGGTCGCCGTCGCCGGCGCCCTCGAACAGGAGGTTGTAGATGTGCGGCAGGAAATCGCCGGCGTCGGGCCCGCTCGTGAACTGGAAGCCGTAGCCCTGTGCGGACGCGTCGATCGCGAGGCGCACGCCGCGCTGGACGGCGTCCAGGTCGCACGAGCCGCCCGCGTTGCATTCGCCGACGAACATCACGTTCATCGCGAGCGCTTCGTCGTCGAACTCGAACGTCACGTCGCCGTTGTTGTCGGCGATCTTGCGCGACAGCGTGATCGGGCAACCCTGTGCGTCGGTCGCCTGCGTCACCGCGAACTGCGAATAGCCGATGTTGCGCGCGACGTACTCGGACAGCGAGCGCACGCGCTGGAACTGGAAGCCGTTGTCGTTCGGCTCCGGCTCGGAAACGGGTGCGCCCTCGATCTGCACGATCGCGCCGGGGATCGGCTGGCCGTTCGGCTTGCGCACGCGTACGCGGATGCGCCAGCGGTCGGGCGGCAGCAGGTTGAAGTTGGTGTTCGCGGGCGGCTGGATCGTCGCCCGCGGGCGACCGTACGTGTCGGTGCCGTTGCCCACGAGTTGCACGGCGCCGGCCGCCGTCGCGCCCGCGGTCATCGCGAGCACGCCGGGCGCATTGCTCGCCATGGTGTAGCCGAGATTGTTGCCGCTGCCGGTCGGCTCGGCCGCGCCGAGCGGGAACACCTGGCCGTCGCCACCGAAATACCAGAGCGACACGTCGCTGGGCCGCGGCTCGTTGTCGCCCACGGCGAGCGAGCCCGCGACGTTGAAGCGCTGTCCGGCGCGCGGCGAGTTCACGGGCGGCTGCGTGATGCCGATCGTGAACGGCGACGCGAGGCGCGGCAGCACCGGCATCGTCGTCTCGAGCGTGTTCACCACCACCCGGCCGACCTTGTTCTCGACGCGCACGCGCGCGTTCGCGGGGAACGAGGCGGGGCGGTCGGTGGGGACGGCGAAGCGGCCGGTGAACGTGGTCGTGGAAACGGCGATGGGACCGGCGACCGGCAGGTCCTCGTAGTAGACCGTGACCGTGCCCGGCGAGACGCCGGTGACGCGGAACTTCGTCGACTGGCCCGCGTGCACGTTGCTCGCGAGCGGCGTGAAGACGAGGCTGGGCAGCGCGGTGAACGCCGTGTACGCGACGACCGTGCCGCCGGGCGGGAACCCGCCGCCGGTCCGCAGGCGCATCTTGCCGCCGCCGGCGGTGAGCGCGGGCAGGACCTTCGTGGCGGTCACCGTGCCGGCCGCGTTCGTGGTCACGGTCCCGATCGTCGTCGTGGACGTGCCGGCGAACTCCAGCGTGTAGGTCGTCGCTGCGGACAGGCCGCTCGCCGAGATCTTGATGGTCGCCCCGGCCGCGCCGCGCGCGGGCGTGACCACGAGGTTCGCTGCGTGCGCCGAACCGGCGGCGAGCAGCAACAGCGCGAGCGCACAACGGAAGAACATGGCCATGGGGGCACCTCCTGGCCCTGTTCCACGGAGGAATCGCGCGAGAGGGGCCATGCGCCGGGGTTGGCCCCGCATGTCCGTTTCCTGCGTGGGAGGTCGTAACGGGCGCGCGTTTGCGGCGGCGAATGCGCTGTGTCAGCGTCGGACCGCCCCGACCGCAGGGAGCAGCGATGCGCGATCAGGACGGCAACCAGGCGAACCTGTCGAACCCGCGCGACGCCGCGCGCTGGCAGCGCGCGTGCGAGCTGTTCGACGAGTGGCTCGACCTCGACGGCGCGGAATTCGAAGCGAAGCTGGCGTCGTTGCGCGCGGCCGACGCGGCGCTCGCGGCCGACATCGAGCGCCTGCGCGCGGCCGACGCCGCGGACGGCCCGCTGGACCGCGGCATGGCGCGCCTCGCACCGACGCTGGTCGACGCGATCGGCAGCGACGCCGCGCCGGTCGCCGCGCCGACGCTCGCGGCGGGCGCGCAGGTCGGCCCGTTCCGGCTCACCGGCCTGCTCGGGCGCGGCGGCATGGGCGATGTCTATCGCGCCGAACGCATCGCCGCGGGCTACACGCAGGTGGTCGCGCTGAAGCTGCTGCGGCCCGGCGCGGAATCCGAGGACATGCTGCGCCGCTTCGTGCAGGAGCGGCGCATCCTCGCGCAGCTCCAGCACCCGGGCATCGCGCGGCTGATCGACGGCGGCATGGGCGCTGAAGGCCGCCCGTGGCTCGCGATGGAGCTGGTCGAGGGCGAGCCGATCGTCGACTACGCGCGGCGCCATGCGCTCGGGCTGCGCGCGCGCATCGCGCTCGCGATCGCCGTCTGCGAAGCGCTCGACTACGCGCATCGACGCCTCGTGGTGCACCGCGACCTGAAGCCGTCGAACGTGCTCGTCGGCAGCGACGGCGCGCCGCGCCTGCTCGACTTCGGCATCGCGAAACTGCTCGACGAATCCGAAGGCGACGTGCGCACCGGCACGGGCGTGCGGCTGCTGTCGCCCGCGTATGCGGCGCCCGAGCAACTCGCGGGCGAGCCGGCCGGCATCGCGACCGACGTGCACGCGCTCGGCCTGCTGCTGTACGAGTTGTTCACCGGCGAGCTGCCGCAGGGCCGCCGCACGAAGACGCTCTCGGCGCTCGCCGCGACGATCGAGCTGGCGCCCGAGCGCCCGAGCGCGTGCCGTCGGCGCGCGGCCGGCGGCGATACGTCGATCGTCGCGCGCTCGCTGGAAGGCGACCTCGACACGATCGTCCTGAAGGCGCTCGCGCATGCGCCGGACCGGCGCTATCGCTCGGCTGCGGCGCTCGCCGACGACCTGCGCCGCCATGTCGAGGGCCGGCCGATCGCGGCGCGGCCCGACACGCTCGGCTATCGGCTCGGCAAGTTCGTGCGTCGCCATCGCGGCGGCGTCGCCGTCGCGCTCGCGTCCGTCGTCGCGATCGTCGTCGCGCTCGTGCTCGCGCTCTGGCAGGCGGGCGTCGCGCGCAGCGAGGCGGCGCGTGCGACGCGCGAAGCGGCGGCCGCGCAGGAGTCCGCGCTGCGCACGAAGCGCGTGAAGGACTTCATGATGGCGACGTTCGCGCAGGCCGACCCGTTCCGGAATCGCCCGTCGGGGCCGCAGACGCTCGGCGAAGCCGTGGACGATGCGCTCGCGCGCGTCGACAAGGACCTGGGCGACGATCCGCGATTGCAGGTGGACCTGCTCGACGACTTCGGCGAGGTGCGCTCGGGCCAGGGCCGGCTGGACGAAGCCGAGGCGCTGTTCCGGCGCGCGCTCGCACTCGCGGAAGCGACTTACGGCCCCGACCATCCGGCGGTCGCCGAGTCGCTCGTGAACCTCGTGTCGATCGAGATGTACCGCGAGCGCTTCCTGCAGGCGACCGGCATGGCCGAGCGCGCGCTCGCGATCCTCGAGAAGCACGCCGACACCGAGCCGCTCCCGCTCGTGAACGGCCTCGGCATGATGGGGATCATCGTCAAGACGCAGGGGCAGTACGACAAGGCCGTGCAGTACACCGCGCGCGCGCTCGAGCTGCAGCGCCGGTACGGCGGCGCGGACGTCGCGATGCTGGCCGCCGTGATGCACAACCACGGCGTGAACCTGTTCGATGCGGGACGTTCGGACGAGGCCGAGCCGATGCTGCGCGAGGCGCTCGCGATGCGCGAGCGCGAGCTCGGCGCCGACAACCCGACGCTCCTGTACACGCTCGAGACGCTCTCGATGATCCTCTACGACCGCGGCAAGTACGACGACGCCGTCGCGATCGACGAGCGCCGCGTCGCGATCGCGCGCAAGGCGTTTCCCGGCGACCACGCGTGGAAGGCCGGGCCACTCGCCGACCTCGGCTGGGAGCGCATCGAGGCCGGTCGTTCCGACGAGGGCATCGCGATGCTCGAAGAGGCCGTGCAGATCTACACGGCGCTCGACAGCCCGGAGGTGCTGACGCCGTTGCGCTACCTCGCACTGGCGAAGGGGCGCTCGGGTGACGGCGCGGGCGCGCTCGCCGCGATCGATCGCGCCTGGGCCGAGTGCGGGAGCAACGAGGGGCTCGCATTGTGCAACGTGATCCGCGCGAATCGCGCCGGGATGCTCGCGGACGCGGGCCGCGCGCAGGAGGGGCTCGCGGAAGCGGACGCCGCGCTCGCCGCGCTCCGCGCGACCGAACGGCCAGACAACGACGCCGCCCAGGCGCTCGAATCGCGCGCTCATGCGCTCGCCGCCCTCGGGCGCGGGGCGGACGCGCGGGCCGCGCAGGAAGAAGCGCTGGCGATCTACCTGCGCATGTACGGCGAGCAGCACCGCGAGACGCAGCGCGCGCGCAAGGCGCTGGCGGCGCTGGCGCCCGCACCGGTCGCGGTGCCGTGAGCGGATTTGCCGCCGGGACGGCGCTGTGTCAGCGTCCGCGCAGGGACGCAGGGCGGAACCGGCATGGGCGACGTGACGGAGCTGATCGCGGCAGCGCGCGGGGGCGACCGCGCGTCGAACGACCGCCTGTTCGAGGCCGTGTACGCCGACCTGCACCGCATCGCGGAGCGCCACGTCGACCGCCGGCGCGGCGACGGCATGCAGGCGACGTCGCTCGTGCATGAAGCGTGGTTCCGGCTGGCGCGCCCGGAAGCGCTCGCGCAGGGCGACCGTGAGCACTTCTTCGCGGTCGCGGCGCGCGCCATGCGCCAGCTCGTGGTCGACCATGCACGCCACCGCGCCGCGGCGAAGCGTGGCGGTGGCGCCGACGCCGAGCCGATCGACGAGCAGTATCCCGATCCGCAGGCCGGGCAACGCGATGCCGACGTGCTCGCGCTCGACCAGGCGCTCGAGCGGCTCGCCGCCGTCGACGACGGCCTCGCGCAGCTCGTCGAGCTGCGCTTCTTCGGCGGGCTCGAGCTCGAGGAAATCGCCGGCCTGAACGGCCGCTCCGAGCGCTCGCTCAAGCGCGACTGGCGCAAGGCGCGCGCGTTCCTCCACGCGCAGCTCGCGGGACTGCCCGATGGCGACGACTGAGCGCTGGCGCGAAGCGTCGCGACTGTTCGACGAGCTCGTCGAGCTCGCGGCCGGCGAGCGCGAAACACGGCTCGCGACGCTGGACCCGGCGCTCGCGGCCGCGGTGCGCGAAATGCTGGCGGCCGACGCGCGCAGCGGCGTGCTCGATGCCGGCGTCGCGCGCGCGTCGCCGACGCTGGCCGGCGCGCTCGCGCAACCGGCCGACGTCGTCGACGAGAGCGGTGCCACGCTCGGTCCGTTCCGCCTGCTGCGCCTGCTCGGCCGCGGCGGCATGGGCGAGGTGTACCTGGCGGAACGCGAGCTCGGCGACATGCGCCAGCTCGTCGCGGTGAAGCTGCTCAAGCGCGGCATGGACAGCAACGAGCTCGTGCGCCGCTTCGCGCAGGAGCGGCGCATCCTCGCGCAGCTCAACCATCCGCACGTCGCGCGCTTCCTCGACGGCGGCCTCGCGCCCGACGGCCGGCCGTACTACGCGATGGAGTTCGTCGAGGGCCGCGACATCGTGCAGCACGCGAACGCGGCGAAGCTCGACCTGCGCGCGCGCGTCGCGCTGCTCGCGGAGGTGTGCGACGCCGTCGCGTACGCGCACTCGCAGCTCGTCGTGCATCGCGACCTCAAGCCTTCCAACATCCTCGTCGACGCGAACGGCCAGCCGCGCGTGCTCGACTTCGGCATCGCGAAGCTGCTGGGCGACGAAGCCGACGGCACGCTCACCGGCACGGGCGCGCGCGTGATGTCGCCCGCGTACGCCGCGCCGGAGCAGATCCTCGGCGAGCCGGCCGGCACGGCGACCGACGTCTATTCGCTCGGCGTCGTGCTGTTCGAGCTGCTCACGGGCACGTTGCCGCACCGGCGCAGCGGCACGCCCGAGGCGCTCGCGCGCGCCGTCGACAGCGAGTCGATCGAGCGGCCGAGCGATGTCGCGCGCACGCAGCCCGGCCGCCGCGCGCGCGAGTTGACCGGCGACCTCGACACGATCGCGCTCATGGCGCTGCGCCGCGAGCCGGCGCGCCGCTATGCGACCGCGGCCGCGCTCGCCGACGACCTGCGTCGCTGGCTCGACGGTCGCCCCGTCGCGGCGCGGCCGGACACCGTGCGTTATCGCTTCGGGAAGTTCGTGCGCCGGCATCGCGCGGGCGTCGCCGCGGCGGCGATCGTGCTCGCCGCGCTCTTCGCGGGCCTCGGTGCGTCGCTCTGGCAGGCCGGCATCGCGCGCGAGCAGGCGAAGCGTGCCGACGCCGAGGCGCAGCGCGCCGAGCGTGAGGCGGCGCAGGCGAAGGAATCGCTCGAGCGCAGCAAGCGCGTGAAAGACTTCCTCATCTCGGTCTTCCTGCAGGAAGACCCGATGCGCGCCGATGCGCGCGGCACGCTCACCATGGCGCAGGCGTTCGAGGACGCGAAGTCGCGCATCGACAGCGAGCTGGCCGACGACCCGAAGCTGCGCACCGACCTGCTGGACGACTTCGGCGAGATCACCGCGGGCAAGGGCGACTTCGTCGCGGCGAAGGCGTTGTTCGAGCGCGCGCTGGCGCTCGCCAAGCAGACCTACGGCCCGAACCACCCGGCCGTCGCCGAGTCGCTGATCAACCTCGCGGTGATCGGCGCCTACCAGGGGCGCGTGGTCGAGGGCGAGCCGTTGCTGCTGCGCGCGGTCGCGATCCTCGAGCCCTACGAGAAGAGCGAGCCGTTGAGCCTGGCGAATGCATTGTCCGCGCTGTCGGGTGTTCGCCACGAGCAGGGCCGCGATGACGAGGCGATCGCGATCCTGGAACGCGTGCTCGCCATCGAGCGCGCCGCGCGCAAGCCGGACGACGCACCGATCGCCACGCTGCAGAACCTCGCGACGGCGCTGCTCGAGGCGAACCGGACGCAGGAAGCCGAACGCTACGCGCGCGAGGCGCTGGCCGCGGTCGAGGCGCGCTCCGGCAAGGAGTCGCCGCAGGTGATCCCTTCGCTGTGGACCATCGAGCTGCTGCTGTATCGGCAGGGACGCTACGACGAGGAGAAGCAGACGATCGAGCGGCGCCTGGCGATCTCTCGCGCGACGTACCCGGGCGACCATCCGTGGACCGCGGCGGCGCTCGCCGACCTCGGCGAGGCACGCGTGCGCGACGGCGATCCGGGTGGCGAGGCGCTCGCGCGCGAAGCAGTGGCGATGTTCGACCGCATCGGCCGCTCGGACGCGCGTGCCCTCGGCACGCTCGCGCGAATCGCGGCCCGCGCCGGTCGCGACGCCGAGTCGCTGGCACTGGCCGGGCGCGCACTGGCCGCCTGCGCCGACACGGAGACGTCGGGCAACAAGATCTGCCTCGGCACGCGCGTCCTGCACGCGGTTGCGCTCGCGCGGACGGGCGAGGCGGAGCGCGGGCTCGCCGAAGTCGATGACGCCCTCGCGGCGGTGCGCGCGGCGTTCGACATCCCGGTCGTCGAGCTGGCCGACGCGCATTCCGTGCGCGCCGAGGCGCTGGCCGTGCTCGGTCGGCGCGACGAGGCCATCGCGGCCGCGCGCGAGGCGATCGCCACCAACGAAGCCCTGTACGGCGCCGACCATCCGATCGTGAAGCGCAGGCGGGCGGAGCTCGCGGCCATCGAAGCCGGAAAGCCGATCCCCCGCTGACCGCGGCCGCGAAAATCGCGTAAGGTTCGCGGGGGTGGCGAACCGTGGGCGGCGCGATGGACGAGCAGGAAGACAGCACCCAGCACGCACTTGACCTGATCCGCGACCTCGATCCGCGTACGGCGGCGGATCGCCTGAGCGAGCGGCCCGACGCCGAAATCGGCGCGCTGCTCGCGAAAGTGCCGAACCCGAGCTACGCGGTCGAGATCCTGGAGGAGTTCCCGGCGGCGCGGCGCAAGGCGATCGCGGCCGCGACTCCGTTCGGCCAGGGTCAGCTGTGGCTCGAGGGCCACAGCTACGAAGAGGGCACGGTCGGCCGCCTGATGGAGCGCCCGCCGGCCGTGTTCCGGCCGCAGGCGACGATCCGCGAAGTGATCGATTCGCTGCGCGAGATCGTCAAGAAGCGCATGGTCACGTACATCTTCGTGACCGAGTCCGACGGCAAGCTGGCCGGCGTCGTCGCGTTCCGCGAGCTGCTGTTCGCCACGCCGGAGAACCGGCTCGGCGAGATCATGATCGCGAGCCCGTTCTTCCTGCGCCCGGAGATGGAGCTCGTCGATGCGATGAAGGAAGTGGTGACGCGCCACTATCCCGTCTATCCCGTCTGCGACGACCAGCAGCGCCTGCTCGGCATGGTGAAGGGCCAGGTGCTGTTCGAGCAGCAGGCGTTCGAGATCTCCGCGCAGGCCGGCTCGATGGTCGGTGTCGAGAAGGAAGAGCGCCTCGCCACGCCGTGGCAGCGCAGCTTCAAGTCGCGCCATCCGTGGCTGCAGCTGAACCTGCTCACGGCGTTCGTCGCCGCGGCCGTCGTCGGCTACTTCCAGGACACGCTCGACAAGATCGTCGTACTCGCCGTGTTCCTCTCCGTGCTGTCGGGCCAGTCCGGCAACACGGGTTGCCAGGCGCTCGCCGTCACGCTGCGCGGCATGACGCTCGGCGAGCTGCGCGCCGACAAGGCCGGCAAGCTGGTCGCAAAGGAAGCGTGGCTCGGCTTCTGCAACGGCGCCCTCGTCGGCATCGTCGCGGGCGCGGGCATGTGGGTGACCGCGCGCGGCCAGGGCCGCACGGATGCGATCGCACTGGGCCTGATCCTCGCACTCGCGATGACCGTGAGCTGCGTGGTGAGCGGCATCGCCGGCGCGCTGATCCCGCTCGGCCTCAAGCGCCTGGGCGCCGATCCGGCGACGGCGTCGAGCATCTTCCTGACGACGGCGACGGATGTGGTCAGCATGGGAGTTTTTCTCTCGCTGGCAACGTGGTTGCTGCTCTGAGGCGAGGAGTTGCTGCAGCCTGACGTTGGCTACGTCGTCACGGCGAACGGATGAGCCGCAGGGATGCAGGCTTCAGTTCTCATCAACGCTTCACTCCGCACAGGTTTGGCCCGAGCTGGGGCGCGGTGATGCGTTTCCGTCGATTGCGAGCTGTCGCTCTGGACAGTTTCGCCTGCCGAGTTGGGCGCGATGCCGGGTTTCTTGCGATTGCGAGCTGTCGCTCTGGACAGTTTCGCCTGCCGGCGACCGAAGGAGGGTGTGCTCGCCCACACCCTCCTCCGGACTCCACCCAGGGCGTAAAGCGCGCTGCTCTCGACGCGCAGTGATGGAGCAAGAATTCGCGACGCGAGACTCGCGCTGTCGATGCCGACGAGAGGGCGGGAAGTCTGGCTCGCGCTGCGCGCTCGCTTCGCGCGAATTCGAAGCGCGTGAGCCCGGCTATGGAACCGTCGGTATCGCGGTCCGAGCCGTACCGCGCCAGGCCCGCGCGGTCGGGCCTGGCGCTGCCTCAGGCAAGTCGACGAGAAA
>CALKUS010000193.1 GCA_937996755.1 uncultured Pseudomonadota bacterium | reverse complement strand
TGATGGACACGGCGATGTCGCTGAAGCTCGACTGGCGTTCCCTGACCGCCAGCAGGCGCGGCCACGAGAAGGCGACGTCCACCAGCTGCTGCTCGGGCAGCGACGAATTCAGGGCGACCAGCCGGTCCGGTTCGGCGTACGGGAGCGGCCGCAGGAAGACCGCATTGACGATGCTGAAGATGGCGCTGTTCGCGCCGATGCCGAGCGCGAGCGCGACGACGGCGACCATCGCGAAGCCCGGCGAGGAGCGCAGCGAGCGGAACGCGTGCTTCAACAGGTCCATGGTGCCTCCCCGGGCATGGCAAACGGCCGGCATGCGCAGGCCGGTCCCTCACCGTCCGATGCGCGCGGCAGGCAAAAGGTTACGCCTCCTTTCCTTCCCGCAACCGACCCGGAAGCAGCAAAAGAAAACGCCCGCTTGCGCGGGCGTTTTGCATTGCATGCCGGGTGAGCGAGTCCGGTCGTCGCGCGGGAAGAATGACACTTCTTCCCGCGCGGTCCGAACCTGCCTTTCCCGGCCGGATTTCGCGCAGCGAAATCCGGACGAAGCAATTACATGGTGATCGACCAGCTGTTGATGTAGCCCGTGTCGGCACCGGCGAGGTCGCGCACGCGCAGCTTCCACGTGCCGTTCAACGCTTCGGACGACAGGTTCAGGTTCACCGTCTTGATGATGTTGTCGGCGCTGCCGCCGGCGCGGTTCGAGATGTTGTACACCGAACCGTCCGGAGCGAGCAGGTCGACCACGAGATCGCCGCTGTAGGTGTGGCGGATGTCGACCGACACCGGGACGCTCGTGCCGGCATTGCCGGAGCGACCCGACACGACGATGCTGCTCGTGACACCCGTGGAGTTGTTGTCCGGGATGTTCACGTCGGTGCCGTTCGTGTAGGTCTGCGTGCCGCCGCCGCCACCGCCGCCGGTCGTGTAGCTGCCGGTCAGGGAGACGCCGCTGAACGCCGAGTAGGCCTTCAGGCGCACGTAGTACGTACCCGCCTGCGCGGTCGCGATGTTGCAGGTCTCCGAGTTGCCCGAGGCATACGGACGGCAGTCGTAGGACGAGTCGGTCGGCGCGGAGCCGAACTTCACGTACATGTCCGCATCGCCGGTGCCGCCGGACATCACGAACTTCAGGCCCGACGCGCCCGCTGGCACGGCCAGCGTGTAGTTCACGGACTGGCCGGTCGTGGGCTGGCTGATGCCCGTGACCGCCACGCCGTTCGTCAGCGGGCCGCCGGTGCTGCCACCGCCGCCGCCGCCGCCCGAGCAGCTGACGCCGACCGACGAGAACGCGGCCGTGACGTCGGCCTTGGTCAGGCCGAGGTCGGTCGCCGCCGTCTCGACGCCGCACGCGCCGGAAACGAACGTGCTGCTCGGCGTCCAGTACACGGCGTTCGCGCGCGCGAACACCTTGAACGCGGTCGGCGTGTTCCAGCCCGGCTTGGTGGCCAGGAGGTAGAACGCCTTGTTGTAGACGCCCGAGGAGTAGTGCACGTCGAGGCCGCTGCGGTATTGCGACGCGTTGTCGATCGAGCCACCGTCCTGCGGCGGGTTGTTCATGTAGCGCAGCGCGCCCGAGGCCTTGAACACTTCCGGGCCCACCAGGAAGTCGTTGCTGCCCTTCCAGTAGTACTCGGTCGCTTCACCGCCCATGTCCGAGAACGCCTCGTTCATGCCGCCCGACTGGCCGGAGTAGGTGAGGTTCGAGTGCTGCTCGGTGAAGCCGTGCGACACCTCGTGGCCCGCGACGTCGACGCTGACCAGCGGGTAGAACGTGCTGGCGCCGTCGCCGAAGCTCATCGTCGAGCCGTCCCAGAACGCGTTCTCGTAGGACGAGCTGTAATGCACGCGCATGACCAGCTGGAAGCTCAGCGCGTTGTAGCCCGTGTACGCCGGGTACATCTGCGTGATCACGCCGCCGAAGAAGTGCGCGTCGTTGATCGGCGAGTAGGCGCCGTTGATGGCCTTCACGGTGTTGCGCGGGCAGGTGTACGAGAACGCCGTCGTGCCCGACGAACCACCGTTGAGGTTCACCGACTTCACGTTCGCGTTGTTCATCGTGCACGTCGTGCCCGACTGCGCCACGTCGTTGTAGCCGTAGCGACCGCCCGAGCCCCACTCGTACTGGCCGGTCTTCGCGTTGCCGCCCGGGCCCGTGCCGATCGCGGCGTGCGTGAGGCCGTCCCAGCTCTTGAGCACGGCGCCCGTGAGCGAGTCGACGATGACCGTCGGACGCGTCGGGCTGCCGCCACGCTCGGAATCCGCGAAGAACGAGACGACCTGCGCCAGGCGCGCGATGCCGTCGTCGCCGACGAAGATCATCTGCTGGTTCGTCTCGCGCTCGATCTTCATCGCCGAGGCGTTCATGCCGAGGCCCGTGCGATGGGCGATCTGCGCGGCGCGCGAGGCGTCGATCTTCGCCGAGCCGACGACGACGTCGCTGGCGATGTCGTTGACCATGTTGCCGAACAGCGAGCGGATGTTGCCCGACTTGTCCTGCGCGACGACCACGTGCTCCCCGAACACCGGGATGCCGCGGAACGACTGCTGGTAGCGGATGTGCTGCGTACCGTCGACGTCGGTATCCGTGCGGATCACGCCGAGCGACGAGTTGGCATCGAGCCCGATGATTTCCGCGTGGCGCTCGCGCGCATTGCGCGCGGGGCCGACGGAACGCGTCGCCGAGTTGTAGTCGGCGACCGCACGGTCGATGTTGATCTGGTGAAGGTCGACCCGGTTCGCAGCGCTTGCCGACGCGGCGAACAGGCCCAGCGCGAGCGGCGTCAGGGCCAAACCGAAAACGTGCTTCGCATTCTTCACAACGTGTCTCCCACCGAAGTAGTTAGGTTCGCCGCGGGTAGCGGCGCGTGGTTACCAACTGACTTCCGGGAACCCGAACGCACGAGCGCCCCTGTGGACCGCAGCGCGGTCCAAAGCTCGGGCGTACTTCGATTTCCCCCGGGCGTCGAACCGGATCCGTCCCATTCGGCGCGTGCGGAACGTAGCCCACTCGTTTCGACAAGTAATGACGCAGTGCGGGAAAACACGATGCGCGCGTGCGCCACTGTCCGACGGGAGGGCGAGCGATCCGTCTCCGGGCGGATGTCGCGGCGCGGAATACGTCGGAGAAACGTCGGAATCGTCGGCGCGCGCGGCGCGGCGCGTGGTCGACGGTGGACCTGAAACGAAAACGCCCGCTTCCGCGGGCGTCCCGTCATGGCGAAAAGTGATATCGCGTCAGTCGGAGAATTCGACCTGCAGGTCCTTCTCGCAGAAGTCGAACGACGCCGGCTCCGACTCGCTGCCGTCCGCGTACTTAGCGCGCAGCTGCCATTCGCAACCGGAATCGTCGGTGCTCGAGTCCCACTCGGCGGTGACCGTCGTGCCGGGCTTGATCGTGTTGCCCGAGAACGCGCCCCACGACTCACCGTCCTCCGAGACCTCGATCGCCGTGATCGCCTGGCTGGCGTTGTTCGTGATGTCGAAGCTGTAGGCCTGCGCGAGCGCAGGCAACGCGGCGAGAGCGGCCGCGAGGATCAGACGACGCATGTGCATTCCCCTGGAAGTGCGGATCGATTCCGCGCGTCGAAACTAGCGCATCGCCGTGCGGAACGGGTGCACGATCGCGGACCGTCCGTCCGCGCCGCCCGGGGCGCTCAGTCGGCGCGAGCCATGGTCACCCGGTCGCGACCGCCGCCCTTCGCGGCGTAGAGCGCGCCGTCCGCAGCCGCGACGAGCGCGAGCGCGGTCGCCATCGCCGGCGTAACGCATGCACCGCCGATGCTGATGGTCAGCACACCGGTAGGGCTGCCGCGATGCGGCAGCGCGAGCCGGGCCGCCGCGGCGCGCAGGTTTTCGGCACAGCGTTGCGCTTCTTCCGGGCCGCTGTTCGGCAGCAGCACCGCGAACTCCTCGCCGCCGTAGCGCGCCAGCAAGTCGTCGGCGCGCAGCAGCGTTGCCGACAATGCCGTGGCGAGGCGACGCAGCGCGTCGTCGCCGGCGAGATGACCGTATTCGTCGTTGAATGCCTTGAAGTGGTCGACGTCGACCAGCAGCAGCGACAGCGCATGGCCGTGCCGGCGGGTGCGCCGCCATTCGGCATCGAGTGCGGCGTCGAAGCGCCGCCGGTTCGCGACGCTCGTCAGGCCGTCGAGCAGCGAGAGCCGCTCGAGCTCGCCGTTCGCGGCCGCGAGCTGCGCGTTCGCATTGGCCAGCTCCGCGCGTTGCCGCTCGACCAGGTCGAGCGCCTGCGAGAGTCGGCCGTTCACCGTGGCGAGGTGGATGGCGCCGGCCACCTGGTCGGCGAGCGCGCACAGCGCCGTGCGCGTGTCCGGGTCGAACGCTTCGGCCGTGACCGCTTCCATGTTGATCACGCCGAGCAGGCGGTCGTGGTGGCGGATCGGCACGGCGAACTCCGCGGCGACTGCCGCGTTGCCCATCACGTAGTCGGGATCGCGCATGACGTCGGGCACGAACTGCGGCACGCCGGTGCGGAACGCACGACCCACGACGCCGCGCGTGACCGATATCGCCCGTCCCTCGTTCGACCGCAGCGGGAATTCGCCGGCGCCGGCGCTCGCGACGAGCGTGTCGCCGTCGTCGGACACCAGCAGGATGGAGCAGAACACCAGCGCGAAGCGCCGGTGCACGAAAACCGCGATGCGTTCGAGCACGCCGGACAGGCGGTCGCCGCCGAGCGCCGTGTGCGCGACTTCGCTCATGATCGCCAGCAGCGCCGCGCGGCGCCCGAGCTCGCGGTGCAGCCGCGCGCCCGCGATCGCGCCACCCAACTGGTCGGCGATCGTTTCGAGCACGCGCAGCTGGTGCCGGAACGCGTTGGGCTCGACGCTTTCCGCGTTGATCACGCCGAGCACTTCGCCGCGATGCAGGACCGGCACGCAGAGCTCCGAGCGCACGCCCGGCAAGGTCTCCACGTAGTTCTGCGCCTCGCGCACGTCGTCGATGACCACCGCGCGCCCGGACAACGCGACCTGGCCCACGACGCCCGAGCCCAGCTCGCGCGAGTAGCCCACGTACACCTCGCTCGGGAGCTCGGTGGACAATGCTTCGCAGACGAAGCGCCCGGCGACGTTGTCGACCGACGCGAACGCGACGAACTGCCACTGGAACCCGGCGCGCACGGCTTCGACGATGCGCGCGAGCATCGCGCGCAGCTCGAGGTCCGCGGTCGCGATGCGCGCGATCTGGATGACGAGCTCCAGCTGGCGGTCGCCGACGGCATCGGCGTCCGCACCTTCCTTGCCCTGAACCACGACCGTGCGCCCCCTGTGGCGTCCGCGTGCCGGTCCGCTGCTGCGGTCCCGGGTGCGATCTGGCCACGAAGCCCGGCTTTCGTCGAGGGGGTTTTCATTCATGCCTTCGTACTCCCCGACGAGCGGAAACTCGCTAGGCTGGGTGCCCACTACCCGATAACGCGGCCCGCGCCCGACTGGATGCACGCGCGGGGCGCCCCGACGACGGAGCCCGCATGCGACCCGCCTTCCTGCTTGCCGCGATCCTCGCCGGCGTCGCCCCGGCGGCGCCTGCCGCGACCGTGCTGGAGCTCGTCGACTTCCAGCTGGTCGACGGTACTGGCGCGCCGGTACGGCACGTCCGCCAGCTCGTCGCGAGCGACGGCGTGATCGTGGCGATCGACGACGCCGGCCGGGTGCCGGTCGCCGCGAAGGGCGATCGCTGGCAACGCATCGACCTCGGCGGCGCGTGGATCATGCCCGGGCTCGTCGACACGCACGTGCACGTCGCGCGCTTCCCGGACACGCGAGCGAAGGCCGAGCAGCTGCTGCGCATGGCCGTTCGCGGCGGCGTCACGGCCGTGCGCGACCTCGCGGGCGACGCGCGCGCGCTCGCCGACATCGAGCGCGCGATCGGTGCGGGCGAGTTCGTGGGGCCCACGGTCGTCTACAGCGCGATGTTCGGCGGGCCCGACATCTTCAAGCAGGGCCCGACCGCGACGATGGCGTCGGGCCGCCCGCCGGGCGACGCGCCGTGGGCGCGCATGATCACGGGCGCCGACGAGCTGCCGCGTTTCGTCGCGCAGGCCGCGGGCACGGGTGCGCGCAACATCAAGGTCTACGGCGACCTCGACGATGCGCTCGCTGCCGCGCTCATCAGGGAAGCGCGGCGCCAGGGGCTGATGACGACCGCGCACGGCACGGTGTTCCCGGCGCGGCCGTCGACGCTCGTCGAGGCCGGCGTCGGCTCGCTCGCGCATGCGCCGTACCTCGTCTGGGAAGCCGTCGAAACGGTGCCCGACGATTACCAGCAGCGCATCGCGGGGCCGTGGCAGACGATTGCGCCCGACCATCCGAAGTTGCGCGCGCTCTACGCGCGGATGGCGGAAAAGGGCACTTTCCTCGACGCCACGCTGTGGGTGTTCAAGGCGATGAACGGCTACTCACCCGAGATCAATGCGCCGTGGGCGAAGGACGCATTCGAGTGGGCCGCGCGCGCCGTGCGCGAAGCGCATCGCGCCGGCGTGAAGGTGACGACGGGCACCGACTGGTTCGAGCCGCGCGACGAGTGGGGACTGCCGCACACGCACGACGAGCTCGCGCTGCTGGTCGAGAACGCGGGGTTCACGCCGATGGAGGCGATCGTCGCAGGCACGCGCAACGGCGCCGAGGCGTTGGGGCTCGGCGACGTGCAGGGCACGCTCGTGGTCGGCAGGCTCGCCGATCTCGTCGTGCTGGAGGCGAACCCGGTCGAGGACATCCACAACACCACCCGCATACGTTTCGTCGTGAGACACGGAGCCATCATCGACCCCGCGCAGTAGGGGGGGGCGCGATACGACTCGATGCGTACTCCTCCTACCCTGGGACCAGGGGTGAGGCGGGAAATGCCGACGCACAGCGTCGGCCCGCCGAACGCCAGCGCGAGTAGCGCTGGCCGGAATGGAGTAGAGGTGGGGTACACGACGTGCGCGGACCGCTGTACGAGTAACGTTTCAAGCCACCCGCGGCCTGCCCGGCGCGAACGGATCGACGCTGAAGCCCTTGAGCGAGTGCAGCGTCGCGTCGAGCGCGATCAGGCCGTCCTTGTCGTCGTCGGCCACGTGGGCGGTCACGAGCACGGAGTGGCGGAAGATCGAGCTCGCGAACGCACGCCACGAACGGGACGAACCGTCCACCGACGACGCCCAGCGCCCGAGGCAGTCGCGCACCACGTCGAGGCTGGCATGGCCTTGTCCGAGCAGGACCCAGTCGCGCGTCATGGCAGCATCCCCTGATCCTCAGCGTGATCGAAATTACGCTGCGGGCGCGCGGCAGAATGTGCATTGGTTTGCGGTTTGCCCGGAAGCGCCCGGCATGACACCGGGCGAAACACGGGTTTTCCTGCCGTGTTCGCCGGCGCGGGGCGCACTTTTCCCGCGGGCCAGGTGCTTCCGGTGCTTCCCTATGTGACATCCTGCCAACGTCCCGCGGCGTCACGGCGGGCTTCGGGGCGCGGGTCGTCCGATGACGGCCCCGGTCGAGTTCTCAGGGGAGTCCAGGTCATGTTCGTTCGTCGCTCGCGCTCGGCATGTCCCACGCCGGGGCGTCGCGCCGTTATCCGTGACACCAACCACGGAGGAACACGCAATGCCCCAGTACGTCATCGAACGCGACATCCCCGGCGCCGGCAAGCTCTCGGCGCAGGAGCTCAAGGCCGTTTCGCAGAAGTCCTGCAGCGTCCTCGACTCGATGGGCCCGAAGATCCAGTGGCTCAAGAGCTACGTGACGGCCGACAAGCTCTATTGCGTCTACATCGCGCCGAACGAGGAAATGATCCGCGAGCACGCGCGGATCGGCGGCTTCCCCGCGAACCGCGTGTCGGCGGTCGCGACGATCATCGATCCGACGACTGCCGAGTAAGTGTGGAGGGGCTGCAACCCCGCAGCCCCTTCGATTCGGCTCGAAGGAAGTGGGAGCGGCCCATGGCCGCGATGGCGAACGGCGCTGCTACTCGAACCCGTCGATGAAGATCGGATCCGGGTCGGCCGCATACGCGACGTAGACACCCGTTCCCCATTCGACCTGGTCCTGGCCGGGCGGGTGGAGCGCCGCGGTGAACGCAATGTCGCCGCGCGCATTGATCGCGACGCCGCCGCCGAACACGGGACTGGCGTCGTTCTGGCCGATCTCGGCGGGACCGAGGTCGCTGGGGACGATGGCCGCCTTGCCGACGACCCGGCGCAGCGTCGTCCCGTCGCCGACGAATATCGCCTGGCCGTTCGCGTCGCGGCCACGGAACGCAACGAGGCCGTCGGCGTTGATCGCCGGTGCGAAGAATTCGATCTCGAGCAATCCGGCGTTGCCCACGCGCGCGATCTCCGTCGTCGTCGCGCCGTCGCTGCGCTGCACGGTGCGCACGTTGCCCGCCGCGAGCCGGCCGACGAACGCAACCTGCCCGGCGTCGTTCAGCCCGACGGAATTGTCGAACGCGTTGTACGGCGACGCGGCGTTGCCGACGTTGTCGACCGCGACCGTCGTGCTCGTGCCGTCCGCCGCGAACACGCGCACCTCGCGGTGCTCCGCCACCGGTCCGCTCGCGGCGACGCGTACCTGGCCGGCGATGCGACGCACGCCATCGAACGCCGGCGTGAACAGGAAGTTGAACGGGCTGGCCACGTCGATCGCCTGCTCGGTCGCATGGAACGCGTAGTTGCCGCTCGCGAACGACACCCACGCCTGGCCGCTGCCGAAGCCGGCGCGATAGCCGATCTGGCCGAGGTCGTTGATGTCGGGCGATCCCCAGGTGCTGGCGCCGATCGGCCCGGCGGTCACGCGCGTTTCCACGCCGGTAGCCGGATCGCAGGTGTAGATGCCGGGCAGCGCGCCGCCGCTCTGCGACCAGACGAGCGTGCCCGCGGCATTCACGCGCGGGTCGGAGATGAACGCGTCGAGGTCGTTCTCGCCGTCGCAGCGCAGCTCGCCGATGCCGCCGCTGCCGAACCAGACGGACTCGCCGTCGCGCCCCGGCACCACCAGCACTTCGAAGGTCACCTGCGCCGCGTCGTTCATGTCCACCGTGGCGCTGTTGAACGAAGCACCCGGCGGCAGGTTGAAGCCGTTGTCGTTGACGATCAGGTTCGTGCGCGCCTGCAGCTCGAAGCGCGGGTACGCGGGCACGCTTGCGGTCGACGCAGCGAGCAGGAGCACGGGCAGGGCAACGAACGGCATTTCGACTCCCGTGGCGGGTTGCATCCCGAGGCTAAACGCGCGCGCTGCGCGCGCGCAATGGCGGACAAGTCGCGCGTAACCTATCCTCGCGCTCCCGTCTTCGCTACCCGGAGCTGCCCATGGTTTCCGCACGCTTCCTGTTGCGCACGCTGCTCGCGAGCGCCGTGGTGTTCGCCGCCGGTTGCGGCGAGCGCACGGCCGAGCCCGTTGCCACCGCTACGCCCACGCCCGCCGCGACGCCGACGCCGGTCGCTGCGCCGACGCCCGCGTTCGGCACGTTCGGCCTCGACGAACCCGGCATGGACAAGTCCGTGGCGCCCGGCGACGACTTCTTCGCTTACGCGAACGGCACGTGGCTGAAGGGCTTCGAGATCCCGGCCGATCGTTCGCGCTACGGCATGTTCACGCTGCTGGTCGAGAAGTCGCTCGCGCGCAACCGCGCGATCCTGGAGGACGCGGCGAAGAATCCCGACGTCGCCGGCAAGAAGCTCGTCGGCGACTTCTACGCGGCGTACATGGACGAGGCGACGATCGAGTCGCGCGACGCCGCGCCCGTGAAGCCCGAGCTCGACCGCATCGCCGCCATCGCCGACAGGAAGGCACTCGCGTCGGAGATCGGCGGCACGCTGCGCGCGGACGTCGACCTGATGAACGCGACGGACCTCTACACCGAGCGCCTGTTCGGCATCTGGATCAACCAGCACCTCGATCGCCCGAACGAGACGGTGCCGTACCTCGTCCAGGGTGGCCTCGCGCTGCCCGATCGCGACTTCTACCTCGAGGGCGGCCGCTTCGAGGAGATCCGCAAGCAATACCAGGCGTTCGTCGCGCAGATGCTCGGCCTCGCGGGCATCGCCGAGGGCGAGAAGAAAGCGGCGGCCATCCTCGCGCTCGAGACGAAGATCGCGAAGGTGCACGCGAGCCAGGTCGAATCGAACGACATCAAGAAGGGCGCGAACTACTGGCCGCGCGCCGAGTTCGCGAAGCGTGCGCCCGGCCTCGAGTGGGACGCGCTGTTCGCGTCGGCCGGCCTCGAGGGTGCGGCCGAGCTGATCGTCTGGCAGGAAGGCGCGACGAAGGGCATCGCGAAGCTCGTGGGCTCCGAGTCGCTCGATACCTGGAAGGACTACCTCGCGTTCCACGCGCTCGTGCGCGCGGCGCCGTTGCTGTCGAAGCGCTTCTCGGAAGCGAGCTTCGCGTTCTTCGACCACACGCTCAACGGCACGCCGCAGCAGCCGGAGCGCTGGAAGCGCGGCATCGACGCCACGAACTTCGCGCTCGGCGACGCCGTCGGACAACTCTACGTCGCAAAGCACTTCTCGCCCGAGACGAAGGCGCATGCGGAACGCATGGTCGCCGACCTCGTCACGGCGTTCGGCCAGCGCATCGACCGCCTGCAGTGGATGAGCGACACCACGAAGGCGCGCGCGAAGGCGAAGCTCGCCGGCCTGAAGGTGGCCGTCGGCTACCCCGAGAAGTGGCGCGACTACGCCGGTCTCGAGATCAAGCGCGACGACGCGTACGGCAACACCGAGCGCGCCGTGCTGTTCGACTACAAGCTCAACCTCGCGAAGCTGGGCAAGCCGCAGGACCACGGCGAGTGGTACATGCTGCCGCAGACCGTGAACGCGCTGAACGTTCCGCTCGAGAACCGCCTGATCTTCCCCGCCGCGATCCTCGAGGCACCGTTCTTCGACGCGGCGGCCGACGACGCGATCAACTACGGCGCGATCGGTGCCGTGATCGGCCACGAGATCTCGCACAGCTTCGATTCGTCCGGCGCGCTGTTCGACGAGCAGGGCCGGCTCGCGAACTGGTGGACGCCGGAGGACTTCGCGAAGTTCGAGGCAGCCGGCAAGGCGCTCATCGCGCAGTACGACGAGTACCAGGCGTTCCCCGACCTGAAGCTCAACGGCGAGCTCACGCTCGGCGAGAACATCGCGGACCTTTCCGGCCTCGCCACCGCGTACGACGCGTACAAGCTGTCGCTGAAGGGCCAGCCGGGCGAGACGATCGGCGGCTACACGCCCGACCAGCGCCTGTTCCTCGGCTTCGGCCAGGTCTGGCGCGCGAAATACCGCGAGCCGTCGCTGCGCAACCTCGTACTCACCGACGTGCACTCGCCCGGCCCGTGGCGTTCCGCGACCGTGCGCAACCAGGACGCCTGGTACGCGGCGTTCGACGTGAAGGAAGGGCAGAAGCTGTACCTGGCACCCGGCCAGCGGGTCGTCATCTGGTGACCCGCGCTTCGTAGGGGGGGCAGCTCTGCCGCCCACGCGTCGATCGATTCCGGATCGCCGGACGCGTGGCCAGCGGAGCTGGCCACCCTACGCTTGCGATGACGTTCAGCCGGCGGGCTTCTCCGCCGGTGCGTCCACGATTTCGCCTGCCTCGAACTGGATCTGCAGCTTCACCCAGCCGAGCCCGTTCTCGGCGCCCATGCCCATGCCGAAGTCGGCACGCTCGAGCCGGCCCGACGCATCGCCCGCGCACCACGGTTTCTTGAGCCACGGGTGCGGCAGGCACTGGAACGAGTTCACCGTGAGCCGGAGCGGCTTCGTCGCGCCGATCAGCGTGAGCTCGCCGTCGACCGCCACCACCTTGTCGCCGTCGAACACCAGCTTGCCGCGATACACGGCCTCGGGGAATTCCGCGACGTTGAAGAAGTCCTTCGACCGCAGGTGCTCGTTCACCTCGTCGTGGCCCATGTCGATGCTCGACGTATCGACGTGCACCTCGACCGAGCCCGTGTGCGCCTCGTGGTCGATGGTGGCCGTGCCGGTGCTGTGGTTGAACTTGCCGCGGAATATCGAGATGCCCATGTGCGGCACTTCGATGCTCGGGTACGTGTGGTCGGCGTCGAGCCGGTAGTGCTGCTCGTGCGCGGCGGCCGGGAAGGTGCAGGCGAGCAGGGCGAGCGGTGCGGTTCGGTGCATGTCGTGGGTCCGCGACGGGGGAGTCGCGAGCGTTCTGCGTGCGACGCCGCCGTGTCAAGTTCGGCAACCGGCCCGGGGCGAAAACGCAGGATCGGGCGCCGTCTTCGGCGCTACCATGGCGCCATGGCGGACGAGCACGATCCGCCCGAGGGACCGACATGCGCAACACTCCGTTCAGAACCGCCGCCATCGTCGCCGCGCTGCTGCTCGCGCCCTGCATCGCGAACGCAGACCGCATCACGGCCGCGTATCCCGACCTCGCCACCAACGTCCAGTCCGACGACGACGCCACGGCTGCCGCGTCCGCGAAGCGAGAGCCGCGCCGCTCGCGGTTCACCGAGGACGTCGACTACCAGAAGATGGCGATCATCACCGACGACGCGCTCGGCCGCGGCTACAAGATCATGTGGGTGCATCCGCCGCAGAAGGCGCGCAGCAAGGACCGCGACGACCGCTGATGCCCGACGCCGTGGTCGAAGGCGGTTGCGCGTGCCGACGCGTGCGCTACCGCATGCACGGCACGCCACTGTTCGTGCACTGCTGCCACTGCAGCTGGTGCCAGCGCGAAACCGGAACGGCGTTCGCGCTCAACGCGATGATCGAGACCTCTCGCGTGGAGCTGCTGTCGGGCCAGCCCGTGCTCGTCGACACGCCGAGCGCGAGCGGGAACGGGCAGAAGATCGCGCGCTGCCCGGATTGCCACGTCGCGCTCTGGAGCCATTACCCCCGCGGCGGCCCGAAGCTTGCGTTCGTGCGGGTCGGATCGCTCGACGATCCAGGCAGGTTCCCGCCCGACATCCACATCTACACGAGCACCAGGCAGCCCTGGGTCGTGATCCCGGAAGGCGCGAGATCGGTACCGGAGTTCTACGATCTGCCTGCCACCTGGCCGGCCAGCAGTCTCGAGCGCGTCGGCGCGTTGCGGACGGCGTAGGCGAAAAAAGCCCGCGCCGTTGCCGGCGCGGGTGGAGTGAAGCGGTGGCGCGGGATTACTGGTCCGGGTCCTGCGACTCGTCGTAACCCGGTGCTTCGTCCATGTCGCCCGTCTCGTCGTCGTCGTTGCCCGACGACGGCGTCGGCGTATCGGTGTCGCCGCCGTCGTCGGTCGCAGCCGTGGACGCGGCGTCGCTGGTGCCGTCTTCGTCCGTCGCGGCCGTCGCAGCCGTTTCCCCGTTCGTCTCCGCGTCGGTAGCGACCGCGGCGTCGGACGATGCGTCATCACCGGCCGTGGTGGACTGGACAACCTCGCTCGAGGTTTCCGCCGTCGTCGCCGGTGCGGTCGTGTCGGCCGTCGCGCTCGTGCCCGTGGACGACGAAGCGCCGGCCTCCGCCATAAGCTGCGCACGGTCTTCCCATTCGCCGTACGCGATCAGGTCGTTGTCGTCCTTGTCGATCGCGTCGAAGTTCGCCGCGAGCTCGGCGTCGCCCGCAACTTCGTCCCGCGAGAGCAGCTTGTCGCCGTCCTTGTCCGCGCCGGAGTAGGCGCTGTCCGGTTCCTCGCCGCGCAGCGCGAGGCCGGAGTCGCCCGTCGCGGGCACGCTCGACGATTCGCCGGTGCTCGCGGTGGTCGCGGCCTGCGCGTCGTCGATGCTCGCGGCGGCGGCTGCGTCCGTCGTCCCGGGCAGGTCGGTGCTGGCCGCGGCGTCCTCATCGTCGTTCAGCGTCGTCGAGTCGCTGTCCGCCGAGTCTTCGGCGCTGGCGGTGGCGTCGGTCGTCGAGGACACGGTCGTGTCGTCGTCGCCGGTGCTGCTCGCGGTCGTTGCTTCCGGCGTGCTGCCCGTGGCCTCGGTCGAGCCATCGGTGGCATCGGTCGCCGGCACCGGGGCGCGCTTCATGCTCGCGTCCGTCGCCTGTGCGACCGCTTGTTCTTCCTGCGTTTGGGTGGAGCCCACCGGCGACTGCGCGGCGGCAGTGGCGGACAATGCGAGCAGCACGGCGGCACTCAGCGCGGTGATGCGGAAATTCAACATGGTCCTCTCCTTCCTGGGGCGACACGCCCCCGATCGGGTGAGTACCTGCACGCGTTGTGCCACGCGCCGCAGGCACGCGGCGCGGCGTCACGGCGTGTCTCGAGGCGACGCCGGCGGCCTCAGCGGGAGCCGGTATCGCGCATTACGCCCGGCAGCGACTTCGCCAGCGAGCAACGCGGCGCGATGTCGGCCACCGCGCGCCGTGCGAACGCATCCAGCTCGGTGGCGTGCGAGAGCGCGTCGCGCCACAGCGGATCCTCGATCTCGTCGGGCGCGAGCGGCATGGTGGGCATGTAGCGCCCGACCACGAACGAACGCACGATCACCTGTGCCGCGAGCAGCGTTCCGGCCTCGCTCGCGTGCAGGTCGTCGCCGGAGTACACGTCGACACCCGGCAGCCCTGCGCGCGCATAACGCCACGCCGTGGCGATCGGTGCGATGCAACCACCCGTGGCGCGCGCGGCGAGCTGGTAGCTGAGCTCCGCGTCCATCCAGGTGAACGCGTTGCCGCGCGCGGGCCATGCCGAGAACATGACCACGCGCGTGCCACGCGCGCGCGCCGACTCCGCCGCGCGCACGGCCCAGACGCGCAGCAGCTCACGGTTCTCCGGCAGGCTCGACGGCCCCTGCTGCAGCACGACGTAGTCCCAGCCCTCGGCGAGCTTCCGGTCGTACGCGCCCGTGACGATGTGATCCGGCAGCGCGTAGTTGGGCTCGGCCAGCATGCCGTAATCGATCTCGATGCCGCGCGCCGCCGCCACCACGGCGACGACGTAGGGAAGGTCATTGACGTAGGTGTAGCTGTTGCCGACGAACAGCACGCGCATCGGGCGGCGCGTCGGCGGCTCGCCCTTGGCCGCGGCGTTGCCCGCGAACGCGAGCATCGCGATCATGAGCGCCAACGCAATCGGCACGGCTCGGGCTCGGTGCGGCATGGCGCGATTCCCGGATGGCTGCCGCCCATTCTGCGCGCGCGCGCGTTGCCGCGCTTGCGAACTGCCACGCACGTCACCGACGCGCGCGGGGCAGGGCGGCATGGTGCCGGCATGAGGACGGTAGTCGCGATGGCGACCTTGCTGTCGGCAGGGGCGGCGCTGGCTCAGGACGCGTCCGTTCCCGGCACGCCGAGCGCGCCGCACCCCACGATCGCCAATATCGCGATCGACTGGCCGCTGGCGGGCGATGCCGACGCGGACGGGGTCGTTGCCGTGCGCTATCGCGTGGCCGGCAGCGCGACGTGGCGGGACGCGATGCCGCTGCGTCGCGTGCCCGCGGGCACGAACGCCGAGGCCGGTTTCTCGTGGCCGAACCGCCACGCGGGCAGCGTGTTCGACCTGCTCGCAGCGACGACCTACGAGATCGAGCTGAGCCTGTTCGACCCCGACGGTGGCTCGATCGTGCGCACGATCCAGGTCGCTACGCGCGCCGTGCCGACAGCCGCATCGCCCGGCACCACCAGGCCGGTGCTGCCGGCCACGATCGCGGGCGTGCTCGCGACCGCGAACCCGGGCGACATCATCGTGCTCGGTCCCGGGGCCTATGCCGGCTTCCAGGTGGCGCGCGACGGCACGCCCACGGCCCCGATCACCCTGCGCGGCACGCCCGGCGCGCTCGTGAGCGGCGAGATCGGCCTGTTCGGGCGCAGCGACGTGCGCATCGAGTCGCTCGCGGTGAACGGGCGGGTGCGCTTCAACGGCTCGCGGCGCTTCGCGCTCGTGGGCTACACGATCACGGCGAGCAACGCTTTCCAGGGCGACGCCGTGGTGTCGTACACGCGCGCGGAAGACGCCTACATCGCGGACAACACGATCAGCGGCCTCACCGTGTGGGCGGAAAGCTCGCTCGGCGCGAGCGGCAACAACCTGGGCGAGGGCATCGTGGTGAACGGGCCAGGGCACGTCGTCGCGCGCAACCGGGTGAGCGGTTTCCGCGACGCGCTGTCGCTGATGGAGGGCGCGGGCGTCGCCGACGAGCAGCTCAGCATCGACTTCATCGACAACGTGGTGAGCGAGGCCGCCGACGACGGCATCGAGGCCGACTTCTGCTTCCACGACTGCCGCATCATGCGCAACCGTTTCACGAACGTGTTCATCGCAATGTCGTCGCAGCCCGGGCTCGGCGGCCCGACGTACTTCATCCGCAATGCCGCGTACAACGTCGTGCACATCCCGTTCAAGCTCTACCGCGGCAGCGTCGGCGACGTCGTGCTGCACAACACGATCGTGAAGCACGGCGACCCGCTGAACGCCTACCCGGGCCGGCCGATCTCGCGCGCGTACTTCCGCAACAACCTGCTGCTCGGCGGGCCGCCCGGCACGTTCAACGGCTTCGACAGCGGCACCGGCCGCATCACCGACCTGCAGACGCTCGAGACGGCAGATTCGTCGCTCGACCACGACGGCTACGGCACCACGCTGGCGACGTTCGCGGGCCGCATCGGCGCGGTGTCGTACGCGAGCTTCGCGCAGCTCACGACGCTCACCAGCGAAACCCACGCGCGCCAGGTCGGTTACGACGTGTTCGCGAACGGAGTCGCGTTCCCCGCCGCGCCGCTGACCACGTACGCGGCGCCGGCGCTCGCGCTCGCGCCGGGTGGCGCAGCGGTCGACGCCGGCGTGTTCATTCCGAACGTCGATGATGGGTTCAACGGAGTCGCGCCCGACCTGGGCGCGTTCGAAAGCGCCGGGGCAGGCAGTGGCGAGCCGCCGCTGTTCGCCAGCGGCTTCGAGTGAAAAAAAGAGGGCCCCTTGCGGAGCCCTCCGGGAGCGCGGCGGGTGACGAATCCCGCGCGCGATGCTCAGTAGCCGTAATCGTCGTCGTAGTAGTAGCGATCGTCGTCCCGACGTCCGTCGTAGTAGCGATCGTCGTGGTAACGGTCGTCGTGGTTGCTCGCCACTGCGGCGCCGAGCACGGCGCCGACGATCGTCGCCGCCGCACGGCCGTCGCCATGGCCGAACTGGTTGCCGATCGCGCCACCGATCAACGCCCCGACCACCGGCGCGGCCGAGTTGTGGCCGTAGTACCCGCCGTTGTAGTAGGTGCCGCCGTAGTACGGACGCGGGGCCGGCGGATAGTAGCCACCGTAGTACACCGGCGCCGGCGCGTAGGTGAGGTAGGCGCCGCCGTGGTAACCGTGACCGCGATGGCCGTGGCCGTAACCATGACCGTGACCGTGACCATGGCCGCCGGCGAAGGCGGCGCCGGACACGGCCACGAGGGCGAGGGCGACAGCGCAGCGCTTGAGGAAATTCATTTCGTTGCTCCCGCGGCCAGGGTCGGCCGTACGGGACGCATGCTGCGCCGTGGCGGGCAACGGAACCTGAACCCGGCCGGTCGCGGCCGGACGCGTTCAACGGCGCGACAGCTTCGCCTGCGCGGCGCGCGCTGGCGGGGCTCGCGGCGGATCGAGCGCGCGTGAAAGCTTCGTGCAGATCGCGTCGATCGCGACGCGCAGGCGTGCCGGCTCGTGGCGCGTGCGCGCCCACACGAGGCTGACGGGCGCGCGATCTTCGTGCGCGTCGGCCATGAGCTCGACCAGGCTGCCCTCCGTGAGCGCGGGTGTCGCGAGCCACGCGGGCAGCTTCGCGACCATGCGCCCGCCACGCGCGATGCGCTCGAGCGCGTGCACGTCGTCGCAGGCGAAACGCGCGGCGACCTGCAGCTCGGTCGTCGCGCCGTCCTTCGCGCGCGCCAGCCACGGTGCGCGCTGGCCGCCGCGCGCGTACACGGCAGCCGGCAATCCCGCGAAATCCGCGACAGTGCGCGGACGTCCGTGCGCGCGCACGAACGCGGGCGATGCGCAGATCACGAAGCGCTGCTCGCCGACGGTGCGCGCGACCAGCGTCGCGCTGTCGCGCAGCGCGCCGATGCGCACGGCGAGATCGAACCCGTCGCCGACGAGGTCGACGACGCGATCGTCGAGCGCGACCTCGATGGCCAGGCCGGGATGGCGCTGCGCGAGCGCCGCGAGCGCCGGCGCGACGAGCTCGCGCCCGAGCAGCGAGGGCGCCGCCACGCGCAAGCGGCCGACGGGATCGGAACGGCCCGCGGCGATTTCGTCCAGCGCGGTGCGCACCTCGTCGAGCGCGCGGCGGGCGCGCTCGTGCAGCACGAGCCCGGCGTCGCTCAGCGACTGGCGCCGCGTGCTGCGCTGGAACAGCCGCGCGCCGATGCGCTCCTCGAGCCGCGCGACGCCCTTCGCGACGGCCGAGCGCGTGACGCCGAGTTTCTTCGCGGCGAGCGCGAAGCTGCCCGCTTCCGCGGCCGCGACGAACAGCTCCAGGCCTTCGAGGCGCGTCTCGGGCGACATTGGTGCCCACCGGGAATCGAAGTGTCGATATTCATGATGGTAATGGTGCTCAGCTGGCGCCGTACAGTGCGCACCGCGGCATCGGGCCGCGATTGCGGAGAGAACCATGAATGCCTATCGCATCCGCCGCGGCGCGACGCTCGCCGGGCTGCAGCAGGTGACGGACGCACGACGCGCGCTCGCGCCCGACGAGGTGCGCGTCGCCATGAGCGCGGTTGCGCTGAACCACCGCGACCTGCTGGTCGCAGCGGGCTCGATGGGCGCCACGAGCGACCCGATCGTCCCGGCGTCGGACGGCGTGGGTCGCGTGGTCGAAACGGGCAGCGCCGTGACGCGCTGGCGCGCCGGCGATCGCGTGATCGCGTCGTTCTTCCCCGACTGGATCGACGGCGCGCCCACGGCCGCGACGACCGCACGCGGACTGGGCGGCGGGCGCGATGGCGTGCTCGCGCGCGAGGTGGTGCTGCCGGAGCATGCGTGGTTCGCCGCGCCGCAGTCGCTCGGCGACATCGAGGCGGCGACGCTCGCCTGCGCCGGCGTTGCCGCCTGGAATGCGTTGTTCGAAGCCGGCGGCGCGCGCGCGGCACAGACCGTGGTGCTGCTCGGCACGGGCGGCGTTTCCACCTGGGCGTTGCAGCTCGCGAAAGCCGCGGGCCTGCGGGCGATCGTCGCTTCGTCGAGCGCCGCCAAGCGAGCGCAGGCGGAAACGCTCGGCGCCGACGCGACGATCGACTACGTCGCCGAGCCGGCGTGGGACGCGCGCGTGCGCGAGCTCACCGCCGGAGTCGGTGCCGACCTCGTGCTCGACGTCGGCGGCGCCGGCACGATGCAACGCTCGATCGCCGCGACCAGGGTGGGCGGCACCGTTGCCGTCGTCGGCGGCCTCGGTGGCGGGTTCGCCTCCGAAGTCGACGGCGCGGCGCTCATGGGCGGCGCGAAGCGGCTGGTCGGCGTGCTGGTCGGCAACCGCGCCATGGGCGAACGACTGGCGGCATTCGTGGATGCGCACGGCATCCGGCCCGTCGTCGACCACGTGTTCCCGTTCGACCGCGTGCGCGAAGCGTACGAGCACCTCGCGCGGGGCGCGCACGTCGGCAAGGTGGTAGTCGCGATCGACGCGGCCACGCCGGCGGCGCGCGCCGCCTGAACGTGGTACCGGTGGCGCGCGCGGAAGTGGGTATCGCTTCGCGCGCCGCCGGGCCGCACGATGGCGGCATGTACATTCCATCCGCTTTCAACGAAACCCGCATCGACGTGCTGCACGCGTTCGTCGCGGCGCATCCGCTCGCCACGCTCGTCACGAACGGGCCCGACGGGCTGTTCGCGTCGCACGTGCCGATGATGCTCGACGCCGACGGCGGGACGCTGCTCGCGCACGTCGCGCGCGGCAACGGGCACTGGCGGCTCCTGGACGGCGGCGCGCCGACGCTCGCCGTGTTCGGCGGGCCCAATGCCTACGTCTCGCCCGACTGGTATCCGAACAAGCACCGCACCGGCAAGGACGTGCCGACCTGGAACTTCGCGGTCGTGCACGCGCATGGCGTTGCGACCTCGTTCGACGACCCCGACGAGCTGCTCGCGCTCATCGTGGGCCTCACGGACAAGCACGAAGCGGGTCGCGCCACGCCGTGGGCCGTTTCCGACGCGCCGGCCGACTTCATCCGGCAGCAGTTGCGCGGCATCGTCGGCATCCGCCTCGCGATCACGCGGCTGGAGGGCAAGTTGAAGCTGAGCCAGAACCGCGCGGCCGAGGACCGCGCGGGGGCGAAGGCGGGGCTCGCGGCGTCGGATGAGCCACAGGATCGCGCCGTTGCCGGGTTGATGGCGGAGTAGCGATCGCCGGCGCCATCCATGGCGCCCGCTCGCTTCGTTGGGCCGCACCATCGGGCATCCATGCCCGCCGCCGATTCCGCGCGGCAGTCGCCCGGTGGCGACTGCAGAGGAATCAATCGTCGTTCTGGACGATCATCTCCACGCGGCGATTCTGCTGGCGTCCCGCTTCCGTGCGATTGGACGCGACCGGATAGTCCGGTCCCAGCCCGCGCGTCAGGATGCGATTCGCCGCGATGCCGCGGCCGACCAGGTAGGCGCGAACGGCGTTCGCGCGGCGTTGCGAGAGCGTCAGGTTGTAGTTGCGCTTGCCGACGGAATCCGTGTGGCCTTCGATCGCGAGCGTCGCGCTGCGATCGGCGCGCAGCGCGCGGATCATCTGGTCGAGCGTGCGGCGCGCGCCGGGCTTGATGTCGGCCTTGCCGGTTTCGAACAGTACGTCGCCGAGCGTCACCACGAGGCCGCGCTCGGTCTCGCGCGCCTGCAGCCCGGCGAGATCGCGCTCGAGCGTCGCACGCCGATGGCGCTCGCGGTCGGCTTCGAGTCGCGCCGCCACCGCCGCCTCGCGTTGCCGGTCGGCGACGCGACGGGCGCGGTCCGCTTCGTATCGCGCACGCTCCGCTTCGCGGCTCGCGCGCGGGTCGTCGCGCTCCATCACGATGACGTCGCGCTCGCCTTCGTCGTAAAGGCCGGCTTCGCGCGCGACCTCGCCGAGCAGCCACTGCGCGCGCTGCACTTCGCGCGGCGACGGATCGTCGTCCATGTCCTCGAGGCCCGAGATGTAGTCTTCGGCGCGCGCCAGCCCGTCGGGCGCCTCGCTCGCGACGCGGCGGTCGTCGCGCAGTCGGTCGAGCTGCAGGCGCAGCGAAGTCAGGATATCGCCCGCGCGATCCTGTTCGGCGCGGACGTCGGGATAGTCGTCGCGATCGTCCCAGGCCTGGGCCGATGCGGTGGAGGCGAGCGCCGCGAACAGCGCTGCGGCGAGAAGCGTACGGGTCATGTCGTGGCTCCGGTGGGATTCGGCGGAGCACAGACTGTGCGTCGCGCGCTGAATCGACGCTGTGCCCGCACGCCGCGGGCGGTGAACATGCGTGAGCGCGACCGTCGTGTCCGCTAAGCTGGCCGGATGAATGCGCTTCCCGACATCCGTGCCGCGCACGTCGACGACGCCGCGACGCTCGCGCGATTCCTGCGCGACGTGTTCCTGCTCGCGTACGGACACTGCAGTACGCCCGCGAACGTCGCCGGCCACGTGGACGGCGTGTACGGCGAAGCGATACAGGCGCGCGAGCTCGCCTCGCCCGCGTTCCCGACCCTCGTCGCCCACGACGAGCAGGGCATGGCCGCGGCCGCGCAGCTGCACCTCGGTGGCGCCGCGCCCGATGGCGTGCCGGGGAACCGCCCCGTCGAGCTGCGTCGCTTCTACGTCGCCGAGCGCTGGCACGGCCGCGGCCTGGCGGACGCGTTGATGGCGCGCGTGGTCGCCGATGCCGCGCCGCATGGCGACGTGCTCTGGCTCAGCGCGTGGCAGGAAGCACCGCGCGCGGTGGGGTTCTATCGCCGCCACCGCTTCGACATCGCCGCCGAGACGATCTTCGTCGTCGGCGATGACCCGAAGCGCGACTGGGCGATGGCGCGCCGGATCTAGCGCGACAAAGCGTACCAGGGCAGGGCGCAGAGCCCGGCGAAGAACGCCACCCCGAGCAGCACGAGCAGGACCCGCAGCGGTTCGTTGCGCACGACGTCGAGGAACGTCGGTGCGGTGCCGTCGCGGACCTGCGCAGCGTGCTCGGCACGCGCCTGTTCGCCGCGCCGCTCCTGGTAGCCGGCGATCAGCGCCTTCGCGCGCGGAACGGCATCCGGGTCGCGCGTCCACAGCGCGCCCGCGCCGAGGCCCCACTTGCTGCCGGGCGTTTCGTAGAAGTCGACCTCGTGTTCGCGCAGCAGCGCGCGCACTTCGTCCGCTTCGTCGTCGGGCACCTGGCGCAGGCTGAAAATCATGGTCGGCATGTGCGCATCCTCGTTGCGTGCGTCAACGAAGGCAACAACCCGGCTTCGTTACGCCGATCTTCATGCTCGAACAACGAAGCTCCCGGCACGCCGCAATGCGCGGAAACGGAGGAGCGCGGAAACGGAGGAGTGACGAACCATGATGAAGAAGCTGCTGACGGTACTCGTGCTGGCCGCGTGCGCGGCCGCGCCGGCGATGGCCGACAACCGGGTGCGCACGCTGGGCGTGACGCAACTGGGCCACCGCGAAGGCGACCTGCAGATGCTCGACGTGCAGTGCCGCCCGCGCGTTGCGTCCATCAAGCTGCGCGCTTCGCGCGGGTCGGCCGAGCTGGAGCGCGTGTTCGTGACGTACGGTAACGGCGAGCGCGAATCGCTCCCGGTCCGCCGCTACCTCGACCGCGGGCAGGAAACGCGCTGGCTCGACCTGACCGGCCGCCGTCGCTGCGTGACCGCCATCGGCATCATCGGCGACAGCGAGCGCGGCTGGAACGACGCGCGTCGCGACGACGACCGTTACGGGCGCGGCCGGCACCACGGCCGCGGTCGCGGCCATCGCGCGGAAATCGAGGTGCTGGGTCGCTTCTGATCCGAACGCTTCCGGGTTGGGCGGGCAGCTTTGCTGCCCGCCTTGTCCCGATATCGCGCGGCGGGCAGCTGAGCTGCCCGCCCTAACGCCTCAGTCAACCGCCGCGATCCTTCGCCGTCGCGTCGCGCGCGGCACGGAACTCCGAGCTCTTGTCCCAGTTCGGCCAGCGCGTGGAGTTCGCGAGGTCGTTGCCGAGCTGGTGCAGGATTTCCAGGTCGCGCGCCATGCCGGTGAATTCCCAGCTCGCTTCCCACTCGTCGGCCGGCTGGTGGTAGCGCTTTTCGGTGTATTCCTTCGACGCCGCTTCGCCCGCCTCGATGCCACCAGCGACGAGGTCGTTGCCGGAGCCGAACGACACCGACGGCACGCCGCGCTTCGCGAACGGGAAGTGGTCGGAGCGGAAGAAGTGGCCGGCCTCCGGATGCGGGTCGTCCGCATAGACGAGGTTCCACTGCTGCCCCTTCGCGATCAGCTCATCGAGCAGCTCCTGCTTCGCGCTGCCGGAGGTCGTGAAGTTCTTCGCGGGGCCGGTCGGGTCGAGTGCGTCCATGTTGATCACGGCCACCGTCTTGCCGAGCGGGTAGAGCGGCTTCGACGCGTAGTACTCGGAGCCGAGCAGGCCCTTCTCCTCGGCCGTCACGGCCAGGAACAGCACCGAGCGCTCGGGCGCAGGGCCGGCCTTGAACGCGCGCGCGATCTCGATCAGCGAGGCGATACCCGTCGCGTTGTCGACGGCGCCGTTGTAGATCGTGTCGCCCTCGGCGTCGGGCAAGCCCACGCCGAGGTGGTCCCAGTGGCCGCTGTACGCGACGGTCTCGTCGGGACGCTTGCTGCCGGCGATGCGACCCGCGACGTTCTTCGAGACGATCTGCTCCGACTTCACCGCGTATTTCGCGCTGAGCGTCACGCCCTTCAGCTCGACCGGCTCGAAAGCCTTCGTCTGCGCCTGCTTCTTCAGCGCCTCGAAGTCGAGGCCCGCGCGCTGGAACAGATCCACCGCGAGGTCGCGCTGGATCCAGCCTTCCATCTTCGGGTGCACCGACGAAGGCTTGTCGCGCACCACGTCGAACATCGTGTTCGTGTTCGAGTTCTTCACCGTGTTCCAGCCGTACGACGCCGGATCGGTCTCGTGCACGATCAGCAGGCCGGCAGCGCCCAGGCGCGCGGCTTCCTCGAACTTGTAGGTCCAGCGACCGTAGTAGGTCATGGCCTTGCCGCCGAACGCGCCTTCGCCCGTTTCGAAGTCCGGGTCGTTGATCAGCACGACGAGGATCTTGCCTTTCGCGTCCAGGCCCTTGAAGTCGTCCCAGCCGCGCTCCGGCGCCTTCACCCCGTAACCCGCGAAGACCAGCGGCGCGTTCGCGATGTCGACCGCCTTCGCGCCGTCGAGCGACGCGCGCACGGCGATTTCCTCGCCCTGCGTGAGCGACTGCGGCTTGCCCGCGACGTCCAGGGTCAGCGACGGCTTGCCTTCGATCTCGGCGCGCAACAACGGCACCGCCTGCGTCCAGCCGCGCTTGCCGCCGACGAGGTCGCCGGCCGGCTCGAGGCCCACGGCCTGGAACTGCTCGATGATCCACGCGACGGTCTTCTCTTCGCCCGGCGTCGCGGGGCCGCGGCCCTGGAACTCGTCGGAAGAGAGCACCTTCACTTCGTCGGAAAGGCGTTTCGGATCGATCGGGCTCTTGCCGTCGCCGAATGCCGCGGCGCTCAGCGCGAGCGCGATGGCTGTCACGAGGACTCGCTTCACGGGGAGTTTCCTTGCACAGTGTCGAGGGGAGCGCCGATGGTATTGACGCGGACCGGCGCGGTCCACGGCCGGAAGTTCCCCGCGGTCCAGCTCGTCGCGAAACACAACGCCGGCTGAGCGGATCGCGCGCGTCGGGCGGAATTCAAAAGCGATTCAGCCCGCAAGCTCCAACCTGCAACGCAACCGAGGCATCGACCGGTCCGTGCCGATGCATCCGCTGGACAAGCAGGGGAACAAGACGATGAAGAAATACCTCGCAGTGGGCACAGCGCTCCTCGCACTGGCGTCCGTTGCGCACGCGCAGGGCTGGAGCCGCGACCGCGACACCGGCACGCGCGAGAGCGAGCCCGCGCAGGATGCGCCGCGCGCCGAGCGCAGCGAATCGCGTGGCGACGGCGGTGGCCAGTCGCGCGGCGACAACGGCGGCGGCCGGAGCGGCAACGGTGGCAACCGTGGCGGCAGCGACGGCGGCGGCTGGAACGTCTACGACGACGAAGGCACCTGCTGGCCCGCCGA
>CALKUS010000192.1 GCA_937996755.1 uncultured Pseudomonadota bacterium | reverse complement strand
TCACGGGCAACTCGGACAACTTCCCGACCGTGTTCGATCCGTGCTCGGCCTCGCAGTCGCCCACGGGTGAAGTGCTCTCGCGTTGCCGCAGCGGCTTCGGCGGCGTCGGCCCGACCCCGGTCGGCTACGAGCAGGTGAACAACCAGATCCGCGTGACCGTCGGTGGCAACCAGGAGCTCGGTGCGGAAACCGCGCGCAGCAAGACGCTGGGCCTGGTGTACTCGCCGTCGTGGGCCGAAGGCCTCGACTTCTACCTCGACTGGTACAACATCCAGGTCGAGAATGCGGTCGGCATCCGTTCCGCGCAGTTCATCCTCGACGACTGCTACATCGAGGGCAACCTGAACTCCTGCGGCCTGATCACGCGCCAGGCTTCCGGCGACGTGCTCGACCTCTTCTCCGGCACGCAGAACCTGCCGGGCGGCGTCGAGACGGAAGGCTACGACTTCACGGTCGACTACAAGTTCGACACGGAATTCGGCAAGTTCCGCATCAACTGGGATACGGCCTACCTGTCGTACTACGGCGACGTCGGCCAGCCGGAAGGCTCCAACGTCTCGGGCACGTCGTTCGACCGCGGCAACCTGTTCAGCCGCATCAAGTCGAACATCACGACGAACTGGCAGCTGGGCGACTGGTCGGCCAACCTCACCGCGCGCTACATCTCGGGCGCGGACGAGGATTGCTCGGTCCCGGTCATCTTCGGCCGTCCGGAGCTCTGCTCCTCGCCGGACGTCGAGGATCCGCAGTTCGGCGGCGCGCCGACGAACCACTACGACGACGTGTGGTATTTCGACACGCAGGTCTCGTGGGATTCGCCGTGGAACGCCCGCATCACCGGCGGCGTGCGCAACCTCTTCGACGAGGATCCGCCGCTGTCGTACTCGAACTTCGCCAACAGCTTCGACCCGAACTACGAAGTTCCGGGCCGCTTCTGGTACGTGCAGTACTCCCAGAAGTTCTAAGCTGCAACGAAGTTGCGTCACGCTTCACGAAACGGGCCCGCAAGGGCCCGTTTCTTTTTCGGTGGTCGCTCCCCCGGATTGCTGCAGAATGAGGAGTCGAGAGTTGCTCTCTCGAAGGAAGTGGGAGCGGCCCATGGCCGCGATGGCGACAACGATTCGCGCAGTGCGACGCACGCCGGCCACCCCCGATCGTGCAAGCGTCAGGCGAGACCGAGCCGCACGTCGCCGGCCGCACCGCTTCCGGAATCGCGGCCATGGGCCGCTCCCACTTCCTTCGAGACGCGCATGAGCGGGCCTGGGGCCCCGGCTTCGACTGATCGTGCGTCGATCGCATACCATCGCGCCTTGCTTTTCCCGGACCCCACCATGAGCGTCGCAAGCGTCTACGAGAACCTCTACCGCATCGAGCGCCTGGCGGCTGCGGAGCTGTCCGACGGCGGCGGACCGTTCGGTTTCGACGCGCACACGGCGCTGGCGTTCGACTGGCTGATCGAGCGCTACGGCTGCGACGCGATCGTCGAGACCGGCTGCAACCATGGCGACACCACCGAGTACCTCGCCCGCACCTACCCGCACCTGACGGTGCTGACCTGCGACGTGGTGCCGCGCTACGTCGAATTCGTGCGCGAACGCGTGGGCGTGCTGCCCAACGTCGCCGTGGACCTGTGCGATTCGACCGAGTTGGTGCGGCGCGTGCAGGGACAGTTCGAGCGCCCGATCTACTACCTGGACGCGCACTGGTACGAGGACTGGCCGCTGGCGCGCGAGCTCGAGCTGATCGAGCGCGGCGTGATCATGATCGACGACTTCGACATCGGCCATCCGCGCTTCGGCTACGACGAGTACAAGGGCGTGCGTTGCGGGCCCGAGATTCTGAAACCGTTCGCGGAGAAGTTCCCCACGTTCTACGTGACGAACCCGAACGCGCGCTACGACCTGCCGTGCCTGCAGGTGGGACGTCGCGCGGGACGCGCGTTCTGCCAGGTGGGATTGCCGCGCGACTACATGCGCTACCACCGCTGGTTCGCGCGGCGGGATACGGCGACGGGGGCGTCGCCGGCGGTCGCGAAGGCGGCGGCCGGAACGACGCCAACAGCTTCCAGCTAGATCGCCGTCGTTGGCCGAAGTGTGCTGGAAGTGCTTCAGGTTCCGGGCGTGCGATGCGAGCGCTGGCCGGCATCCATGCGGCCTCCCCGTTCGACATCCCTGTCTCACCCGTCATCGCGCAGCAGGCGCCAATAAGGCGCCTGCTGATCGCGCGATGACGACCTCGCCGCTGCGCGGCGAGATCACTTCCGGCGGATGGTCAGGTCGCCGCTGAACGATTCGAGGCTGACTTCCGCGTCGCCCTTGCCGGCCGTGGCCTTCAGGTGCGAGCCGGGGCCGTCGCCGTCCTCCACGTTGCCGAAGTCGCTGCGGATCTTGCCCGAGAACGTCTCGGCCTCGATGCGCGCCGACAGGCTGGCGGGCACGGTGAGCGACACTTCGCCGCTCATGCTCTCGACGCGCACGCGGCCGCCGGTGATCGCGCCGACTTCGAGCTCGACGTCGCCGGACACCGTGCTCAGGTCCGCGTCGTCGAGCGACGCGGCTTCCAGCGTCATGCGGCCCGACACCGATTCCGCGGACAGGCTGCCGGACACGCCGCGCGCGGTGAGGTCGCCACTGACGGTCTCGAGGCGCGCGCGCTTCGTGTTGCTGGTGACGCGCGCGTCGCCGCTCACGCTGCTCACTTCCACGCGTTCGGCGTCGCCCTGCACTTCCACGTCGCCGCTCACGCTCTCCACGTCGAGCTCCTTCGCGCCGGCGATGCCGTCCACCTGCACGTCGGCGCTCACGCCGTCCACTTCGAGCGAGGCGCGCCGCGGCACCTTCACTTCGATCGTCGTGTCTTCGCGCGGGCCGCGCGAGCCGAACCACGACCAGTCGTTGTCGCCCTTGCTCTTGATCTCGATGACGAGGTGCGAGTCGCTGCCCTCCATCGAGAACTCGGAGCCTTCGCCGAGCGTGCCGGTCACCTCGACCTTCTGCTGGTCCCAGCCCGTGACCTGGATGCGGCCGCGCACGTTGCTGACCTCGACCTGTGCGTCGGCCGTGGCGGCGTGCGATGCGTTGATCGGCGAGCCGGCATGCGCGTCGGCAGCGACGGCCAGCGCAGCGAGCAGCGCAGCGGTGAGCACGGAGCGATGGAGGTGGCGGTTCATGTCGTTTTCCCTGTCCTGGAGTTTCAACGTCTGGAAGTTCAACCGATCGCCAGCGCCGGACGATACAGGCGGGCGCGTTGCTCGTGGGTCTGCCGCAGCAGGTCGAGCAGGTAGACGGAATTCGGATCGGCACGGAGCGCCTGCTGCAGCTGGCGCTGCGCCGCGTCGAGCTCGCGCTCGGCCGCGACCACGTCGGGCGTCGCGAGGAAGCGCGCCATTTCGGCGCGGTGCTCGCCACCGAGCGACGCGGCCATCGCGCCGCGATAGCTCTCGGCCATTGCGTCGGCCTGCGCCAGCGACCAGCCCGAACCGTCGCGGGCCGCGCGCGGCGCGTCGCCGGCCGGCTGCGTGCGCAGGCCGAGCCAGGTGGCGCCCAGCGCGACCGCGACCGTGGCGGCGATCGCGAGCCAGCGCGGCGACTGGCGACGGACCGGCGCCGCCGCAGGCGCTTGCTGCGCACCGAGGCGCGCGGCGATGCCCGGCCACAGGTCGGCGCGCGGATCGCGTTCGCGGGGCAGGTCCTTCAGGGCGCGGCGCAGCTCGAAGTCACTCATGTTCGTCTCCCAGCGCGCGGCGCAGCAGGCCGCGCGCGCGATGCAACTGTGCCTTGCTCGAGCCGACGGCCATGCCGAGCTCGCGGCCGATCTCCTCGTGCTTCCAGCCTTCGACGTCGTGCAGCACGAGCACGGCGCGCGCACGCGGCGGCAACTTCGCCACGGCGGCCTCGAGGTCGATGCGCAGGTCCTGGCGCGCGCGGTGCTCGCGCTGCGGCAGCACGTCGTCCTCGCCGAGCGGATCCTCGCGGTCCTCGGCGGGCTTGCGCGAGCGCAGATCCATCAGCGCCGTGTTCACCGCGAGCCGATGCAGCCAGGTCGAGAAGAGGCTCTCGAAGCGAAAGCCCTCCAGCTTCTGCCAGGCGCGCACGAATGCTTCCTGGGTGAGCTCCTCGGCGCGCGCATCGACGCCGCCCACCAGCCGCCAGATCGCGCCGTGCACGCGCCGCGCGTGGCGGCGGTACAGGTCCTCGAAGGCACGCACGTCGCCGCTCGCGGCACGGCGCACCGTGTCCGAATCGGGGTCGTTGGCGCGTTCCGCGACAGGCGCTTCAGGACGCGACATGGCGAGTGCGAGGGCGTTCATCCTGACAACATCGATGCGCCGGGGCACGCCGGGGTTTAAACCGGCGGCGCCCCGCACGCGGCGCTGGCGGCCGCTTCGGCCACCGTCGCGAAGTGGATCGCGACGATGTCGTCGACGTCCTCGGCATAGCCACCGGCCATCGTGACGGCCACCGGTAGATGATGGCGGCGCAGGGTCGCGAAAACCAGCCGGTCGCGCGCCGCGAGCCCCTCGCGCGAGAGCGCGAGGTGGCCCAGGCGGTCGCCCGCGTAGGGGTCGGCGCCCGCGAGGTAGACGGCCGCGTCCGCGCGCGCGGCGGTCAGCGCCGTGGCGAGCGCGGCCGCGAGCGCGGCGAGGTACTGCTCGTCGCCGCAGCCGTCGGGCAGCGGCACGTCGAGGTCGCTGCGCTGCTTGGTCGCCGGGTAGTTGCGCTCGCCGTGCAGAGAGAGCGTGAAGATCGACGGATCGTCCGCGCAGATTGCGGCCGTGCCGTCGCCCTGGTGCACGTCGAGGTCGATCACCACCAGGCGCCGCGCGAGCCCGGCCGCCTGCACGTGGCGCGCCGCGACGACGGTGTCGTTGAACACGCAATAGCCGCCACCGTGGTCGGCGAACGCGTGGTGCGTGCCGCCCGCGAGGTTCACGGCGACGCCGTCGCCCGCGAGCGCGGCGCGCAGCGCGCCGATCGTGCCGCCGGCCGAGCGCCGGCTGCGCTCCACCATCGCGGCAGACCACGGAAACCCGATTCGACGCTGCTCGTTCGCGGTGAGCTCACCGGCGATGACGCGATCCACGTACGCCGCGTCGTGCGCGCGCTCGAGATCGTCGCGCGTGGCCGCAGCGGGCTCGACCAGCTCGATACCGAGCGCCGGCCCTTCGTCCGCGACGCGCGCGCGCAGGCGCGCGTACTTCGCCATCGGGAAGCGGTGGCCCTCGGGCAGCGGCAGCACGAAATGGTCGCAGTAGAAGGCCTTCACGGCGGTCCCGGGGCGGAGGGCGCGGCGCCCGCTACCATACCCGGCCCGAGCAGCGCCGAAACCGTCCCCATGCCCGTCGCCTTCGACCCGCGCGATCCCCGCCACTACGTCGCGGACTACGACATCGCGAACGACGCACTGCTCGTCGCGGACGTCGCGCCGGCGCTGCTCGCACGCGCGCCGTTCCTCGACCGCCGGCTCGAGATCGACTGGGACGGCGCACTGCGCGTGCCCGCATCGACCGTGGACGCGCCCGACTCGCCCGCACCTGCGTTCATTTTCCACACGGCGTTCTGCTGCTCCACGCTGCTCGCGCGCGCGCTCGATGCGCCCCCTGGCGTCGTCGCGCTGAAGGAGCCGCTCGCGCTGATGTCGCTGAGCGCCGCCTCGCTCGAGGCGACGTTCGCGCGCGATCGCCTCGACGATCGCCTGCATCGGACGCTCGCGCTGCTCGGCCGGCCGTGGGCCGGCGATGGCCGCGTGCTCATCAAGCCGACCAACCTCGTCAATCGCCTGCTGCCGCGCATCCTCGCCGTCGCGCCCGGCGCACGCGCCGTGCTGCTGTATTCGAGCCTGCGCGAGTTCCTCGTCTCGTGCTGCAAGAAGTTGCCGCAGGCCGAGACGCGCATCCGCTGGATGGCGAACCACCTGCTGCCGGGCTCGTCGCTCGCGCGCACGCTCGGCGTGGATCCCGCGCACCCGTTCAATTTCGTCGAGGCGTGCGTGCTCACCTGGTACGCGCAGATGGAGCTGTTCGGCGAGGCGCTCGCGCGCGACGGCGGCCAGCGCCTCGCGTCGCTCGACATGGACGTCCTGCTGGCCGATCCGGCCGGCACGGTGGCGCGCTGCGCGCGCTGGCTCGCGCTCGACGCCGCGCTCGACGGTCTCGACGCGCGCGTCGGCGCCGAATTCTCTCGCCACGCGAAGGCCACCGACCAGCCGTTCGACCCCGCGGCGCGCGAGGAGGAGAAGCGGCGCGTGCTCGCGCGCTGGGGCGGGTTGATCGACCAGGCGGAGGCGTGGGCGAAACAGGCGGTCGGCCCCGCGGCGCAACTGCCGCGGGAGTGGCACCCGTTGGCCTAACCCGCGACCGGCGCTGCCGCGCGTGCGCCTTGCGGCGCGGGCGCGCCGAGCGCCGCCGCGACCTTCTGGCATTCGCGACGCAGCGCGGCCGGCACGTGCGCGCCGAAGCCGTCGAGGTATTCCTCGATCTGCCGGCACTCGGCCTGCCACCCGGCGGCATCGACGTCGAGCAGCTCGTCGAGCGCGGCGGTGCCGAGGTTCAGCCCGTCGAGGTTGAGGTCGATCGCGCGTGGCACGGCGCCGATCGCGGTGTCGCGCGCGCCGGCGCGCCCGGCGCAGCGCTCGAGGATCCACTCGAGCACGCGCATGTTGTCGCCGAAGCCCGGCCACAGGAAGCGGCCGTTCGCGTCCTTGCGGAACCAGTTCACGTGGAAGATGCGCGGCAGCTTCGCGGTCGGTTTGTCGAACGACAGCCAGTGCGCGAAATACGCGCCGAAGTTGTAGCCGCAGAACGGCTTCATGGCCATGGAATCGCGGCGCACGACGCCGACCGCGCCCGTGGCCGCGGCCGTCGTTTCCGATGCCATGGCAGCGCCGACCATCACGCCGTGCGACCAGTCGCGCGCCTCGAACACGAGTGGCACGAGCGATTCGCGGCGACCACCGAACACGATCGCCGAGATCGGCACGCCCTGCGCGTCTTCCGCCTCCGGCGTCCAGCTCGGGCAGCGCTTCGCGGAAACGGTGAAGCGCGAATTCGGATGCGCCGCGGGACCACTGCCCGGCGCGTACCGCTCGCCGCGCCAGTCGTGCGCGGGCACACGGTCGTCGAGCCCTTCCCACCACGGCTGGCCGTCGTCGGTGACGGCGACGTTCGTGAAGATCGCATCGCGGTCGAGCATCGCGAGCGCGTTCGCGTTCGTCTTCGCGCTCGTGCCCGGCGCCACGCCGAAGAACCCGGCTTCGGGGTTGATCGCCCACAGCCGGCCGTCGGCACCGGGCTTCATCCAGCAGATGTCGTCGCCGACCGTCCACACCTTCCAGCCACGCTCACGGTAGCCGGCCGGCGGGATCAGCATCGCGAGGTTCGTCTTGCCGCAGGCCGACGGGAATGCCGCGGCCACGTAGTGGCGCTCGCCCTGCGGATTCTCGATGCCGACGATCAGCATGTGCTCGGCGAGCCAGCCTTCCTCACGCCCCTGCCACGATGCGATGCGGAGCGCATGGCACTTCTTGCCGAGCAGCGCATTGCCGCCGTAGCCCGAGCCGAAGCTCTTGATCGACAGCTCGTGCGGGAAGTGCAGGATGTAGCGGCGATTCGGATCGAGCTCGCCCGTCGAATGCAGGCCCTTCACGAAGCGGCCCTCACGCTCGATGCGTGCGAGCGCGGCGGCACCCATGCGCGTCATCACGCGCATGTTCGCGACGACGTACGGGCTGTCGGTGATCTCGATGCCGCAGCGGGCGAGCGGCGAGTCGATCGGCCCCATGCAGTAGGGCACGACGTACATCGTGCGGCCGCGCATGCAGCCGGCAAACAGGTCGTCCGCGAGCGCATGCGCTTCATCGGGCGCCATCCAGTGGTTGTTCGGACCGGCGTCCTCGCGCTCCGGCGTGCACACGAACGTGAGGTGTTCGACGCGCGCGACGTCGCCCGGGTCGGAGCGATGCAGGTAGCAGTTCGGATGCGTCTCGTCGTTCAACGCAACGAGGTCGCCGCGGGCGAGCATCAGCTCGATGAGCGCCGCGTTCTCGGCATCGGAGCCGTCGCACCAGTGCACGCGATCGGGTTGCGTGCGCTGCGCCACCTCGGCGACCCAGCGGTTCAGCTCGGCGAGTTTGCTGGACATGGAAAAGGGAAGCTCCGGGCCGTTGCCGCGGCCTTGGCATTGCAGGGATTGCGATCCAAGTTAACGGCCACCCCCGGTGATTGCAAGGAAACCGGTGGCGCACGTTGCGCGCGTCGGAGGCGCGCCCGATCGGCGTTCGCTGCAGTGCATCAGGCGCCCTTCGCGCGGCGTCGCCATTTGTCGAACAGCGCGAGCTCCCATGGCCGCATGGCGAGCACCACGCTCACGCCCGTACGGTCCTTCGCGGGCAGCGCCGCGTCGTGCGCGAGCAGCAGGTCGAACTCGCGCGCGAGGTCGCGCATGCGCCGCTCGAGCGCTGCGAGCGAGGCGGGCGACAGCATGCCGGTCAGCAATCCGAGGTGCTCCTGCGGTCCCGAGAATTTCCGCGCGAAGAACTGCGGCAGCAGCTTCTGCTCGAAGAAGCGCCGGATGGGGCCGTCGTCGCGCCAGCGGAAGTTCCGCGCCGTGCGCAGGCGCACGCGATTGCCGGCGAGCAGGTCGAGCACGCGCATGCGGTCGAGCCGCGCGAGCAGCGCCGTCCACTGCGGACGCGTGAATGTGTACGTCGCGAGTACTTCCTCCTCGCGCCAGGTGTTCAGCGCGAGGTAGAGCGCGAGGAACAGCGCGGGATCGGCGATGAGCTCCTCTTCCTGCTCCAGCGTGAGCTCGGTGAGCGGCGTACGCGATGCACGTGCGTGCTCGGCCAGCTCCGCGAGGCCGATGCCGAGCACGTCGCAGATCTGCTCGAGCCGCGCGAGCGTGATCGAGCTGCGCGAGAACATCCGCTTCACCGCCGCTTCGCTGCGCCCGAGGTGCGGCGCGAGCTGCGCGTACGTGATGCCGCGCGCCTTCAGCAGGCGCTTCGTGGTGTCGACGATCTCGAAGGCGAGGCTCATGGGTCTACTTTTCCGCTACCGCGCGCGGCAGGCCGTGCGCCATGGTAGCGGGTACGCGCATGGCCCCGTGGCGCCGGCGCTAGGTTTGGCGCACCCCCCGGAGGAAGGAGTCGTCGTCGTGCCGCGCGTCCGCCATGCCTTGCTCGCTCTCATCTTCACCGTGGCCACCTGCCCTGCACGGGCGCAATCCGAGGCCGTGAGCCAGGTGTCGGCGATCAGCGTCGCGCCGTCCGCGATCGCGGCGGGCGCTGGCCTGTCGCTCATCGTCGGCGTCGGCGAGCTGACCGTGCTTTCGATCGAGCGCACGGGCGCGCTCGTCGTCGCGACGGTGCGCGCCGGCTCCGAGGCCGCTGCATTCACGATCGAGCTTTCCGCGGAAGCGGTGCACGCGCTCGGCATCGCCGTTGGCACCACGCTGGAAGCGAGCGTGGTGGCCGGCGGATGGCTCATCGCCTGCGCCGGCGAGGCGCTGGCGTTCGTGCCCGACGCGACGACGGCCGCGTTGATCCACCACCGCATGCTGCCGTGAAGCGCGCCTGGTTCGCGCTGCTGCTGTTCGCGTGCGCGGCTGCGGCGGAAGCCGGGACCACGTGCACGACGAAGGACGCGACGCCGCAGGCGATCGCCGCCGCTGCGGCCACGGCGCGCGCGGTCTCCGCAGCGCTCGACGCGCGCGACCGACCCGTCGCACTCGTCGCGCGCGTCGGCACCGACCTTTCGAAGTACGGCCTGCGCTACAGCCACGTCGGCTTCGTGCTGCGCGACCACCCGGACGGGCGTTGGACCGTGGTGCACGAGCTCAACGCGTGCGGCACTGCGCGCTCGTCGCTGTACGCACAGGGCCTCGTGAATTTCTTCGTCGACGACCTCGTGGCGCAGGACGCGAAGATCGTCTGGCCCGACGACGAGACGTCGGCCGCACTCGTCGCGCTGCTCACGCGCGATCCGTCGCGCATCCACGACGCCGACTACAGCGTGATCGCGCGGTTCGGCAGCGCGAAGTACCAGAACAGCACGGCGTGGGTACTCGAGACGATCGGCGCCGCCGAAGCCGGCGCGCGCACGCGGGGCGAAGCGCAGGCGTGGGTTGCCGCGCAGGGATTCCGGCCCGACGTGCTGCACATCCCCTATTCGCAGCGTGTGCTCGGCGGCCTGTTCAGCGCGAACGCCGCGTTCACTGATCACTCGCTCGGCGCGCGTCTCGGCGGCGAATACCGCGTCGTGACCGTGCGCTCGATCTTCCGCTTCCTCGCCGACGCGCAGCGCGTCGCCGCGGTCGCCGTCATCGGGCGCGACGGCGGCGACTGACGCCGGCGACTCCCTGAACCCGGCGACAAGCGCGCGCTGGCTCGAACCCGAGCGAGCGCTCGCGCGAGCCAGGGTCCCGCCTTCGAAGTCGCTTCGCCAGCGTGTGCTGCGCGTCGCGAACTTTCGCTCCAGATGTGCGTGTCGAGAGCAGCGCGCTTTCCGCCCTGGGTGGAGTCCAGAGGAGGGCTGGGCGAGCAGCCCTCCTCTGGTCGCCGGGAGGCGAAATTCCCTTGATCTCTCTCTATCTTGATGCGCTATCGCTGTCGCTTTGGACTTTGATGACTAGCGCGACGGGATCAACGTCGCGGCGACGTGCTCCACGTAGGAGTCGTATTCCTCCTGCGGCATCCGCGGCAGATCGAGCTGCAGCATGAGCTGCAGGAAGCCGACGTAGGCGGCGTACGCGAGTCGCGCTCGGTCCATCGACTCGCGCCGGCCCATGCCGAGCGCGCGATACGCAACGGCGAGGTAGTTGATGCGCCGCTGCGACAGTCGCTGCATCACCGGTTTCACGGCGTCGTGGTCGAGCGCGCGCAGCAGCGCGGCGTAGATGACGTGCGTGCGCAGCTCCATGCTCGTGCGACGAAAGAGCTGCAGCAGGCGCTCGCGCGGATCGGCGATGCGGTCGACCTGCGCGAGCAGCGCTTCGGTGTCGGCATGCTCCCAGCGTCGCAGCGCCGCCTCGAGCAGCGCGTCGCGCGTGCCGAAGTGCCAGTAGAAGCTGCCCTTCGTGACGCCGAGCTTGCGCGCGAGCGGCTCGACCGCCACGGCAGCCACGCCCTGGTTCGCGATGACATCGAGCGCGGCGCGTTCCCAGTCCGAAGCGGACAGGCGCGAACGCTCGGTCTTGACGGTAGCTGACATCGTGGCGACGACCTGGCGGCTGCGAAGGCGACCATACGCTACCGTATTGACACTGCTGAAACCAGCCACCCATACTGCGCCGCATGGTGGCTTGCCCTGCCTTCCTCGAAACCGCGCGCGTCGCCGGCCATGGCGGCCTCGCGCTCGCGGTCGATCGCATCGGCCCGATGCCCGCACGCGTGCTCTACGCGCACGGCTTCGGCCAAACGCGCCACGCCTGGACGGCGACGGCGCGTGCGCTCGCGGCGCGCGGGCTCGGCGGCATGGCAGTCGACGCGCGCGGCCACGGCGAGAGCGATTGGCTGCCCGGCGGTGCGTACCGACTGGACCAGTTCGTCGGCGACGCCCACGCGCTCGCGGCGCAGGCGGCACCGCTGCCCGTGTGGGTGGGCGCGTCGATGGGCGGCCTCGTCGGGTTGATCGCACAGGCGGAGTCAGCGACGCCGCCGTTCTCGGCGCTCGTGCTCGTCGACATCACGCCGCGCTGGGAGGCGAAGGGCGTGGATCGCATCCTCTCGTTCCTCGGCGCGCACCCGGAAGGCTTCGCCTCGCTCGCCGACGCGCAGCGCGCGATCGACGCCTACCTGCCGCACCGCGCCGCGCACGGTCGCTCGCCCGAGCGCCTCGCGAAGCTGCTCGTGCGACATTCTGACGGTCGTTTCCGCTGGCACTGGGATCCCGCGCTGCTCGCCACCGTCGCGCCCGAAGCGCCGACGTGGACGGCGCGGCTACAGCGCGCGGCCACGCGGCTCGACATTCCCGTGCTGCTGATCAGCGGCGGCCGCAGCGACGTCGTGTCCGACGCGACGATCGCGGAGTTCCTCGCGCTCGTGCCGCACGCCGAGCACCGCCGCCTCGACGACGCCACGCACATGGTGGTCGGCGACGAAAACGATCGATTCACTGCAACGATTTCCGAGTATCTCCACCGAACGGGCCGGCTCGCCGGCTGAGGAACCATCGCATGCTCTCCCTGCACAACTGGGCTCCGATCCTGACGCTCGTCGCCGCCACGCTCGCGTGTGCTTTCCTCCGCACGTCGTTGCGCACCTGGGCGATTGCGGCAGCCGTCGCGGTCGTCGCCGCGATCGTCGTCGCGCGGCCGCACTGGCTCGCCGCCGCACTGCCGCTGGTCGCGCTCGCTGTCGTCGCCGTGCCGCTGCTGCACGTGCCGTTCCGGCGCCGCGCGATCTCCGCGAAGCTGCTGAAGGTCTACCAGACGATGACGCCGCAGCTGTCGGAGACCGAGCGCGTCGCGCTCGAGGCCGGCACGGTCGGCTGGGAAGGCGAGTTGTTCAGCGGCCGACCTGCGTTCGACAAACTGCTGTCACGCCCCGCGCCGCAGCTGACCGCCGAAGAACAGGCGTTCATCGACGGACCGCTGGAACAGCTCTGCGCGATGGTGAACGACTGGGAAGTCACGCACGATCGCGCCGACCTCTCGCCCGAGACCTGGGAATTCCTGAAGAAGCACCGCTTCTTCGGCATGATCATCCCGAAGAGCTACGGCGGCCTGCAGTTCTCGGCGTACGCGCACCATCGCGTGCTGACGAAGGCGGCGAGCGTGTCGGGCACGCTCGGCTCGACGATCGCCGTACCGAACTCGCTCGGCCCGGCGGAATTGCTGCTTCACTACGGCACGCAGGAGCAGAAGGACTTCTACCTGCCGCGGCTCGCGCGCGGCGAGGAGATCCCCTGCTTCGCGCTCACCAATCCCTACGCGGGCTCCGACGCGACGTCGATCCCCGATTACGGCATCGTCTGCAAGGGGATGCACGACGGCGTGGAAACGCTCGGCGTGAAACTCACGTTCGAGAAGCGCTACATCACGCTCGCGCCCGTCGCGACGGTGGTGGGACTCGCGTTCCGCCTGCACGATCCGGAAGGGTTGCTCGGCGGTGCGTCGGACCGCGGCATCACGCTCGCGCTGATCCCGCGCGCGACGCCGGGCCTCGAGATCGGCCGCCGCCACGTGCCGCTGAGCATGCCGTTCCAGAACGGCCCGCTGCGCGGCCGCGACGTGTTCCTGCCGCTCAGCGCGCTCATTGGTGGCGCCGAGTACATCGGCCATGGCTGGCGCATGCTGGTCGAGTGCCTGTCCGTGGGCCGCGCGATCTCGCTGCCATCGAATGCGACGGGCGGCGTGAAGATGTGCGCGACGGCGACCGGCGCGTACGCGCGAATCCGCAAGCAGTTCCAGCTGCCCATCGGTCGCTTCGAAGGCATCGAGGAAGCGCTCGCGCGCATCGGCGGTCACACGTACGCGATCTCGGCGCTCGCGCAGATGACCGCGCACGCGGTCGATTGCGGCGAGAAGCCGGCCGTGCCTTCCGCGATCGCGAAGTACCACGCCACCGAGACCGGCCGCGAAGTGGTGCGCGACGCGATGGACGTGCACGGCGGAAAGGGCGTCATCCTCGGGCCGCGCAACTACATCGGCCGCGCCTGGGAAGGCGCGCCGATCTCGATCACGGTCGAGGGCGCGAACATCCTCACGCGCAGCATGATCATCTTCGGCCAGGGCGCGATCCGCTGCCATCCGTACGTGCTCGCCGAGATGCAGGCCGCGCAGCTGCCCGACCGGGACGAGCGTGTCGCGAAGTTCGACGAAGTGCTCTTCAGGCACATCGGCTTTGCGATCTCGAACGCGGCGCGCGCGTTCCTGCTCGGGCTCGCGCACGCGTCGTTCGGCGGCGTGCCCGGCGGCAAGTACACGAAGAAGTTCTATCGCAAGGTCAATCGCTACAGCGCGGCGTTCGCGCTCGTCGCAGACACCGCGATGCTCACGCTCGGCGGCAAGCTGAAACAGAAGGAGCGCCTTTCCGCGCGCCTCGGCGACGTGCTGTCGCACCTCTACATCGTTTCCGCCATGCTGAAGCGCTACGAGGACCAGGGCCGGCCGGTGGCCGACTCACCGCTGCTCGCCTGGGCCTGCCACCATGCGTTCGAGCGCATCCAGGACGCGCTGGACGGCGTGCTGCGCAACTTCCCCGTACGGCCGGTCGCGTGGTTGCTGCGCGCGCTCGTGTTCCCGCTGGGGCTGCGCGAGCGCTCGCCGGGCGACCGCCTCGGCCATCGCGTCGCGTCGCTCATGCTGTCGCCGTCCGACACGCGCGACCGCCTCGGCGAAGGCATCTACAAGGGCGAAGGCCCGGGCCACTCGATCGGCTTCCTCGAGCGCGTGCTGCCGCGCGTCATCGCGGCCGAGCCGGTCGAGCGCAAGCTCGCGAAGGCGCTGAAGTCGGGCGCGATCACCGCGCTCGAGCCCGCGCAACAGCTCGAGCAGGCGGTCACGCTGGGATTGCTGACGAGCGAGGAGCGCAACGTGCTCACCGAAGTGCGCGCGCTCGTGCACGAGGTGATCACGGTGGACGACTTCGACGCGGCAGACCTCGAGTCCGCAGCGCTCCGCAGGCGGCCGGCGCTGCGGTCCATCGCGGCGTGAATGCAGCGGACTCATCTCGTCGGTCGATCGGGACACCGATCGCCCACAGGGTGGGCTCCTACTGCGCGCCACCGCCGAACGGGACGGTCAGCCCGACGGTGAACAGCCCGTCGCCGAACTCGTTCTGGCCCGGCTGGTTGTTGTCGTTCAGGCCATAGCGCAGGCGCAGGTCGGCGCGCAGCAGCACGCGGCGCGGCACCACGAGCTCCCACTCGCCGCCAACGCCGAGGTTGACCATGAAGTCGCGACCGGATTCCTCGGCGAGCCCTTCCGGCCCGTCGAACTCGAGCAGGCCGACGCCGATCAGGAAGTACGGATCCCAGAGCGGCTCGCGGTTGATCGTCAGGTGGTTGATGCCGATGCTGCGGTGCTTCAGCCCGTAGTCGATGCCGAAGTCGAGCTCGTCCGTCGTCACTTCGAGCTCGAACGCATACTGCGAGCCCCACGTGCGGCCGACGGTGAGGCCGTACAGCGTGCCGTCGTTGTTCCACTCCTGGTCGGTGACGACGATGCCGGCCTTGCCGTTCACGTACCAGTAGTCCTCGAAGCTGGCGAGCGGCCGTCCGGGGAAGAACGACGACACCGGCGGCGGGTCGACCTCGTCCGCGCGCACGGGCGCGATCGCGAATAACAGCACGCCGGCACAGCAGAGGCGCACGATCATGGCGGCCGCACCATGTTGCCGACTTCGGAGTGGCTGGCCGGCAGGGTTTCGGCCATCTTCACCAGCCGCCAGCAGCCGAACGCCATGGCGAGCGCGATCGCGATGCCGACCGCGAACACGCCGCTGGGCCCGAAGCCGAGCCCGGCGACCAGGCCCGTGTGCAACCACACGAAGCTCAGGTCGCCCCCGCGATAGACGACGGTGTCGATGAACTGCTTGCCCTTGTAGCGCATCTCGCGATCGACGCGCGTGAACAGGCTTTCCTTCGCGGGCTGGATGAATCCGAAGTTGCCGGCGCGCGTGCAGACCTGCACCGCAGCGACGAGCAGCGGCAGCGGCGAAGCCGTGAGCACGCAATAACCGGCGAGCACCACCATCGCCGGGACCAGCAGAAGAGGCGCCACGCCGAAACGCGTCAGCAGCAGCCGCGTCACGAACAACTGCAGCAGCAGCGTGAGGCCGTTGATCGCGAGGTCGATCGTCGCGTAGTACGCCACTCGCGCGTCGTCGTCCCCCGCGAACTGCGCCTTCGCGATCGCCGCCTGCTGGTTGTACAGGAGCGTGCCGACGCCGACGCCGAAGAACGTGAGCAGCGCAGCCGCCTGCAGGAAGCGCGATTTCGCCAGCAGCGCGAAGCCGCCCAGCATGCTGCCGCCCATCGCGTCGTCGCCCGTATGCACGCCGCGCCGCGCCTCGTTCGTGCGCGCCCAGGGTCCCAGCCTCACGATGCAGACGAGGCATACCGCGAGGAGCGCACACGAAATCAGGAGGAGGTTCGCGACGCCGATGCGACCGACGAGCAGCGTCGTGATCGAGGGTCCCAGCAGCGCGCCTGCCGTGCCCCCTGCGCCGATCGCGCCGTACAACCGCTTCGCCTGCCCGTTGTCGAAGATGTCGGACATGAAGCTCCAGAACACCGAGACCGCGAACAGGTTGAATACGGCCACCCAGATGAAGAAGACGGGGCCGATCCACGATTCCCGGTGCAGGAAGGCGACGTGGAAGAAGAGCAGGCACGCGATGAAGAACGCGTAGACCACCGGCAGGAACACGCGACGCGGAAAGCGCGACACGAGCGCGCCGTACAGCGGCGTCACGAGCAGCATCGCGAAGAACGTGCCCGTGAACAGCCACTGCAGCTGGCCGAGCGCGCCCATCGCGTCGCGCACCGGCCGGAGCACGTAGTAGCCGGTCAGCAGCGCGAAGAAGTACAGGAACGACCAGGCGAGCGCGGCAGCCTCGTCGCGTTCCACCCCGAGCAGGCGCAGCGGCGACGCGGGCCGCGGTTCGGCGTTCACCAGGGGCATCGGGGAGGAATGGCCGCGGACTGCGCGCAAGGTAGCCGCTGGACGGCGTTGGCCGCTAGTCCCCGGGCGCGGGCCCGTCCGCGGCGCCTTCCGCGGCGTCGAACCGCGCGCACGCCTCGCGCCAGTCCGCGAGCTGCTCGTCGTAGACGTCGAACACGCAGCGCAGGCAACCGCCACCGCAGCAGTCGGACGGATCCGGCGGCCGGGGAGCTTCGGGGCGCGGCGGCTTGTCGCCTGACATGTTCATGCGCGAGTATCGGCTGGCGCGATCATACGCCGCGGGGCTGCGGCGGTCGGGGGAGGCAGCGCGTGGTCGAGGTCAGCGTCTCCTCGCTCTGGATCCATCCGGTGAAGTCGTGCGCACCCGTCCCGGTCCACGACTCGCTCGTGGAAGTGCGCGGCCTGCGCAACGACCGCCGCTGGATGGTCGTGTCGCCGGACGGCAGGTTCCTCACCGGCCGCCAGTGCCCGAAGCTCGTGCTGTTGCGCGCCGTTCCGGAAGGGCTGGACGTGCGCTTCGACGCACCGAAGATGACCACGCTGCACGTGCGTCGCCCGTCGCGCGACGGCGGGCGCGTCGGCGTCGCGGTCTGGAAGGACCACGTGGAAGCGCTCGCGTGCCCGCCCGACGCCGACGCATGGCTCAGCGAGTTCCTCGGCCGGCCCGTGCGGCTCGTCTACATGGACGAAGCCGCCACGCGCGGCGTCGACCCGCACTACGGCTGGGCCGGGGACGAAGTTTCCTTCGCGGACGCGTTCCCGCTGCTGCTGCTGTCGCAGGCCAGCCTGGACCTGTTGAACTCGAAGCTGCTCGTGCCGGTTCCGCTCGCGCGGTTCCGCCCGAACATCGTCGTGCGCGGCTGCGACCCGCATGCCGAGGACGGATGGCGGCGCATCACCGTCGGCATGATCGAGTTCGAGGTCGTGAAGCCCTGCACGCGCTGCATCTTCACGACGGTGGATACCGTGCGCGGCGAGTTCGACGGCGCCGGCGAGCCGCTCAATACGCTGAAGTCCTACCGGCGCAGCGACAAGGGCGTCACGTTCGGGCAGAACCTCATCCCGCGCACCACCGGGATGATCCGCGTCGGCGACCCCGTCGCGATCATCGAGTGATTGCTCTACGGTCGGGCGCCTAAGGTCGGCGACTGTTCCACGGGTCACATCGTGTACGACTACATCATCGTGGGCGCCGGCTCCGCCGGCTGCGTGCTCGCCAACCGGCTGAGCGCGGACCGCAACACGCGCGTACTGCTGCTGGAAGCGGGGCCACGCGACTGGCACCCGTTCATCCACATGCCCGCCGGCATCGCGAAGCTGGTCGGCAACAAGGGCGTGAACTGGGATTACACCACCGAGCCGGAGCCGAACCTGGGCAACCGCCGCCTCTGGTGGCCGCGCGGCCGCGTGCTCGGCGGCTCGAGCTCGATCAACGCGATGTGCTACATCCGCGGCAACGCGGGCGACTACGACGCCTGGGCCGCCGCCGGCAACCCGGGCTGGGATTTCGCCTCGCTGCTCCCCTACTTCCGCCGCGCGCAGAACCAGGAACGCGGCGCGTCCGAGTTCCACGGCACGGGCGGCCCGTTCAACGTGCAGGACCTGCGCTATCACAACCCGCTCAGCGCGGTGTTCCTCGACGCGGCGGCGCAGGCCGGCTTCGTGCGCAACCCCGACTTCAACGCCGAAACGCCGGAAGGCTTCGGCTGGTACCAGGTGACGCAGAAGAACGGCGCGCGCTGGAGCACGGCCGCGGGCTACCTCGCCGACGCGCGCGACCGCGACAACCTCACGGTGCTGACCGGCGCGAGCGCGCGCCGCGTGCTGCTCGACGGCACGCGCGCGGTCGGTGTCGAGTACCGGCGCCGTGGGCGCACGCAGCGCGCCGAAGCGGCGCGCGAGGTGCTCCTCGCGGGCGGCGCGATCAACTCGCCGCAACTGCTCCTGCTGTCCGGCATCGGCGCACCCACGCGCCTCGCTCCGCACGCGATTCCCCTGCGCCACGCACTGCCCGGCGTGGGCGAGAACCTGCACGACCACCTCGACGCGTGCACGATGTATCGCTGCACGCAGCCGATCACGTACGACCGCACGAACGACCTCGCGATCGCGTGGCAGTACTACCTGAAGCGCCGGGGCCCCGGCACGTCGAACGTCGCGGAAGCGGGCGGGTTCGCGCGGTCGAGCCGCGCCGTCGACGCGCGACCCGACGTGCAGTTCCACTTCGTGCCGGCGATGCTCGACGACCACGGGCGCAATCGCCTGCCCGGCTACGGTTTCACGCTGCACTCGTGCGCGCTGTATCCGCGCAGCCGCGGCCACGTCGAGCTCGCGTCGGCCGATCCTTCCGCGAAGGCGCGCATCTTCGCGAACTACCTGAGCGACGCCGGCGGCCACGACCTCGCGGTGATGATCGAGGCCGTCCGCCTGTCGCGCACGATCCTCGGCCAGCCTGCGTTCGCGCCGTACCGCGGCGGCGAGATGTTCCCCGGCGATGACGCGCAGAGCGACGCCGAGCTCGCGCAATTCATCCGCGCGAAGGCCGAGACCATCTACCACCCGGTGGGCACCTGCCGCATGGGCACGGACGAGCTCGCCGTCGTCGATCCCGAGCTGCGCGTGCGCGGCATGCAGGCGCTGCGCGTGGTCGACGCCTCGGTCATGCCGAAGCTCGTCGGCGGCAACACGAATGCGCCGACGGTCGCGATCGCGGAGAAGGCGAGCGACTTGATCAGGGGCTAGGATCTAGGGGCTAGGGGCTAGGGCGCAAGTTGCCGTCTCCCCTGCAACTTGGCGTCCAGGGCCTTCTGCAGGCCGCGAAGCATCCTTCCTATCTCGTCTGCTTGTGCGAGCAGTGCGTCGCATTCGTCCGGACGTGTGTATCCGAGCCGCACGGAGATGATCAGTTGCGTTTCGAGCTCGGCCAGTGAACCGAGGGAGACGGACACATAGCGCACATACTCGCGCGTCGAGGCGCGAGCGTGCCCCTCGGCGAGGACGGACGGGACCGAAACCGCCGCGCGTCGGATCTGCGCGATCAGGCCGAAGCGTTCGTCTGTCGGCCATGTGCCACTGAGTCGATAGACCCCATCGACCAAGTCGAGAGCGTCACGCCACGCCTTCAAGTCGCGATAACTCTCGATCAAGCGCCCTAGTCCCTAGATCCTAGACCCTAGCCCCTGCTCTCTAGATCTGCGGCGGCAACGGGCAGTGCAGCGCCGCGCAGACGATGCGCAGCAGCTCGGCCTCGGGTACCGTCACCTGGTTGTCGTGGCTCATCGTGCGCACGAGCCCCTCGACGACGAGCTGTTTCGCGGCGGGCGCGAGCTGGTCCAGCTTCGCGATCGTGCCGTCGAGCGCCGTCGGCCAGTCGGCCGCGGGCGCGAACGGCGGCGCGCCGGACGGGAGCGCCACGGCGACGCCGGCGACGTACGCGCGCTCGGCGTCGTTCGGGTCCAGCGCGCCGTGCTGCGCGACGACCGCGAACACCGCGGCGATCTCGGCGCGCAGGTCGGTGGTCCTGAGCTTGCCGCCGCGCACGCGCGACGGGTCCAGCGTTTCCGTCACCTGCAGCGCAACGAGCTTCGCAAGGCAGTACTCGCTGAGGTGGATGCGACCGTCCGCCTCGACCAGCGCGGTCAGCGTGGTCGCGAACCGCTCGAGGTCGGGGCGCGGGTGCCTGCGCAGCGACGGGAACGCGAGCGCGGCCAGCGGCAGCCGTTGCATCGGATGGAGCGCGTCGGTTTCCGGCGCGAGCGCAGCGACCGCCGCGGCCGCGGACTGGCCGAGCGCATTCGCGACGGCGTCGAGCTGCTGCTTCCGCACGCCGGGATCCGCGTCGAGCGCGAGCGCGAGCACCACGTCCGCGCAGTGCTCGCGCATGTACGCGAGCGTGCGCAGGCGCTCGGGGATCGCGGCGACGATCTGCGCCGCCGTCCGGTAGTCGTCGTTGCCGGGGCGGGCGACCTGCTTCACCACCGACTTCGGCGTGACCGGTCGCCGCTGCTTCGGGTCCGACAGCGGCTCCGCGCGATGCTTCGCGGCGCGGCCGGCCGAGAAGCCGGCGACCGCCGCATCGTCCTCGTCGATCTCGTGACGCGCGGCGGAGCCACCGGAGATGCCGCGCTGCGCCAGGCGCTTCGCGAGGTCGTCCAGCTCGCGCGGGTCGAAGCGCGGGTCGACGCGCCTGATCCGTTCCACGAGCGGCGGATGCGTCGCGAACAGCGCCGAGTAACCGACGCCGTCGCCGAACAGCATGTGGCTCACTTCCTCGCCGTTCGCGGCGGTGAACTTCGAGCCCTCCGCGAGCGCGCCGATCTTCTTGAGCGCACCGGCGATGCCGGAGTTCTGGCGCGTGAACTGCACGGCCGACGCGTCCGCGAGGTACTCGCGCTGGCGCGAGATGCCGGCCTTGATCAGGCGGCCGAAGAACAGGCCGATGTAGCCGACCAGCATCACGGCGATCGCCACCAGCACGATGCCGCCGGCGTTCTTGTTGTTGCCGACGCGCGCGCGCAGCAGGAACTCGCGCGCCACGACGCCGATCACGAGGATGCCGAACAGCACGCCCATCAGGCGGATGTTGATCCGCATGTCGCCGTTCAGCACGTGGCTGAACTCGTGCGCGATCACGCCCTGCAGCTCGTCGCGGTTCAGGTGGTCGAGCGCGCCGCGCGTCACGGTGACGGCCGCGTCGGACGGCGTGTAGCCGGCCGCGAACGCATTGATGCCGGCTTCGCCCTCGAGCACGTAGAGCTCGGGGACCGGCACGCCCGACGCGATCGCGATTTCCTCGACGACGTTGCGCAGGCGCCGGTAGTCGGGGTTCGTGTTCTCGGACGTGATGAGCGTGCCGCCGAGCGAGCGCGCCACGACGCCGCCGCCGGAGCGCAGCCTGGCCGACTTGTACAGGCTGGCGGTCGCGATCGTCGCGAGCACGATGAGCGACGTGGCGTAGAGCGCCGCCATGTGCCGCGCGAGCAGCGGGCCCTGCGCGACTTCATCCCCGTGCCGCGCCGACCACTCGAGCGCGGCGAGCACCGCCGCGTCGATCGCCACCACGATGCCGGCGACCGCCAGCACGAACAACACGACCAGCCGCCTGGAGCTGCTGCGCGCTTTCGCCTGGTGCTCGAAGAAGTTCATGCGCTCAGGGCACGGGCGTCCGTGCCCTGCTGGACCGCGCTTACGTGAAGCTGACCTTCACCGCCTCGCGCTTCTCGGGCGACTCGATCTCGAGCAGCGAGGCCCGCTGGAAGCCGAACATCCCGGAGACGATGTTGTTCGGGAACACTTCGCGGCGGTTGTTGTAGCCCATGACGGAGTCGTTGTAGGCCTGGCGCGCGAACGCGACCTTGTTCTCCGTGGAGGTGAGCTCCTCGGAGACCTGCATCATGTTCTGGTTGGCCTTCAGGTCCGGGTAGGCCTCGGCCAGCGCGAACAACCGGCCCATCGCGCCGCTGAGCTGCGATTCCGCCTGGCCGAGCTGCTGCATGGCCTCGGGGCTGCCCGGGTTGGCCTGCGCCGCCTTCAGGCCGGTGACGGCGGCATTGCGGGCGGCCACGACCGCCTCGAGCGTCTCGCGCTCGTGCTTCATGTAGCCCTTCGCCACCTCGACGATATTCGGAATCAGATCGTGACGACGCGTCAGTTGCACGTCGATCTGCGCGAACGCATTCTGGTAACCGTTTCGCGCAGTGACGAGCCCGTTGTAGATGCCGATGACGAAGAACGCCAGCACCACGAGCACCGCGATCACGATCAGGAACGCCATGGGTTTCCTCCCGTCCGGGAAAGTGCCGCTAGAATGCGACGCACGACCGAAATCGAGCATAGCATGACGTTTTTGCAGTTCCCGCGCGGCGCCCGGCGCGCGCGCGGCCTCTTCATCGCCGCGCTGTTTTGCCTCCTTCCCGGCTTCGCTTTCGCCGCGAGCGCGCCCGCCGGCGCGGCATCCGTGCGGCAACCGCCGGCACCGGCGCCCGTGCCGCGCATCGCGCGCGTGCCGGGTGACGACGACGCCGTCACGAAGCGCCTCGTCGCCGATTTCGACCGGCTCGCCGACGACGCGATGGCGACGGGCCAGATCGTCGGGCTCGCGACCGTGGTCGTGCACAAGGGCCAGGTGGTGAGCCGGCGCGGCCTCGGCGTACGCGACACCTCCGACCCCCAGCCCGTCACCACGGAGACGGTGTTCCGCCTCGCATCACTCTCGAAGGCGTTCGCCTCCGCGCTCACCGCGCTGCTCGTCGACGACGGCTTCGTCGACTGGGAGCTGCGCGTGCAGGACCTCGTGCCCGTGTTCGAGCTTTCCGACACGCGCGAGGCGCCGAAGGTGACGGTGGCCGACCTGCTCAGCCATCGCGTAGGCCTGCCGCACAACGCGGAGGACATGACGCTGGAGCAGGACGAGTCGTATCCCATGCTCGTCTACCGCCTGCGCGACGTTCCGCTGATCTGCCGGCCGGGCGACTGCTACGCCTACCAGAACGTGGCGTTCAGCCTGATCGGCGACATCGTGTTCGCGACGACGGGCGACTTCTACTACCACCAGGTCGAGCGGCGCCTGTTCCATCCGCTCGGGATGGCGACGGCAACGTATGGCCGCGACGCGCTCGAGGCGAGCGCGAACTGGGCGCACCCGCACGTGCGCAAGGGCCGCCGCTGGCAGTCGGTGCGGCCGAAGGAAACCTACTATCGCGTGCCGCCGGCGGCTGGCGTCAACGCGAGCATCACCGACATGACCGAGTGGCTGCTCGCGCAGCTCGGCCACCATCCCGACGTGCTGCCGCAGGCCGTGCTCGACGTCGTGCATGCGCCGCTGGTGTCGACGCCCGGCGAGATCCAGGGCAGCGCGCGCTGGCGCCGCGAGCGCCTGCTCGACGCGAAGTACGCGCTCGCCTGGCGCGTGTACGACTACAGCGGCCACCGCCTCGTCTTCCACGCGGGCGCGGTCCAGGGCTACCGCGCGATGATCGCGCTGCTGCCCGACCACGATTTCGGCGTCGTACTGCTCTGGAACAACGAGACCGGCGTCCCGGCCGGGCTGTTGCCGAGCCTGCTCGACGGATTCCTCGGGCTGCCGCCGCGCGACTGGCTCGAGCTGCGCAGCATCCCGCGCGTGCCGCGCTACACGGCGGCTGCCGGTAGCCACTGACGTCGAAGTCGGCGTTCGCGCCCCGGAGGGCGCTCCTGCCCCGGCAGTTCCTGCGCACCGGGCGCCCTGCCCTTCGGCATGCTTGAGCGCGGGCGCTCGGTTGCGCCAAGCTAGCGCCAGGGTGCCACACGGAGCGGGGCATGATCCTGGCGGAACAGCTCATGCTGGTCGCGCTCGAGCCCGAAAGCGGTCGATTCGCGCGCGGGATTTCCCAGGGGCGACTCAAGCTGGGCGCCGCGGCGTGCATCCTCGCGGAGCTCGCGCTCCACAAGCGGCTCGCGCGCGCCGTCGAGGGCATGGCGCTCAGCGACGACATGCCGGACTTCCATCCGGTCCTGTCCGAGGCAACGGCGCTCCTCGCGCGCGTCGGCCGGCCGTTCTCGGCGCGCGAAGGCATCGAGCGCGTCGCGTCGGGCATCTCCGGCCTGGTGTCCCGCCTGCTGCGCAGCCTGAGCGCGCGCGACATCCTGCACGACAATCGCCAGGCGTTCTTCTTCCACAGCTACCCGGTGCGATCGATGCAGTGGATGCGCGAAGCGTTTGCGCACCTGCACGCGGTCGAGACGGGCGCGCGGCCGCAAGCACCGGAGATCGCACTCGCCGCGGTCGCCGACGCATGCGGCGTTCTCGACGCGCGGCTCACGCCCGAGGAACGGTTCCGCGTGCGCCGCCACCTCGACCCGAATGCGCAGGGCTCGTGCGTGCGCAACGCGGCGGAAGACGTCCAGCTGGTGCTCGAGATCGCCGCGTCGCTCGCGCAGCGCTGAGGACGCAGGCACCGCGTACCGCCACCGGCCGTGCGCGCCCCCGGCCGCGGGACGGCACGGCGCCGCCGAGTTCGCATCGCAAACGAAAAAGGCCGGCGACGAGCCGGCCTTCTTCGTTTCGCGTTGCGCGTCGGGTTACAACGTGAACTCGATCCGGCGGCGCTTGCGGGTCTCGACCGGCTGGCCGCCCTGCAGCGCGGGCTCGAAGGTCCACTGCTGCATCGCACGAATCGCCTCGCGGTCGAACACGCGCGCCGGCTGCGAGCGAACGACGGAAACGTTCTTGACCTTGCCGTCGACGCCGACCGTGAACTCGAGCTCCACCCAACCCTGCTGGCGCTTGCGCGCCGCCTGCGTCGGGAACACCGGCGGCACCTGACGCACCACGCGCGCGTCGCGCGTCTCGCCACCCGTCGGGGCCGTCGCGGCCGGCGAAGGCGCCGGCGGCGGAGCGACCGGCGACGGTGCGGCGGACGGCGTCGGACGCGGCGCCGCTGCGACCTGCGTCGGGCTCGGCTCCGGCGTCGGCGACGGTGCCGCTGCCTGTTGCGCGG
>CALKUS010000191.1 GCA_937996755.1 uncultured Pseudomonadota bacterium | reverse complement strand
CCCCCCCCCTCCCCTCGGACGAGGGGAGGGCAAGGGGTGGGGTACACGACGTGCGAGGACTGCTCTAGGCTAGGCCTGTGCACAGCCTGAAGCGCTACGGCTACCTCCTCGTGTTCGTGATCCCGGCGCTCATGCCGATCGCGGCGTGGCTCGCCACGCACACGGCGCATCCCGACCTCGCCGCCTGGTTCCCGCTGTTCTTCCTGTTCGTGCTGCTGCCGCTCGCCGATTACGCGATCGGTCGCGACGCGGCGAACCCGGTGGACGGCGCCGACATCGAGCGGCTCGAGTCGGAGCGCTGGTTCCGCTGGCTCACGCTCGCGTGCGTGCCCGTGCAGCTCGCGCTCATCGCGTATTCGACCTGGATGTTCGTCGCGCTGCCGTTCTCGTGGCTGGGCGCGCTCGGCTGGCTCTGGTCGCAGGGGGTGATCAGCGGCGTGCTGGGGATCAACGTCGCGCACGAGCTGATCCACAAGCGCGAGCGCGTCGAGCAGCTCGCCGGTGGCGTGCTGCTCGCTTCGGTGGGCTATGCCACGTTCAAGGTCGAACACGTGCGCGGCCACCACGTGCACGTGTCGACGCCGGCCGACCGCTCTTCCGCCCCGTTCGGGACGTCGTCGTACGGCTTCGTTGCGCGCGCGCTGCTCGCGAATCCCGCGAACGGCTGGCGGCTGGAGGCGGACCGGCTGCGCGCGCTCGGCCTGCCCTGGTGGCACTGGCGCAACGAGCTGCTCTGGTGGAGCGCGCTCACGCTCGCGTTCGCGGCGGCGCTCGGCATCGCGTTCGGCCCGGCGGGCGTCGCGTTCTTCGCGCTGCAGGCGCTCGGTGCGGCGGCGAGCCTCGAGGTGATCAACTACGTCGAGCACTACGGGCTGCAGCGCAGCCGGCTCGCCGATGGTCGCTACGAGCGCACGACGCACCTGCATTCGTGGAACTCGAACTACCTGCTGAGCAACCTGATGTTGTTCCAGCTGCAGCGGCATTCGGACCACCACGAGCATGCGCGGCGCCGTTACCAGGCGCTCGTGCATCACGACGACAGTCCGCAGCTGCCGGGAGGCTATTCGGCGATGTTCGTGCTGGCGCTGCTGCCGCCGTTGTGGCGGCGCGTCATTGATCCGCGCGTGCGGCGCGCGCTTTCGTAGCAGCCCGCTGGCGGGCGAGGGACGCTGCGGTCGCCCGCAAGCGGGCTCGTACCGCGATCGCGTGTTCGGGCAGAGCGGGTCGCGCACAGGGTGCGCTCCGACGATCGCCCACAGGGCTGAGGCGGGAATTGAAACGTCGCCATCGGGCGACGTTTCCCCCGAACGCCAGCGCGAATAGCGCTGGCCGGACGGGCTCCCACCTTCGGCCGAACGCTGTCGCCCGAACGCCTAGACGCCCGTGCAGGTAAACGCGAGGACGTCTTCCTTGTTGACGGCGCCGGCCTGGCCGAGGCTGATCGTGCCGGTCTTGCGCAGGTGGATCTCGTCGCGGTGCAGGCGCAGCTCGTCGTCTTCGCCGAGCTTGGCCCAGGTGCCGTTCGTGCTGCGGTCGGACAGCATGAAGTAGCCGCGCTTGTACTCGATCATCGCGTGGTTGCGCGATACCCACTCGGCGTCGATCACGAGGCTGGAGTTCGCCTCGCGGCCGAGCGTGAACGGCGGCGACGTGGGCGACAGCTCGAACGTGCGGCCCTTGTACTTCAGCGTCAGCTTCGGCGCCATCGCGTTCGGCAGGCTGTCCAGCCGGATCGCGCGCTGCACCGTCGTGACGTTCGCCATGTCCTCCTGCCAGAGGATGTCGACGATCTCGATCGGCAGCATCTTGCCGCTCACGCGCGCCGTGCCGAGCGAGCGCGAACGCACGGCACCCGCCGTGACGCCCTCGACCGTGCTGGCGGTCGTGACGATCTGCTCGCGCTTCGCGAGCGACGCCATGCGCGCGGCCGTGTTCACCGCGTCGCCGTACACGTCGCCGTCCTCGTGCAGCGCGTCGCCGTGGTGCAGGCCGATGCGGATCGCGAGGTTCTCCTTCGCGAAGCCGATGTCGTGCGCCACGCGCTTCTGCATGTCGGTCGACGCGAGCAGGCCGTTCACCGCGCCCGGGAACGCGCACATCACCTCGTCGCCGATCGTCTTGATCACGCGACCACCGTGGCGGCTCGCGACCTCGCCGAGTGCGTTCAGCACCGCGGCGATCAGCTGCCGGGCGATCACGTCGCCGCGCAGCTCGAACAGCTTCGTGCTGCCGCTGACGTCGGCGAACAGGATGGTGGTCGGCTGCGACTCGGACATGGGTCGATGATAAGCCGGATCGGCTACCGGGCTCTAGCCGTCAATGCAGCCGCCGCGGCCACGATCGCGGCGTCGGACGGCAGGATGGTGTTCGCGGCGCCGCCCAGCGGCGTGTAGGTGTCGTCCCCCACCACCCGTGCGAGCGGCTTGCCGCCCAGGCCGGCCTCGGTGATGGCCGTGATGACGCCCTCGCCCACGCCCGCGCTCCGGCGGCCCTCGTCGACCACGAGGATGCGGGCACAGTCGCGCGCATGGCGCACGATGGTGGCCGCGTCGAGCGGCACGAGCCAGCGCAGGTCCAGCACGCGTACCTTCCAGCCGTGCGCGGCCTCGATCGCCTTCGCGGCCCGCAGGCTCATCGGCACGCCGTTGCCGAAGCTGACGATCAGCAGGTCGGTCGCCGCCTCGTCGTAGACGCGGCCCTCGCCCAGCGGCATCGCCTCGTCGAACGCCGGGTACGGGAACAGCCACTGGCCGTCGCCGGCCTCGTGCAGGTCCTTCGTCATGTAGAGCGCGATCGGCTCGAGGAATGCGCAGACGCGGCCGTCGACCTTCGCCAGCGCCAGCATCGTGCGCAGCATCCGCACCGCGTCGTCGCCGCGGGACGGGCAGCCGACCACGAGGCTGGGAATGTCGCGCAGCGCCGAGATCGAGTTGTCGTTGTGGAAATGGCCGCCGAAGCCGCGCTGGTAGCCGAGCCCGGCCACGCGCATGACCATCGGGTTGCGGTACTGGCCGTTCGAGAAGAACTGCAGCGAGCAGGCCTCGCCGCGGATCTGGTCGCATGCGTTGTGGAAATACGCGAGGTACTGGATCTCCGGGATCGGCAGCATGTCGAACGTGCCGAAACCCTGCGCCAGGCCGAGGATGGTCTGCTCGTCCAGCAACGTGTTGAACACGCGCGCGTTCCGGAACGCCTTGTGCAGGCCCTTCGTGACCGTGTAGACGCCGCCCTTCTGCGCCACGTCCTCGCCGAACAGCAGCGACTCGGGGTACTTGCAGAACGCATCGAACAGCGCGTTGTTGATCTGGATCGCGAGGTGGCGCGGCGGCTGGTTCTCGGGCAGCGCCTTCTCGCTGCCGAACGCGGCGAGGCGTCGATCCTGCGCGGGCGCGCGGCGCGCCTCGGCGAGTACCGCGTCGCGATGGTACGGCGCCAGCGGCGCCATCACTTCCTCGCGCGTCATCAGCTTCGGCGTCCGGTCCGCGGCTTCGGCCGCGGCCATGCAGCGCGTGCGGAACGACTCGTACCAGCCGAGCAGCTCGTCGCGCGTCATCAGGCCCGAGGAAAGCGCGATGTCGGCCGAGCGCAGCAGCGGGTCGCGCGCTTCCGCCTTCAGCAGCTCCTCGATCGCGCGGTACTCGACCTCGAAGTCGGTGCCGGCGTGGCCCATCAGGCGCGCGGTCTGCAGGTGCAGGAACGTGGGCTGGCGCGTGCGGCGGCAGTGCTCGACGGCGGCGACCACGTCGGCCCAGCCCTCCGCGAGGTCGAGCCCATCGGCCTGGAAATACGCGAGGCCCGGGCGATTGCGGAACGAGCTGGCGATCCAGCCGCCCGGCGTCTTCGTCGAGATGCCGATGCCGTTGTCTTCGCAGACGAACAGCACGGGCGCCGGCAGGCCCTGGTACGAGGTCCACTGCGCGGCGTTGAACGCGCCCTGCGCCGTCGAATGGTTGGCGGACGCATCGCCGAACGAGCAGATCGCGATGCTGTCCGGCGGGATCGGCAGCGCGTGGCCGATGCGGCCGGCCTGCTCGATCGCCATCGCGGCCCCGAGCGCCTTCGGCGGATGGCTGCCGATCGTGGACGTCTGCGGCAACACCCAGAGCGGCTTGCTGCCCCACACCTTGTGGCGGCCGCCGGACGCCGGGTCGTCCTTGCTCGCCGCGAACGAGAGCGCGGAATCCATGATCGGATCCATGCCAGGCAGCTTGCGGAAGCGCTCGGCCATGAAGCCGCCGGAGCGGTAGTGCAGGAACGCGGGGTCGGTGTGGCGCGTCGCGCGCGCGACCATCGCGTTGCCTTCGTGGCCCGAGCTGCCGATCGTGTAGAACACCTTGTTCTGCACGCGCAGCACGCGCGCCATCAGGTCGAGGTGGCGGCTGACCAGCTGCGATTCGAACAACTCGACGAACGCGTGTGCGGTCAGCGCGCTGCCGGGCGCAACGGGCTGGTCGGCGCGCGGCTTCGCCCAGCGCGGGCCGGCGTGCGCCTGCACGAACTCGATGAAGTTCTGGTCGACGACTTCGGCACGGTTGACCTGCCGGCTGCGTGCCGGGATGGGAGCGGGGCTGACGGCCATCGGAAGCGAGGGGGTGCGGCGGGAAAGGCCGCTATTGTAGGGGCGCGCCCGTCGCCGGGCCACGGCGGCGACATACACTCGGCGGGTCCACACAGGGGACGAGCATGGCGTCGCAGCGACCGAACGACGTTGATCCCGATCGCACCGCGCTCGACGACGAAGCGCCATCCTCCGGGCCCGCGGCCGACGTGCTCGCGCCGGGCGGCCGGCTCGGCCCGTACCGCATCGAGCGCCTCGTCGGCGAAGGCGGCATGGGCCAGGTCCTGCGCGCCGAGCAGCTGGAGCCCGTGCGCCGGCCCGTCGCGCTGAAGCTGATCCGGCGGCAATTGCTCGGCGGCCTCGCCGAGGCGTATTTCGAGGTCGAGCGCCAGGCGCTCGCCGAGATGGACCACCCCGCGATCGCGAAGGTCTACGACGCGGGCCGCACGCCGGAAGGCTACCCGTGGTTCGCCATGGAGTGGATCGACGGCGCCACGCTCGACGCCTGGTGCGAGCAGCAGGATCCGCCGCTCGACACGCGCCTGCGCGTGTTCGCGGCGCTCGCGCGCGGCGTCCACCACGCGCACCAGCGCGGCATGATCCATCGCGACCTGAAGCCCAGCAACGTGCTCGTCACGACGGTCGACGGCGTGCCGCAGCCGAAGATCATCGATTTCGGCGTGGCGATCAGCATCGGTCGCGGCGACCACGCACACGCCGCGCCGAGCTACGACCGCGCCGGCACCGGGCCGTACATGAGCCCCGAGCAGACCGGCAACGATCGCCGCGGCATCGACACGCGCAGCGACGTGTATTCGCTCGGCGTGATCCTGCTCTGGCTGCTTCTGCCGCCCGGCGCGTTCAACCGCCTCGCCGCCGATCGTTCGACGCGCGCCGAGCTGCACGACTGGCTGCTCGCCTCGCTGCGCGGCGGCGAGCGCGAGCCGGTGCTCGCGAGGATCCCCGCCGAGCTGCGCTGGATCGTCGCGCACGCGACCGAGCCCGATCGCGACGCACGCTATCCCTCGGCGCAGGCGCTGTCCGAGGACCTCGAGCGCTACCGCAGCGGGCACGCCGTGACGGCCGTGCCGCAGACGCGCAGCTACCGCATCCGGAAGTTCGCACGTCGCCATCGCGGCGCGATCGCGGCATCCGTCGCGATCGCGCTCGCGCTCGTCGCCGGCCTGTTCGCCGCGCTCTGGGGCCTCGAGCGCGCGGAGCGCGAGGCGCTGAAGGCGCGCAAGGTGGCCGACGTGCTCGCCGACGTGCTCGGCGGCGTCGATCCCGACCGCGCGCGCGACCTCGACAAGACGCTGCTGCGCCTCGTGCTGGACGAAGCGGCCGGCAAGGCGCGCAGCGAGCTCGCGAGCCAGCCGGACGTGCTGCTCGAAGTGGAGGACGTGATCGGGCAGAGCTATTCCGGCCTCGCCGACTTCGAGCGCGCGCTCGCCTTCGCGAAATCGGCCTACGAGCGCGCGCAGGCGAACGGCGCGCCCGCCGCGCAACTCGCGACCGTCGGGCGCCACTACGTGGACGCGCTGGTCGACACGGGCGACGCCGAACGCGGTGCGAGCGAAGGACAGCGCGTGGTCGAAGCGGCGCGCACTGCGCTCGGGCCCGACGCGGTGGAGACGCGCATCGCCGAGGTCGGCCTGGGCTGGGCGCTGCGCGAGCGCGGGCAATTCAAGGAAGCGGAAGCGATCACCGCCACCGCCGCCGCGAGCCTCGCGCGCCAGCTCGGCGACGAGGACGATCGCGCCAGCAACGCGCGGTACTACCACGCGATCGTGCTGATCGACCTCGGGCGCTTCGATGAAGGCCAGCGCGAGCTCGACGCGCTCATCGCGATGTTCACACGCACGCACGGCGCGGCGAACCCGAAGACGCTGCGCGTGCGCAACAGCCTCGCCGTGCTGTTCCTCGAGGCGAAGCGCTACGCCGACGCCGAGCGCGTGCTGAAGGACGCGCTGCCCGACTACGAGAAGACCTATGGCGCCGACCACTCCGCCACGCTCGGCCTGATCGGCAACCTCGGCGGCGCGCTGCGCCAGGGCGGCAAGATCGCCGAGTCCGGCGCGTACTACCGGCGTGCGGCGGAGGGTTTCTCCGCGAAGCTCGGCGACCAGCACCCGCGCGCGATCATGACGCGCCACAACTACGGCAACTACCAGCTCGACGCCGGCGACGCGGAAGCATCGCTCGAGACGCAGAGAACCGTCTACGCGCGCGCCGTGCAGACGTTCGGCAACGAACACCCGGTCGTCGCGGAGATCCTCGAGGGCTGGGGCAAGGCGGCGACGGCGCTGGGGCGCTGGGACGAAGCGCAGGCGCGCCTCGACGAGTCGCTGGCGATGAAGACACGCATCTACGGCGCCGACCACCACGCGCTCGATGCGACGAAGGAAGCGCGGGCGGAGCTCGAGAAGGCGCGCGCCGCAAAGTAGCGCAGCATCGCATTCGTAGGGTGGGCAGCTCTGCTGCCCACGCGTCCGATTCCACCACGCGTGGGCAGCGGAGCTGCCCACCCTACGGATCACGCGATTGCAGGCGCGGGGGCCATCTCGACGAACCCCGGCTGCGCCCGCACGCGATCGAGCCAGCGGTTCAACGCGGGGTACGCGGAAAGATCGAACCCACCATCCGCCGCACAATGCGTGTACGCGAACAGCGCGACGTCGGCGATCGTGTAGCGCCCTGCCGCGAACCAGTCGTTCGTCGCCAGGTGCCGCTCCATCACGGCGAGCGCCGCGTTGCCGCGCTCGTGCAGGCGCGGCAGCTCGGCG
>CALKUS010000190.1 GCA_937996755.1 uncultured Pseudomonadota bacterium | reverse complement strand
GTGAGCGAGTTGATCGCGGAGATCACGGTCGAGATCGCGATCGTCACGGCGAACTGCTTGTAGAACGCGCCCGTGACGCCCGACAGGAACGCCATCGGCACGAACACCGCGCACAGCACGAGCGCGATCGCGATGATCGGACCTGAGACTTCCTTCATCGCCTGGTGCGCGGCAGCGAGCGGCGACAGGCCTTCCTCGATGTTGCGCTCCACGTTCTCGACCACGACGATCGCGTCGTCCACCACGATGCCGATCGCGAGCACGAGGCCGAACAGCGTCAGCGTGTTGATCGAGAACCCGAGCAGGTAGAGCGCCGCGAACGTGCCCACGACGGACACCGGCACCGCGATCAGCGGAATGATCGACGCGCGCCAGGTCTGCAGGAACAGGATCACGACGAGCACCACGAGCATCACCGCCTCGAACAGCGTGGTGACGACGGCGCTGATCGAATCGCGCACGAAGATCGTGGTGTCGTAGACGCTGCGGTACTGCACGCCTGGCGGGAAGCTCTTCGCGAGCTCGTCCATCGTGGCGATCACCTTGTCGCGGATCTCGAGCGCATTCGCGCCGGGCGCCTGGAACACGCCGAGCGCCGCGGCGTTCTTGCCGTCGAGACGCGAGCGCAGCGTGTAGTCGCCGGCCGCGAGCTCGATGCGCGCGACGTCGGCAAGCCGCACGACTTCGCCGTTGGCGCCCGCTTCGAGCACGATGTCGCCGAACTCCTCTTCGCTCGACAGGCGACCCTTCGCGTTGATCGGGGTCAGGAAGTCGCTGCCATTCGCCATCGGCTCCGCGCCGAGTTGGCCCGCGGACACCTGCACGTTCTGCTCGCGGATCGCACGCAGCACGTCGCCGGCGGTCAGGCCGCGCGCGGCCACCTTGTCGGGGTCGAGCCAGATGCGCATGGCGTAGTCGCCGCCGCCGAACTGCTGCGCGTCGCCGACGCCGGGGATTCGCGCGATCGCGTCCTTCACGTGCAGGCGCAGGTAATTGCGCAGGTAGAGCGTGTCGTAGCGGCCGTCAGGCGATTCGAGGTGCACCACCATCAGGAACACGGGCGACTGCTTCTGCGTCGTCACGCCCTGGCGGCGCACGTCCTCGGGCAGCCGCGCGAGCGCCTGGCTCACGCGGTTCTGCACGCGCACGGCGGCGTCGTCCGCATTGATGCCGGGTCGGAACGTCACGGTCATCTGCAGGACGCCGTCGGAGCCGGCGACCGACTTGAGGTACATCATGCCCTCGACGCCGTTGATCGCCTCCTCGAGCGGCGTGGCGACCGTTTCGGCGATCACCTTGGGGTTCGCGCCCGGGTAGACGGTGCGCACGACGACCGACGGGGGCACCACTTCGGGGTACTCGCCGATCGGCAGCAGCGGCAGCGCGATCAGGCCCGCGGCGAAGATGACGATCGACAGCACGGCGGCGAAGATCGGGCGGTCGATGAAGAAGCGGGAAAAGTCCATGGCAGTTCCTTTCGCGGCACGAGCGCCGCCGTTGCCCGCCGCGATCGCGGCGGGGCAGGGGAGTCGCGTTGAATCGGTGGGTCGATCAGCTCACGGCGTTTCGGCGTCGGCGATCGCCGATGCTGGTGCATCGCCCATCGCGACCACCTTCGGGGCGACGGTCATGCCCGGGAAGAACACCTTCTGCACGCCGTTGACGATCACCTTGTCGCTCGCGTCCAGGCCGGAGTCGACGACGCGCAGGCCTTCGACGACGCGACCGAGCACGACGTCCTTGCGCAGCGCCTCGTTCTTCGGGCCGAGGACGTAGACGTACTTGCGGTCCTGGTCGGTGAGCACCGCCTTGTCGTCGATCAGCAACGCGTCGCGCGAGTGGATGTTCTCCAGCTCGACGCGCGCGAACAGGCCCGGCGTGAACGCGTGGTCCGGGTTCGGCAGCACGGCGCGCGCGCGGATGGTGCCCGTGCTCGCGTCGACCTGGTTGTCGACGAAGTCGAGCGTGCCTTCGTGCGGATAACCTTGTTCGTCGGCCAGGCCGACGCGCACGGCGGCGCCCGCGCCACCGAGGCCGTTCTTCGCCAGGCGCAGGTAGGCCTGCTCGTCGCCATCGAAGTACACGTGCACGGGGTCCAGCGACACGACCGTGGTGAGCAGCGTCGAGTCGGCCTGCGCCAGGTTGCCGATCGTCACGAGCGCACGACCGGCGCGGCCGGAGATCGGCGATCGCACCTGTGTGTACTCGAGGTCGAGCTTCGCGCGCGCGACGGCCGCTTCGGCGGCGCGCACGGCGGCGTCGCTGCCCTGGCGGTTCGCCTTGCGCGCCTCGAACTCTTCCTTCGAGATCGCGCGGGCCTTGATGAGCGATTCCGCGCGCGCGTCCTGGGTGCGTGCGAGCGTCGCTTCGCTGCGCGCGCGGGCCAGGTCGGCGACGGCACGGTCGTAGTCGGCGCGATAGCGGCGCTCGTCGATCGTGAACAGCACGTCGCCTTCCCGCACTTCCTGGCCTTCGACGTACGCGACGCGTTCGACGTAGCCGCTGACGCGCGGGCGCAGCTCGACGGTCTGCACGGCCGCGACCCGGCCGGTGAACTCGTCCCACTCGCGCACCGGCTTCGCGACGACCGTCGCGACGCTCACTTCGGGCGCGGGCGGCGCCTGCATCTCGGCGGCCTGCGTGCCGCAGCCGGCGAGCGCGAGCGCGAGGACGAGGGCCGCGACGGCGAAGAGCGGGCGGACGGCCTTGGTGTTTGCGGTGTTCATGGGGCGTGTCCTTCAGTTCTGGATCGGAGTGGAGATCGCGTCGAGCAATGCGCGGACTTCGCCGCGCGGCGCCGTGTCGCGTGCATTCGAATCGGGGGTGTCGACCGCACCCGGGTAGCGCACGATGGCGCGGGCGGGCACGGGTTCCATCTGGTCGACGAGCTTCAGCGCGCGGATGCCGATCGCCTCGGGCGTCGGCCAGCTCGCGCACGCATGTGCCTTGTTCGCGTCGGTGACGACCGGTGCATCGATCGCGAGCAGCTGCACGCGCACCGGCAGCGCACGCGCTTCCTCGTGCAGCACGCGCGCGAGCATGCGCAGGCTCGCGGCGACGATCGACTTGTGGCCGTAGCCGGCCCACGGCTGCTCGCCGCCCGGCCCGCCGATCAGGATGTAGCTGCCGCCCGTGTCGCCGAGCAGCGGCAGCAGGTGGCGCGCGGCACTCGCGTGCGCCAGCACGTTCTCGTCGAGCATGCGGCGCAGCGCGTCGGCAGGGTGGTCGAGCACGCGGCCCTTCTCGCAGTCGCCGCAGATGGAAACGACGATCGAGCCGATCGTGCGACGCAGGGCGCGCAGCGTTTCAGCGAGCTGTGCGCTCTTCGCGTCGTCGGCCACGGAGCCGCGCACGATCGCGAGGTCGGCGGCCGCGTGCTCGGCACGCAGCGCGCGCAGCTCGCGCCACTGGCGCGACACCGCGATCACCGGCCGGCCCGCGGCGACGGCTGCGGCAATCACGCCGCGGCCGACCTTGCCGGTCGCGCCGAGGACGACCAATGCGGTGCTCATTGTCCCGGCTCCGGGATTTTACGGTCCGTATTCGGGACGATGGTCCAGGAAATGGCCTCTTCCACGGCTGCATGGCGAGGTGCATGTTCGTCGCGCCGGGCGCTGGGCGACGGCATGAGGACCACGTCGGCATTGCCTGCGGAATCGAAGATAAACCATTGTTCGACCTGCGCTTCGAGCGCGGCGCGATGGGCGGCCGGCGAGCTCGGGAAGGCGTCGGCCAGGGAAAGCGGATGGAGAGCGCTGCGGTTCATGGGACGTACCTCGTTCGGCGTGGCGCGAAGATTAGGTACGCGGGCGGTGCTTGATAAGCCGGAAAATCCGGGAATAATTGGACCGCATCCGGGCCAATCGACCCGAGCAACCGGCAAGGGCACCCCGCATGTCCCGCGATCTGAACGACACGCTGATCTTCGTGAAGGTGGTCGAGCACGGCAGCTTCATCGCCGCGGCGCGCGCGCTGCGCCTGCCGAAGACCACCGTGAGCCGCAAGGTGCAGGACCTCGAGACGCGGCTCGGCGCGCAGCTGCTGCACCGCACGACGCGCAAGCTCGGCCTCACGGAAGCGGGCAACGTCTACTTCGAGCACAGCCAGCGCATCGCGCGCGAGCTCGACGAGGCGGAGAGCGCCGTCGGCCAGCTGCAGGGCGGGCCGCGTGGCTGGCTGCGCTTCACCGCGCCGTATTCGATCGGCATCAACTGGGTCGCGCCGCTGCTCGGCGAGTTCCATGCGCGCCATCCCGAGCTGCGCCTCGAGATGCTGTTGTCGAACGAGAACGTCGACATCATCGACAAGGAGCTGGACGTCGCGCTGCGCGTCGGCAACCTGCCGGACTCCAACTTCGTGGCGCGCCGCCTGTCGGTGTTCCGCACTCAGGTGTACGCGAGCCCGGCCTACCTCGAGCGCCACGGCGAGCCGCTCACGCCCGACGACCTGGTGCACCATCGGACGCTCGCGATGCAGAAGTCGCGGCGCAACGGCAGCTATTACTGGACGCTCGGCGACGGCCAGCGCGTGGACGACTATCGCGTCGATCCGGTGCTCGTGGCCAATGATCCCGGTGCGCTCACGGGCGCGCTCATCTGCGGCGAGGGCTTGATGCTGGCGAGCGACGTGACGCTGAAGCCGTACGCGGAGCAGGGCCTGATCCAGCGCGTGCTGGCCGGCTGGACCGGGCCGGAAGTCGATTTCAACGCCGTGTTCCCGCGCGGGCGCGTCGCGTCGCCGAAGGTGCGCGCGTTCGTCGACTTCCTCGTCGAACGCCTCAACTTCGACGCCGACTACATGCAGATGCTCTGCCCCGATCGCCAGCGCGAGCTCGCGGAAAAGCGCCAGGCCGCCGTTGCCGCGAAGGGCGACGGGCTGGTCGAGGCGCCGCTCGTCGTCACCGTCGCGGCGTGAAGCTCAGGATTCGCCGTTCACGATGCGGCTCGTGATCGACTGCCGGGCCGTGCCCGTGATGTACATGCGGTCGCTGCGGATGGCGCGCAGCGCGGGCACCAGGTTCGCGGGCCGCGTGATGTAACCCGCGGCGCCCGCACGCATCGCGGCTTCGGCCGCCTCGAGGTTGCGCGCCGCGCCCAGCACCAGCACGCCGGCGTGCGGCACCGCATAGCGCACGCGCGCGACGATCTCGCCGGCTTCCGCCGGGACCCGGCGCAGGTCGAGCACCACGATGTTCGGCTGGTACCAGCCGAGCCGTCGCTCGAAGCCGTCGTCGTTCGGTATCCAGTGCACGATGCCGCCGTCCTCCAGCGGCAGCGTGGGCAGCGCTTCGGTTTCGCGATCGAACACGACGCAGAGGTTCATCGGGCGAGCTCCTGCCTGGACTGCAGCGGGTAACGAGATTCGCGCGTCGAATTGGACACCTGGCCGCGCATGTCCCAACGACTGCGGCCAGCTCGTTCTTCCGCGCCGACACCCCTGTCGAATGCGGAGAACCGCCATGTCGTGCTTTGCCTGCCCGTTGCCGCGCCTGTGGTTGCCGCGGTTGCTCGTTGCGCTGTGCGCATTCGCCGCCTACGCCGCGCACGCGGAGCCCGCGACGTTCCTCGTCGGTTCCGATCCCGTCTGCGATTTCACGACCGTGCAGGCCGCGGTGAACGCGGCCGCCACGAACCCGGGCCCGGACGCCATCCACATCGCGAACAACCAGAACTACAACGCGCAGGGCATCGACATCGGCGCGCAGGACCTCGACATCGTCGGCGGATTCGCCGATTGCTCGGCAGCGACGCCGACCGGCAGCACGCTGCTGAACGGACTCGGTGGCAGTGCCGACAGCGTCTTCGAGGTGCGCGGCGCAGGCACGCGACGCTTCACGCGGCTCGCGATCGCGAACGGCGACGAAACCGACGGCGACGACGGCGGCGGGATCGACATCAAGGGCAGCGGCATCGTCGAGCTTTCCTTCGTGACCATTTCCGGCGGCAAGGCGAGCCGCGGTGGCGGCATCTTCGCGGAAGCGACGGGTGGCCCGCTCACGCTGGAGCTGAAGAGCGACACCGTCATCCTCGGCAATACCGCGACGGGCGACGGCGGCGGGATCTGGGCGAAGGGCGACGTGCTGCTGTTCCTCGTCGAGCCGCAGGTCACCGTGAGCTCCAACCACGCCCCCAACGGCCGCGGCGGCGGCATCTACATCGAGGGTCGCGTGCAGCTCGCGCTCGGCTCGCCGGGATACAACGACATCGCGCTCATCGACGGGAACGACGCACGCTTCGGCGGCGGACTCGCGCTCCAGGGCGACGGCGACAGCGAGGGCGCCAGCCCGATCGCGCGCATCGTGGCGACCGATCCGGCGCGGCCGGTCCGCATCGAGCTGAATGTCGCGAGCGCGAACGGCGGCGCGCTCTACGGCGTCGGCGAGAACCCCACGTTCGGCGTGCCGCGCGGCGCGAACTTCGAGCTCGATGGCTACGTGATCGACGGCAACGAGGCGGCGCAGGGCGCGGTGCTGTACCTCGAGGACGATTCCGACGCGATCGGGTACGACGTTTCCGGCAGTGCGACGTTCGGCGCACGCACCGGCGAGCCGTCCCGATGCGCCGCGGGCGTCGCCTGCAACCTGGTCGTCGGCAATCGCGCCACCGGTCCTGGCGGCGCGGTGTTCCAGGCCGAGGCGAACGCCGAAGTGCTGTTCACGCGCACGACGTTGCGCAACAACCAGGGTGCGCACCTCGTGCGCATCGCCGGCGACACCGGCGACGAAGGCACCTCCGACCTGCTCGACGTCGTGCACAGCGCGATCTTCGACAACATCGCGACACGGCAGCTCGTCCTCGCCACGGGTCTCGACGACATCGTGCAGTTGCGCAACAGCACGATCGGCGGCAACGCGATCGGCGCGACGCACGTCGTGCGCATGGAGGGCGATGGCGACCGCGGCCGGTTCGTGTTGCGCGAAATGGTGGTCGAGCAGCCCGGCGTGCTCGTCGTGAGCGTCCCCGCGGGCGTGGAGCAGCAGGTCGAGCGCAGCATCGTGAACGACGTCTCGCAGCTGCCCGCGACGAGCGCCGACGTGTTCCGCGCGCCGGCGCGCTTCATCGACCCCGGCCACGGCGACTACCGGCTGCAGGCGGCGTCGCTCGGCGTCGACTTCGCGCCGGCTGCGAGCCCCGCGCCGCTGGACGTCGACTCGCGGCCGCGCGACATCGACCTGCCGGTGAAGCCGAACACGTTCGGCCCGCGCGACCTCGGCGCGTACGAGCGCACGACCATCGGCAACCTCGTGCTGAACGACGTGTTCGCCACCGACCTGCGCCTGTGGGACCTGCTCGAGCCGACCGCGATCACCTACAACGGCCAGACAAGCGCGGACGCCGGCACGGGCTCGATCCAGGTCGTGGTACCCGGCCCGACCACGGCGCAGGCGATCGTCGCGGCGCGCCAGTGCGTGCACCTGCCGGGTCCGGGCACGTACACGCTGGACGGCAAGGGCAATGCCGGCAGCACGAACCCGCTGCTGCAGGACCGGCTCGTGATCCAGTGGGCGTTGCGCATGGACGCCGACGACTGCGGCGGCGCGATCATGGCGACCGGCGAGGTGCAGATCCGCGGCGGTGCGAACTGGCAGCCGTCGCTCGCGGCGGCGCAATTCGAGGTGCCGGCCGCGCAGTTCACCGCCAACACCACCGTCGAAGTGCGGCTGGTCGTGAACCGCAACCCGAACGACCCGGTCACGAACGGACTGTTCGGCCGCTTCGACGCCCTCACGCTCACGGTGAGCGGCGCCGCGATCTTCCGCGACGGCTTCGAGTAGGAGCGGCGCGCCGGCAATGTCCCATTCCCGGCGCAAGGCTCGTTACCCGTCCCGAACAGCGCGCGAGGAGGCGCCAGGCGATGGATGCGACGATCGAATGCGAACCCGCGGCCGCGGCCGGGGGCCCGGGTGGCGTTTGCTATGCTCGCGGCGTGGATGACGCCGCTTCCCGCAATGCGGACGAGATGTTCGCGGCGGTCTACGACCGCCTGAAGGCGTTCGCGGGCCGGCGCCTGTCGCGCAACGACCGCGGCACGCTCGACACGACGGCCGTGGTGCACGAGCTGTACCTGCGCATGAGCGCGAAGCGCGAGCTGCGCTTCGACGATCCGGGCCGTTTCTTCGCCTACGCCGCGCGGGCGCTGCGCTTCCTGCTGGCCGACCGCGCGCGCGAGCGCGTGCGCCTGCGCGCGGGTGGCGGCTGGGCGCGCGTGACGATGACCGGCGAGATGGAGCAGCTCGCGATCGAGAGCGCCGAAGAGGCGCTCGGCTTCGAGGAAGCGCTCACCAACCTCGAGGCGATCGAGCCGCGCGCCGCGCAGATCGTCGAGCTCGTGTTCTTCGCCGGCCTGACGCAGGAACAGGTGGCCGAGCTCATGGGGCTCACGCGACGCACGATCGGCCGCGACTGGCAGTTCGCGCGCGCGTTCCTCAAGGCCGAGCTGGGCTGACGCCATGTCCGGCCTGCGCCAGCTGTTCGACGATGCCGTCGCGCTGGGGCCGGACGAGCGCGAGCGTTTCCTGCACGAGCACTGTCCCGACCCGGACCTGCGCTCGCGCGTGCAACGGCTGCTCGACGCGAACGACACGCAGGACGACCTCGACCGGCTGCGCCTGCCCGCGCTCTCGCGCGGCATCGGTGAGCCCACGCTCGCGCCGACGCTCGCGGCCGGCCAGCGGATCGGCCCGTTCGAGCTGCTGGGCATGCTCGGCGAAGGCGGCTCGGCCACGGTGTGGCGGGCGCGGCGCGTGGTCGACGGCGTCGAGCAACAGGTCGCAGTGAAAGTCCTGCATCGCAACCTGCTGTCGAGCGCATCGCGTCGCCAGTTCGACCGCGAGCGGCGTGCGCTCGCGCAGCTGCGCCACCCGCAGATCGCGCGCTTCATCGAAGGCGGCGTGACCGAAGGCGGCGTCGCGTGGCTGGCGATCGAGCTCATCGACGGCAAGCCGTTCACCGAGCATGCATCGACCGCGAAGCTCTCGCTGCGCGCGCGATTGCGCCTGTTCCTCGCGGCGTGCCGCGCAGTGCAGTCGGCGCATTCCGCGCTGATCGTGCATCGCGACCTCAAGCCGTCGAACATGCTCGTCACGGCCGAGGGGCACGTGAAGCTGCTCGACTTCGGCATCGCGAAGTGGCTCGCCGACATCGGCGACGAGACGCGCAGCCAGCACCGCGCGTTCACGCCCGCCTACGCGGCGCCCGAGCAGCGCGACGGCGGCGCGATCACCACGGCGACCGACGTGTACGCGCTCGGCGTGATCCTCGGCGAGCTCGTGTCGGGGCGACGCGTGAACGAGACGGACGGCGTCACGCCGTCGATCCTCGTGTCGCGCGATCCCGCCCCCGCCGGCCTGCCGGTGCCGCCGAAGCAATTGCGCCGGCTGTTGCGCGGCGACATCGACAACATCGTGATGAAGGCGGTTTCCGCCGATCCCGCGCGGCGTTACGACTCGGCCGGCTCGCTGGCCGACGACGTCGAGCGCCTGCTCGACGGCCGGCCGGTGCACGCGCACCCGCCGTCGCGCAGCTACGTGCTCGGCAAGTTCGTGAACCGCCACCGCGGCAGCGTCGCCGTGACCGTCGTGCTGCTGCTCGCGACCTTCTTCGGCCTCGCCATGTCGGTATGGCAAGGCATGATCGCGCGCCACGAGGCGGCGATCGCGCGCGCGGAAGCGGCGCGCGCCGACTCCATGCGCGACTTCATGTTCGACGCGTTCGGCGAAGCGGAGCCGGGCGCGCCGAAGAAGGGGCCGATGACCGTCCTCGAAGCGACCGACCGCGCCTGGCGCGCGGCGCACGACGACGCCGGTGCCGATCCGCGCGCGCGCATCGAGCTGCTGTTGCGGCTCGCGCAGGTGTCGCTGCGCCAGGGCAACCTCGACCTCGCGGCGGCCCGCGCCGCCGAAGTGCTCGACATCGCCGTGGCCGCGCTGGGCGAGCGCGACCCGCTCGCGCTCGAGGCGCGGTTCCTCGTGGCGCGCGTCGACGACACCGCGGGACGCTACGAGCGTGCGCGCGCCGGCGTCGACGCCGTGCTGGCGGCCGCACCCGAAGGCCCGAACGACCTGCGCATCGCCGCGCTCCGCAAGTCGGGCGCGATGGCGGCACGGCCCGAGCGCGACGCCGAGCGCTCGAAGCGCGACGGCGAGCGCGCGATCGCGCTCGCGCGCGAGCTCGGCGACCCCGACGAGCTGATCGCGGCGCTGAACGGCCGCGGCTCGGCGCTCGTCGACCTCGGGGACGTCGAGGGCCCGGTGCCGCTGTTCGAGGAAGCGCTCGCGCTGAGCCGGGCGCGCTACGGCGAGAAGCACGAGAACGTGGCGCTCGCGCTCGCCGCGCTCTCGCGCACCTATCGCCGCGCCGGCGAGTTCGCGCGCGCGGAGGCGGCCGCGCGTTCCGCCGTCGAGATGGATCGCGAGATCTACGACGGCGACCACTGGGTCACCGGCAACCACCTGAATGCGCTCGCCATCGCGCTGGACGTGCAGGGCCGCATCGACGAGGCGCTGCCCGAGGCGATCGAAAGCCTGCGTGTCGCCGTCGCGACGCAGGGCGCCGACCATCGCGAGACGCAGATCCAGCGTTCGTTCACGGCGGCGCTGCTGTCGCGCTCGGGACGCGAGGCCGAGGCGCGCGACCTCTGGCTGGCCGCGCTCGCCGGCATGGTCCGCGCGAGCGGCCCGTACGATCCCGATGCCGCGCTCATGCGCATGACCTACGGCAGCAGCCTCGCCGAGCTCGGCGATCCGCGCGCGGGCGACGACGAAATCCAGGGCGCGCTCGTGATGGCGCGCGGGGCCTCGCCGGCCGCGCCGGCCGACGTGATCGGGCGCATCCTCGAGCGGCGCGTGATCATCGCGTCGCGCTGGGGCACGCCCGCGGAGACGCTCGCGCGCGTGGACGAGCTGGCAGCAGGCACCGGCGCGTTGACGAAGGGCGGCTGGGCGGGGCGCGTGGAGACGTGGCGCGCCCACGCACAATGGCTCGCCGGCCGGTCGCAGGAGGCGGTTGCCCTGGCCGAGGCCTCGCGCAAGGCGATCGACGACCGCGACTACCCGGGTCGGTTGCTGCTCGCGCAGAACCGCCTGGTGTGCGCGCTCGCCGCCCGCGCGGCGGGGCAGGGCGCGCTCGCGGACGCCGCGGCGAAGGAAGCCGATGCACTGATCGCCGGCATGGAGCATCCGCCCGCGCGCCTGCTCGAGCTGGTCGCGGCGCGCAAGCACAGCTGACCCGATGTCCCATTCGCGACGCGACCGGCGTTCTACCTGACCGAGCACGCGCCGCATCCTGCGTCGCGCTTTCGGGAGTGGGTCATGTTCCGTCGCATCGCCATCGGTTCCTACGGCGTGTTGTGCTACGTCGTGTTCTTCGCCACGTTCCTCTATGCCATCGGGTTCATCGGCAATTTCGCCGTGCCGCGCGGCATCGACGCGCCGCGCGAAGTGAGCCTGCCGCTCGCGGCGTGCATCGACCTCTGGCTGCTGCTCGCGTTCGCCGTGCAGCACAGCGTGATGGCGCGTCCCGCCTTCAAGCGCGCGTGGACGAAGATCGTTCCGAAGGAAGCCGAGCGCAGCACGTACGTGTTGTTCTCCAGCCTCGCGCTGATCGCGCTCTACGCCTGGTGGCAGCCGCTCGGCGGCGTCGTGTGGCACGCCGAATCGATGGCGGCGCAGGTGCTGCTGTGGGCCGGCTACGGCTTCGGCTGGGGCCTGCTGCTGCTGTCGACGTTCCTCATCGACCACTTCGACCTGTTCGGCCTGCGCCAGTCCTGGTATGCGTTCCGCGGCATGCCGATGCCGGCGCTCGAATTCCGCCAGCCGTGGCTGTATCGCCAGGTCCGCCATCCGCTGTACGTCGGCTGGCTGTGCATCTTCTGGTTCACGCCCACGATGACGGTCGGCCACCTCGTGTTCGCGATCGGCACGACGGCATACATCCTCGTCGCGATCCGCTTCGAGGAGCGCGATCTCGTCGACGCGCATCCGGAGTACGAGGAGTACCGCAAGCGCGTGCCGATGCTGGTCCCGCGCTTCGGCTCGCGCACCACGGAAGACGCGCCGGCCAAGCCCGCCGCGGTGGGCTAGCATCGATCGACCCCGCCGCACGACCACGCGCCGAATGAACGAAGAAGTCATGGAACGCCCCGCGCGCGGGGCGTTCCGCACGTTGCGCTACGGCGACGATGCGGCGCAGTGCGGCGACCTCTACCTGCCGCCGGGCGTGCGACCGCCCGTGGTCGTGCTGCTGCACGGCGGCTTCTGGCGCATGCCGCACGGCCGCGACCAACTGCACGATGTCGCGGTCCGGCTGTGCGAGCGCGGCTTCGCGGTGTGGAACCTCGGCTATCGTCGCGTGGGTGCGCCGGGCGGCGGCTGGCCGGGCACGCTCGACGACGTTGCCCGCGGCATCGACCACCTCGCGCGCGTGGACGCCGCACTCGACCTCGATCGCGTCGTCCTCGTTGGTCATTCGGCCGGTGGCCAGCTCGCGCTGTGGGCCGGCGCGCGCCGCGACGCAATCGTGCGCGCCTCCGCGGTTGCCGCGCTCGCACCGGTCTGCGACCTCGACGCGACGCATGCGGACGGCAGTGGCGACGGCGCCGTGCACGCGTTCCTCGGCGGTTCGCCGAATGAAGTGCCCGCGCGCTACGCCGACGCATCGCCGATGCGTCGCGTGCCACTCGGTGTGCCGCAGTACGTCGCGCACGGCGACCGCGACGAGCTCCTTCCGCTCGCCGTCACCGAACGCTACGTCGCGGCGGCCCGCGCCACGGGCGACAACGTGGACCTCGAAGTGATTCGCAACGGCGGACACATGGACTTCATCGACCCCGATAGCGCGGCGTTCGCGGCGCTGTCGCGCTGGCTCGATCACGCTGTCCGCTGACGTTCGGCGTCGTCATCAGGCGCAGTTGGAAACCAGCGACTCCGGCGAAAGGCGCTGGATTGCGGCTTGCGCCGCGACGACGAAAGGAAAGGAAGGAGTCGCTAGCTCGCGAGCATCGCGGCCATGCGGAAGCCTGCCAGCCAGACGCCGATCGACGTGCCGACGCTGGTGAGCAGGAACACGAGGAAGATGCGGGAGACGCGGTTGCGCCACCAGCCCTTGATCGAGGTGACGTCGTCGCGCAGCGCCTGGAAGTCGCCGACGCGCGGCTTGCGTGCCCAGAGCTCGACGGCGCCGCTGACCATGCCCGAGGAGATCGCGGGGTGCAGCGGCGTGATCGGCGACGCGACGAAGGCGGCGAGGATGCTGAGTGGATGCGCGCCGGCGACCGCGGCGCCGACCGCGCCGAGGATGCCGGTCCAGAGCACCCAGACGAGCATCACGTCGAGGCCCATGCGCGTGCTCTGCGAGAAGCCCCACGCAAAACCGCCGAGCACGAGCGCGATCAGGAACCAGCCGAAGTACGTGCCGAACTTCGACGGTGGCGGATCGGCGCGCAGCACGGGCAGCACCTCGGCCGGCGCGGCGCGCTCCTCGGCGAGGTGCTTCGACAGGCCCGCCAGGTGTCCCGCGCCGACGACGGCGAGCACGCGCTTCGGGCGCACCGGTGCGTTCGCGGCGTCCTCGCGCAGGCGCGCGGCCATGTAGCGGTCGCGCTCGGCGATCAGCGCTTCGTACAGCGGTTGCGATTGCTTCGCGAACTCGCCGAACGTGCTCTCGAGGATGTCGCCTTCCTTGAGCTTCTCGATCGCCGCTTCGTCCACCTCGCTGTCGTCGATCAACCCGACGAGCAGCCCGGCCGAGAGTTTCGCGCGTTCCCACCAGCCGACGGCCGCGCGCGCGCGACGCAGCGTGCTGCCGACGTCGCGGTCGACGAGCCACAGCGGCGTATTGCGTTGCTGGGCGCCGTCCATCGCCGCGCGCATCTCCGCGCCGGGCTCGATGCCGAGCTGCTCGGCCAGGCGGCGCTGGTACGCGCCGAGCGCGAGCCCCGCGGCGACCACGCCCGCGCGGCCTTCCTTCAGCACGCGGAACAGGTCCATCTCGCGGATCGCGTCGGGATTGCGCATCGCGTCGGCGCGATGGCCGCACAGCTCGATCGCGACCGCGTCGTAGTCGCCGTGTGCCACGAGTTCGCGCACCGCTTCCGCGCTCGCCTTCGACACGTGCGCCGTGCCGAGCAGCACGAACTCGGTGCCGTCCCTCACGACGGTCTTGTGCGGCTGGCCGGCGAGGATGTCGTGCGAGGCGAGGGCGGCGTTCATTCGATGCGGGGAGTCTGGGTCTGAATCTGAGTGCGCAAGCTCGGGTGCCTGCGCGGGAGTCCGGGCTCGCGCACCCAGACTCACACTCAGACGACGGAACGCGAAAGCGCAACGAAAAAGCCCCGCATTCGCGGGGCTTTTTCGTTGGTCGCCCGCAAGCGGGCTCCTACTTGAGGTGCGACAGGTCCTCGAGCGAGCCGTCGAGCGACTGGAAGTACGCGGCGAGGTCGGCGATGTCCTGCTCGCTCAGCGTGGTCGCGAAGCCGGCCATGATCGCGTTCTTGCGCGCGCCGGACTTGTAGTCCTTGAGCGTGTGCACGAGGTACTCGGCGTACTGGCCCGCGAGTCGCGGGTACTGGCCGTCGAGCGTCTTGTTGCCGTCGGCACCATGGCACGCGGCGCACGGCTGCGACTTCTGCTTGCCGCGCTCGATGTCGCCGGCGGGGGCGGCCGCGACGGCGGAGGCGAACAGCGCGCCGAGCGCGATGGCGAGGATCGACTTCATCGTGCGCGCGCTCACTTGGGCTCTCCACCGGCGTCGGACAGGTACGCCGCGATGTCGGCGATGTCCTGGTCGGTCAGCGACTCGGCCTGCGCGCGCATCGTCGGGTGCGGGCGATCGCCGGCGCGGTACGCGGTCAGCGCAGCGACGATGTACGCCTCGTTCTGGTTGTGGATCTTCGGCACCGGGTAATTCGGCGCCGCGTTGCGGTAGCCCGGGATCCCGTGGCAGCCGGAACAGGTGTAGACCTTGATGTGGCCGTCGTCCTTGTTGCCGGCGGCGAAGGCCGGCGCCGCGATGAACGCGAGGACCACGGCGAATCGGGTGATCGCAGGGTGCATGGGTCGTCCAGGTTGAATGTCGTCGCAGGTTCCGTGCGACGCGAGGGCGAAAAATCCGCGCGAGTTTATCCGAAGAGGGAGGGGCTAGGGACTAGGGACTAGGGGCTAGGGCGCGAAAATCGGATCAGCCGGCGATCGGATTCGCTGTACAGCGGTGTCGGTTGCGACACCACTCAGCCATGCGCCCTAGCCCCTAGTCCCTAGATCCTAGCCCCTGCTCTCCCAGTGACTTCCGCCCCACGACGCGACGCAGCAGCGAGCCCATACTTCCAGCACATTCGTGCACTGGTGTTTTAGCTGACTATTACACCAGTCTGGTTCCGTGGGGGCACCATGAAGTCTTTGGCAATCAATCGGTTGTCGCTTGCGCTCGGGTCGATCGTACTCGCCCTGACGCTCGCGGCGTGTGGCAACAAGGGCAAAGACGGCCCGGCGGACGCGAAGGCGGCGGAGGCGGACGCGCCCGCCGACACCGCGATCCCGGTCGAAGTGGCGCGCGCGCGCGCCGAACCGATCGTCGCGAGCTACACCGGCACGGCCGCGCTGGAAGCGGACCGCCAGGCGGACGTCGTGGCGCGCGCGTCCGGTGTGCTGCTGAAGCTGTCCGTCGAGGAAGGCGACGTCGTGAAGGAAGGACAGCTGCTTGCGCAGCTCGATCCCGAGCGCGCGCAGCTGGAAGTCGCGCGCGCCGAAGCGAACCTCAAGCGACTGCAGCACGACTACGACCGCTCGCAGGAGATGTTCGCCGCGAAGCTCACGTCGGCCGAGCTCAACGACAAGGTGAAGTTCGAGCTCGACACGCAGCGCGCCGCGTACGACCTCGCGAAGCTGGAGCTTTCCTACACCCGCATCGTCGCGCCGATCGACGGCGTGATCAGCGAGCGCATGGTGAAGGAGGGCAACCTCATCCAGCTGCAGCAGGCGCTGTTCCGCATCGACGACTTCGATCCGCTGCTCGCGGTGCTGAACGTGCCCGAGCGCGAGCTCAGCATCCTGAAGGCAGGGCTGCCGGTCGCGATGGTGGTCGACGCGCTGCCGCAGAAGAAATTCACCGGCACCGTCGCGCGCGTCAGCCCGGTGGTGGACAAGGGCACGGGCACGTTCCGCGTGACCTGCGAGTTCCACGACGAAACCGGCCAGCTCAAGTCCGGCATGTTCGGCCGCGTGAGCGTCGTCTACGCAGAGAAGGAAGACGCGCTCGTGATCCCGCGCGAAGGCCTGATCGAGGAAGACGGCGAGACGGCCGTGTTCGTCGTCGTCGACGAGATCCCGAAGCCAATCGCCGAGAAGGCGCCCGGCAAGGACGGTGCGCAACCGGCGGCGAAGGGTGGTGCGGACGCCAAGGACGGCAAGCCGCCCGCGCCGAAGAAGCCCGTGCCGATCGCGCATCGCCGCGCCGTCGTCGTCGGCTACTCCGCCGGCGATCGCGTGGAGATCCGCGAAGGCCTGAAGGCCGGCGACCGCGTGATCACCATCGGCCGCGGCGCCGTGCGCGACGGCACCCAGGTGCAGGTGGTGGAGGGCACGCCGTGAACATCGTCGAGATCTCCACGCGCCGTCGCGTGACGGTCGCGATGGTCACGCTCACCTTCGTGCTGTTCGGCCTGATCGGATTGTCCGGGCTGAAGGTGAACCTGCTGCCCGACCTTTCGTACCCCACGCTCACCATCCGCACCGAGTACACCGGGGCGGCGCCGATCGAGATCGAGAACCTGATCAGCGAGCCGGTCGAGGAAGCGGTCGGCGTCGTGAAGAACGTGCGCAAGGTGCGCTCGGTGTCGCGCACGGGCCAGTCGGACGTCGTGCTCGAGTTCGCCTGGGGCACGGACATGGACATGGCCGGCCTCGAAGTGCGCGACAAACTCGAGGTGCTGCAGCTGCCGCTCGAGGCGAAGAAGCCCGTGCTGCTCCGCTTCGATCCATCGACCGACCCGATCGTGCGACTCGGCCTGCTCGGCACGACGCAGCCGGGCGCGACGCAGGAAGCGGAGCTCAAGCAGCTGCGCCGTTTCGCCGACGAGGAGCTCAAGAAGCGCATCGAGCCGCTGGAGGGCGTCGCCGCCGTGAAGATCGGCGGCGGCCTCGAGGACGAGATCCAGGTCGAGATCGACCAGCAGCGCCTCGCGCAGCTGAACCTAACGATGGGCGAGGTGATCGAGCGCCTGCGCAGCGAGAACGTGAACGTTTCGGGCGGCCGCATCGAGGAAGGGAAGCAGCGCTACCTCGTGCGCACGATCAACCAGTTCGCGACAGTCGACGAGATCCGCCAGATGCTGGTCAAGGTGGACGCCGGCGTGCCGATCCGCATGCAGGACGTCGCCACCGTCACGCAGGGCTTCAAGGAACGCGAGGCGATCATCCGCATCGACGGCCGCGAGGCCGTGGAGCTGGCGGTCTACAAGGAAGGCGACGCGAACACGGTCAGCGTGGCCGAGCTCGTCAACAAGATGCTCGACCCGATCCGCAAGACGCTGCCGGCCGGCGCGACGCTGACCGTGATCGACGACCAGGCGGTGTTCATCCGCCAGGCGCTGAACGAGGTTCGCAGCGCAGCGCTCGAAGGCGGTCTGTTCGCGATCCTCATCATCTTCCTGTTCCTGCGCGACGGCTGGAGCACGTTCGTCATCGCGCTGTCGCTGCCGATCTCGATCATCGCGACGTTCTTCTTCATGGGTCAGTTGGGACTCTCGCTGAACGTGATGTCGCTCGGCGGCCTCGCATTGGCGACCGGCATGGTCGTCGACGACTCGATCGTCGTGCTCGAGAACATCGCGCGCATGCGCGAGCGCGGGATGGGAATACTGGAATCCGCCGTGAAAGGCGCGGCGGAAGTCGGCATGGCCGTCACGGCGTCGACGCTCACCACCGTGGCCGTGTTCTTCCCGCTCGTCTTCGTCGAAGGCGTCGCCGGCCAGCTGTTCCGCGACCAGGCGCTCACGGTGACGATCGCGATGCTGATCTCGCTGGTCGTCGCGATGACGCTGATCCCGACGCTCGCGTCGCTCAAGGTGAAGTCGCCGGTCGCGTATCCCGAGGAGACCGCAACGACGCGACCGATGTGGAAGGCCATGCTCGCGCTGATCGTCGGTATCTGGCAGTGGCCGATGAAGGCGGGCTGGAACAAGGCAGTCGCGGGAATCCTGTGGCTCCTCGCCCTTCCGGTGAAGCTCGTGGGGAGTGTGGTATTCCTCGCGCTGATGCTGATCTCGTTCGTGCTGAAGTGGATTTTCTTCGGCGTGATGGTGGTGATCGGCTTCGTGCGGCGCGTCTTCGGGCCGATGGCCGGCCGGGTCGGGGATGTCGGCTCGCGCATCGCGATGTATCCGTACGATCGCGCCGCCGCCGCCTACCACGGCATGCTGCCGAAGGTGCTCGAGAGCCCGATGCCGACGCTCGTCGCGGCAGTCGTGTTGTTCTTCGGCACGATGGCGCTGATCCCGACGCTCGGCATGGACCTCATCCCGCAGCTGCAGCAGGGCCGCTTCGAGATGACCGCGAAGATGCCGCCGGGCACGCCGCTGGCGGAAACCGACGCGCTCGTGCGCCGGCTGCAGTCCGCGCATTCGAAGGACGAGCCCGTTGCGTCGATCTACGGCGTGAGCGGCTCGGGCACGCGCCTCGATGCGAACCCGACGGAATCGGGCGAGAACATCGGCCGCCTGCTGATCTCGCTGAAGCCCGGGGCGGGCGACGAAGGCGAGCGCGCGGAGATGGCGAAGCTGCGCGCGAGCATGAAGAGCCTGCCCGGCGCGGAAGTGGAATTCTCGCGTCCGCAGCTGTTCTCGTTCTCCACGCCGCTGGAAGTGGAGATCGCCGGTTACGACCTCGAGACGCTGAAGCGCGCGGGCGACGACCTCGCGGCGCGCCTGCGCGGCTCCGACCGCTTCGCCGACGTGAAGTCTTCGGTGGAAGAGGGCTACCCGGAAGTGCAGATCCGCTTCGACCAGGATCGCGCCGCGGCGCTCGGCCTCACGACGCGCCAGATCGCCGACCAGGTGGTGCGCAAGGTGCGCGGCGAAGTGGCGACGCGCTACAGCTTCCGCGACCGCAAGATCGACGTGCTCGTGCGCGCCACCGAAAAGGACCGCTCCTCGGTCGAGGACGTGCGCAACCTGATCGTGAACCCGCAGAGCGAGCGTCCCGTCACGCTGTCCGACGTGGCCGACGTGGTTTCCACGGAAGGCCCGAGCGAGATTCGCCGCACCGACCAGGAACGCGTGGCGATCGTCTCGTCGAACCTCGCGTACGGCGACCTCGGTACGGCCGTCCAGGAAGTCGAGAAGATGCTGCGCGCGAAGCCGCTCGCGGCCGGCGTGACGGTGAACATCGGCGGCCAGAGCGAGGAGCTCGAGGCGTCCGTGAATTCGCTGATCTTCGCGCTCTCGCTCGCGATCTTCCTCGTCTACCTCGTGATGGCGTCGCAGTTCGAGTCGCTGCTGCACCCGTTCGTGATCATGTTCACGATCCCGCTCGCGGCGGTCGGTGCGGTCCTTGCGCTGAAGCTCTCGGGCAACCCGCTCAGCGTCGTCGTGTTCATCGGCCTGATCATGCTGGTGGGCATCGTGGTGAAGAACGCGATCGTGCTGATCGATCGCGTGAACCAGCTGCGTCGCGAAGGCGTGCCGAAGCGCCAGGCGATCGCGGAAGCGGCCGAGTCGCGGCTGCGCCCGATCGCGATGACCACAATCGCCACGCTCGTCGGCTTCGCGCCGCTCGCGTTCGGCATCGGCGAAGGCTCCGAGGTACGCGCGCCGATGGCGATCACGGTGATCGGCGGCCTCGCGGTCTCCACGCTGCTGACGCTCGTCGTGATCCCGATCGTGTACGACCTGATGGATCGCAAGAGCGACGCCGAGTACGTCGCAAAGGCGCAGAAGGCGCAACAGCTTGCACTTCCGGCGGACGCCGAGCCGTTGCACGGTTGATCGAGGAGAAGCCGTCATGACGTTCGCCGAGATCAGCATCCGTCGTCCCGTCACCGCCATCATGTTCTTCGTGTCGATGATGGTGATCGGCGCGATCGCCGCGGTTCGCCTGCCGCTGGAGTTCTTCCCCGCGGTGGACGTGCCGTTCGTGCTGGTGAACATCCCGTACCCGGGCTCCACGCCGGCCGAGATCGAGCGCACGATCACGCGCCCGGTCGAGGAAGTGATCTCGACGCTGTCGGGCATCAAGCAGATGAACTCGTCGTCGCGTCCCGACGCGGCGCAGATCTTCCTGCAGTTCGACTGGGGCACGGACGTCGCGATCAAGGCGAGCGAGGTGCGCGGCAAGATCGACGCGATCCGCTCCGAGCTGCCGAGCGACCTGCAGCGCTACTTCGTGCAGAAATTCTCGACCTCGGACGCGCCGATCCTGTCGGTGCGCCTGGCAAGCAACGCGAACCTGGGCTCGCAGTACGAGCTGATCGACAAGGCGATCAAGCGGCCGCTCGAGCGCGTGCCCGGCATCGCGCGCGCCGAGATCAACGGCATCTCGCCGCCGGAAGTCGAGATCTCGCTCGACTCCGACCGGCTCACGGCGCACAACATCGGCCTGAACGACCTCGCGACGAAGCTCGGGCAGCTGAACTTCTCGGTTTCCGCCGGCCTGATCAACGACGGCGCGCAGCGCTTCCGCGTGCAGCCGATCGGCGAGTTCCGCAGCCTGGAGCAGATGCGCAACCTCGTGATCGCCGACGGCGTGCGCCTCGGCGATATCGCGCAGGTGACGCTGAAGCCCGGCGAAGTGCAGGTGCGCCGCCACCTCGACTTCAAGCGCGCCGTCGGCATCGACGTGTTCAAGGAACGCAACGCGAACCTCGTCGACGCCGGACGACGCGCGTACGCCGAAGTCGAGCGCATCCAGAAGGATCCGCGACTGGGCGGCATCGAGATCTACACGCTCGACCACCAGGCCGAGGGCGTCGTGAGCTCGCTGAAGGACCTCGCGGAAGCGGGCTTCATCGGCACCGTGCTCTCGATCGTGGTGCTGTTCTTCTTCCTGCGCCACTGGCCGTCCACGCTCATGATCTCGCTGGCCGTGCCGGTGTGCTTCGTGATGACGCTCGGCTTCATGTATTTCGCCGGGCTGTCGCTGAACGTGCTGTCGATGATGGGCCTGCTGCTCGGCGTCGGCATGGTGGTGGACAACGCCGTCGTGGCGGTCGAAAGCATCTACCAGGCGCGCGAGAAGATGCCCGGCGAGCCCGCGCGCGCCGCCATTTACGGCGTCCGCAACGTCGCGATCGCGCTGTCCGCCGGCACGATCTGCCACTGCATCGTGTTCCTGCCGAACATCTTCGGCGAGCAGAACCAGATCTCGATCTTCCTTTCGCACGTCGCGATCACGATCACGATTTCGCTGCTGGCGTCCTGGCTGTTTGCCGTGAGCCTCACGCCGCTGCTGGCCACGCGCATTTCGCCGCCGAAGTTCGTCGAGTCGGAGAGCGCCGTCTCGCGCCTGAAGGAGCGCTACGCGCGCGTGCTCGCGTGGACGCTGTCGCATCGCAGCGTGACGATGGCGATCGTGCTGGCCGTCCTCGCGGCCGGCATCCTGCCCATGAAGCAGATGAAGGTCGACATGTTCGACTCGGCCGCCACGCGCCGAATCGAGTTGCAGATCGAGCTCAATGGCGTATACACGCTGGACCAGATGGAAGAGGCCGTGCTGCCGCTGGAGAAGTGGCTGTACGAGCACAAGCAGGAGCTCGAGATCGAGTCCGTGTACGTCTGGATGACCGAGCAGTTCGGCGGCGGTTTCCGCCTGCGCCTGAAGGAAGACCACCTCAACCCGATCTCGCGCGTGCTGAAGCGTGGCTGGAGCGCCGTCAGCGGCCAGCCGTTCGACGGCGTGACGATGACGACGGCCGAGATCATGGAAAAGATCCGCGTCGGCGCGAAGGACCATCCGCTCGCCATCGGCACGATCAACTTCGGCGAGCAGCGCCGCGGCGGCGGCGAAGGCCTGCAGATCTCGATCGTCGGCGATTCGGCGGAGGAACTGCGCAACCTCGGCGAGCTCGTGATGCCCATGTTGCGGCGCGTGGAAGGCCTGCGCGACGTCCGCACCGACGATGCGGCGAGCAACCGCGAAGTGGCGGTGCGCGTCGATCGCGAGCGCGCCGGCCAGTACGGCTTCAGCGCGAACCAGGTCGCCACGTTCGTGCAGATCGCGCTGCGCGGTGCGCCGTTGAAGGAGTACCGCGGCGAGGAAGACGAGATCCCCGTGTGGCTGCGCTTCCGCGGCTCGGATGCGGCGTCGGTCGACGACCTGCGCGACTACAAGCTGCGCACGTCAACCGGTGAGCAGATCCCGCTGCTGTCGCTGGTCGACGTGAACGTCCAGGACTCCGCATCGGCGATCCAGCGCGAGAACCGCCAGACCTCGCTGCCGATCAAGATCAACCTCGCCGACGGCACGACACAGGGCGAGGCGCTGGAGCGCATCAAGGCGACGCTCGATTCCGTCGCGTTCCCGCCCGGCTATCGCTGGAGCCCGGGTTCGGGCTTCGAGCAGGAAGACGAAGCGGGCTCGCAGATGGCGATCAACACGCTGCTCGCGCTCGTGATGATCTACGTCGTGATGGCGGCGCTGTTCGAGTCGCTGCTGTTCCCGGCGGCGATCCTCACCACGATCGTGTTCTCGGTGTTCGGCGTGTTCTGGTTCTTCTGGCTCACGAACACGACGTTCTCGATCATGGCGTCGATCGGCATCCTGATCCTCATGGGCGTCGTGGTGAACAACGGCATCGTGATGGTTGAGCACATCAACCAGCTCAGGCACGCTGGCATGGCGCGCACGCAGGCGTTGATCCAGGGCTCGCGCGATCGATTGCGTCCCGTGCTCATGACCATGGGCTGCACGATCCTCGGCATGACGCCGCTCTGCCTCGGCACCACGCAGATCGGTGGCGACGGCCCGCCGTACTACCCGATGGCGCGCGCGATCGTCGGCGGCCTGATCTTCTCCACCGCGATCACGCTGCTCGCATTGCCGACGATCTACGCGATCCTCGACGACTGGCGTACGGGCACGAGCAAGCTGATGGCGCGTGCTCGTGGCGTCGCATCGGGTCGCTCGTCGCAAGCGCCTTCGACGAGCGCGGCGTAACGGGACTTCTCCCTCCCCTGCAAGGCAAGGCAGGGGAGGGCCGGGGTGGGGCGCGGTGCGCGCTACGGCGCGGCGGCGACCTTTTCCGGCCCCGGACCTGACCACCCTCCCGCGAGCGACACGTACAACCGCACCGCCGATGCCACCGTGCGCGTGCGCGCGGCGGCGAGCTGGTCCTGCGACTGCAGCATCGTGCGCTCGGCATCGAGCACCTCGAACAGGCCGACGGCGCCCGCGTCGTAGCGCACGCGCGCGAGGCGCGCCGCGTTCTCGCTGTCGGCCGCGGCCTGTGCGAGGTGTGCGTCCTCGACGCGCGCGCGGCCGTAGGTGACGAGCGCGTTCTCGACGTCCTCGAGCGCGAGCAGCACGGACTGCCGGTAGCCGGCGAGCGCGGCCTCGGCATCGGCGTCTGCCGCCGCGATGCGTGCGCGCACGCGGCCGGTGTCGAGGAAGCTCCAGTCGATGCCGAGCGCGACGGTGCGCGCTTCGGTGTCGCGCGAGAACAGGTCGCCGGTGTCGAGCGCGGTCGAGCCGAGCAGGCCGCCGAGCGTGAAGCGCGGGAACAGGTCGGCCGTCGCGACGCCGACTCTCGCGGTTGCCGCGTGCAGACGCTCCTCGGCTGCCGCGACGTCGGGTCGACGGCGCAGCAGGTCGCCGGGCGTACCGGCATCGATGCTCGCGGGAACGGCAGGCAACGGCTGGGCGACGGAAAGCTCGGCCAGCAGCGCACCGGGCTCGCGCCCGGTGAGCACCGCGAGTCGATGCATCGCGCGCGCGGTTTCCGCCTCGAGCGACGGAATGCGCGAGCGCGTCGCCTCGAGCTGCGCGCTCGCGCGTGCACTGTCGAAGTCGCTCGCGCTGCCGGCGTCGACCTGCGACTGCACGAGGCGCAGGGTCTCCGCCTGGTTCGATTCGTTGCCGCGCGCCACGCGCAGGCGTTCCTGCGCGCCGCGCAGCTCGACGTAGGTGCGGGCCGTCTCGCCCGCGAGGGCGATGCGCAGCGCGCGCAGGTCGGACTCGGCGGCCGCGGTGTCGGCGCGGTTGGCCTCCACGTTGCGACGCACTCGGCCGTACAGGTCGAGCTCCCACGAAACGGTAGCCGCGACGTCGTAGCGCTCGGCATCGCGCTCGTCGCGCGACGTCAATGGCGCGTCGGCCGAGCTCGTGCGGTTGTCGGCTGCGCCGGCCTGCGCACGCACGGTCGGGTAGCGATCGAGCTTCGCGTTGCGCAGCAGCGCATTCGCGCGGTCGAGCCGCGCGAGCGCCGCCGTGAGGTCGAGGTTCGAGGTCAACGTCTCGTCGACGAGGCGCGCGAGCGTCGCATCGTCGAACGCGGTCCAGAATGCCGCATCCGACACCGGCGCGATGCTCGCGCCGGGCTCGGACTGGGCGAAGGCCGCGGGTTCCGCCGCCTCGGGACGCACGTAGTCGGGGCCGACCGTGCAGGCCGAGAGGATCGCCGCGGCGAGCGCGGTGAGGACGAGCTTATGCATGGTTCGGCTCCGCATGGGGGAGATCCTTCGCTGCGCTCGGGATGACATTCTTCGGAGGTGACGCGTTCCGCGTCACCAGTTTTCTCAACGCCACGTAGAACACCGGCGTAAGGAACAGGCCGAACAGCGTGACGCCGAGCATGCCCGCGAACACCGTGATGCCCGTCACCGAGCGGACTTCCGCGCCGGCGCCGTGCGAGAACACCAGCGGCACCGTGCCGGCGATGAACGCGATCGACGTCATCACGATCGGGCGCAGGCGCAGGCGGCACGCTTCGAGTGCCGCTTCGACTATCCCCTTGCCGGCGTGCTCGAGCTCGCGCGCGAACTCGACGATCAGGATCGCGTTCTTGCACGCGAGGCCCATGAGCACGACGAGGCCCACCTGCACGAACACGTTGTTGTCGCCGCCCGTGAGCCACACGCCCACGAGCGCAGAGAGCAGCGTCATCGGCACGATCAGGATCACGGCGAGCGGCAGCGTCCACGATTCGTACAGCGCAGCAAGTACGAGGAATGCGAGCAGCACGGCGAGCGGGAACACGACGAACGCGGCCTTGCCCTGCGTTGCTTCCTGGTACGAGAGGTCGCTCCATTCGAAGCCCATGCCGTTCGGCAGCACCTTGCCGGCGATCGCCGCGACGGCGTCCATCGCCTGTGCCGACGACATCAGCTTCGGGTCGGCCTCGCCGAGCAGGTCGGCCGCCGGGTAGCCGTTGAAGCGCAGCACCGGGTCGGGGCCGTAGGTTTCGCGCAGCGTCACCATGCTGCCGATCGGCACCATCTCGCCCGCGGAATTGCGCGTGCGCAGGCGCGCGATGTCGTCGGTGCCGTCGCGGAACTGGCCGTCGGCCTGCGCGATCACCTGCCACGTGCGGCCGAAGCGGTTGAAGTCGTTCACGTACGCGGAGCCGAGGTACACCTGCAGCGTGTCGAACAGCTCCGTGAGCGGCACGCCCTGCGCCTTCGCCTTCACGCGGTCCACTTCCGCGTCGAGCTGCGGCACGTTCGCCTGGTAGCTCGAGATCGGGAAGCCCATGCCCGGCGTCTGCGACGCGGCGCCCTGGAACGCCTGCACCGCTTCCTGCAGCTTGCCGTAGCCGAGCCCGTTGCGATCCTCGATGAAAAGCGAGTAGCCCGAGCCGTTGCCGAGGCCGAGGATCGGCGGCGGCATCAGCGCGAACGCAAAGCCTTCCTGGATGCCGGCGATCTTCGCGTTGAGCTCGTCGTTGATCTCCTTCGCCGTGGCATGGCGTTCGGAGAACGGCTTCAGCGGGAAGAAGATCACGCCGGAGTTCGGCGTATTCGTGAACTGCAGCGGGTTCAGGCCGGGGAACGCGACCTCGCCCGCGATGCCGTCGATGGAACGCGCGGCGGCCGCGATCTTCTTGAGCGCCGCGTCCGTGCGCTCCAGCGACGCGCCTTCCGGCATCTTCACGCCGGCGATCAGGTACAGCTTGTCCTGGATCGGGATGAAGCCGCGCGGCACGCCCGAGAACACGGCGACCGTGCCGAGCAGCAGCACGGCATAGATCGCGAATACGCGGCCACGGCCGCCCAGCGCGCGGCCCACGCCGCCCTGGTAGCGCTCGGAGCTGCGCTTGAAGAAGCGGTTGAAAGCGGCGAAGAAGCGGCCGAACACCTTGTCGATGCCGCGCGACAGGAAATCCTTCTTCGCGCCGTGCGGCTGCAGCAGCTTCGCGGCGAGCGCCGGCGACAGCGTGAGCGAGTTGATCGCGGAGATCACGGTCGAGATCGCGATCGTCACGGCGAACT
>CALKUS010000189.1 GCA_937996755.1 uncultured Pseudomonadota bacterium | reverse complement strand
CAATCGCAAGAAACCCAGCATCGCGCCCAACTCGGCAGGCGAAACTGTCCGGAGCAGCAGCTCGGAAAATGCGCCAGGCGCGCAAGAGCGCCCCACCCTCGGCAGGCGAAACCGTCCGGAGCGAAAGCTCAGGAGAGGCGCCCGCCTCGCATGAGCGCCGCTGGCCGTGTCGGCGCACGACACGTCTATTGCGAATTTCCCCTCGGAGCGATGGACCACGCGCGCGCGTCGGCGTAGAACCGGCTTCCCGGATCATCCCAGACGCGAAGGAGCCCGCGATGGCCACGAAGAAGCGCAAGGTCGCCAAATCCGCCGCGAAGAAGCAGTCGGGCGGCAAGCTCGTCGCCCGGAAGCCGGCTGCGAAACGCAAGTCGGCGGCGAAGAAGGTGTCGGCAATCCCGAAGGGCTACCACACCGCCACTCCATACCTGATCGTGCGCGGCGCCGCGAAGGCGCTCGACTTCTACCAGCGCGCGTTCGGTGCGAAGGGCGTTGCGAGCATGAGCGGGCCGGGCGGCAGCATCATGCATGCCGAGTTCCGCGTCGGCGATTCGATGCTGATGATCTCCGACGAGAACATCGAGTGGGGCAGCAAGTCGCCGGAGACGCTCGGCGGCAGTGCGACGCACGTGATGCTGTACGTGAAGAAGGTCGACGACTTCGTCGCACGCGCCGTCGCTGCGGGCGCGACGATCGAGATGCCGGCCACCGACATGTTCTGGGGCGACCGCTACGCGAAGATCCGCGATCCGTTCGGCCACGCGTGGAGCATCGGCACGCACATCGAGGACGTGCGCCCGAAGGAGATGCAGAAGCGGGCGGATGCGTGGATGGCTTCCATGCAGAAGGGTTGATGGAGGCTTCAGCTCCTCAGCTTCGGAGCCGTCTCTCGGAGGAAGTGGGAGCGGCCCATGGCCGCGATCGAGAAATCCTTCGATTGATCAGCGTTGATAAGTAAAAAGGCCGCGATGCTGTCGCAACGCGGCCTCCTTCGTCTCGAGCGCTTTCGGCGTCGCGGCCATGGGCCGCTCCCGCTTCCTCCGAGAAGCGATGCGCGCCTCAGCCTCTGCGGCTACCTGGTTTGTAGGCCGACAGCGACGAGAGCATCCGCCGCAGCTCCGGCTCGATCGCCTCGCGTGCCTTCTGTTCGGCGTTGAGCGCCGTGAAGTCGACCTTGGTGCGGCCGCCGCCGAACAGCGGCGAGCGGTTCGCGACGTCGAACGTGCGCACGGTCATCGCGGCGTTGTACAGCGTGTCGCTCTGGCCGTAGTAGTTCAGCTGCGTCTGGCCGATCGCCTCGATGCGGATCACGGCGACGGCCTGCACGCCGGCGCGACGCAGGTCGGCGAAGATCGCGGGCAGGTCGCCCTTGCCGGCGCCGTCCAGTCCGAGCAGGTCGGAATCGGCCACGATGTAGCCGGCGTTGATCAGCTCTTCCTCGACGATCTGGCGCGCGGGGCTCGCGATGGCCGGGTCGCCGATCGCGACGACCGCGACCTTCGGCGGACCGGCCGGGCGCGCCGGCTCGCGACGCTGCGGCGGCGGCTCGGCGCGCGCGAGCTCGTCCTTGCGCGTTTCGGCCATGCGGCGCAGCGGGCCGAGCGCTTCCGCGTCGGCCGGCGCTTCGCCGGCGGGATCCTGCACGCCGGCGATGCCGGCGCGCGGATCGGGCTGCGTTTCGACGTTCGCCACCGCGACCGGCTCGGTGGTCGCCGGCGCGACCGGCGGCGGTACCGCGGCCGCATTCGGATCGACGGGAACCGGCGCGGTCGCGACGGCCACCGGCTGCGGCGCCGGCGCAGTGGGCGTGGCCACCGGCGCCGGCGTAGCGCTCGCGGCCGGCGACGACGTCGCCGGCGCGTCGGTCGAGGCAACGACGGTCGCGCCGCCGTTGCCCAGCGTATTCAGGAACGGGATCTTCTCGCGGAACGCCCAGCCGCCCGCGACGGCGCCGCCGAGCACGAGCACGGCCGCGATCGGCCACACCGCGCTGCCGCGGCGCTGGTTGTTGTCGCGCTGGCCCTGGCTTTCGAGCACGGACGGGCGGCGCACCGGTGGCGGCATCTCGGCCGTCGGTTCCGGTGCGGGCGCGGCGGGACGCGCCTGCCGCTCGGTCGCGTAGACCGGTGCGGGCGCGGCCGCGCGCTTGATCTGCGGCGGCGTCTTCTGGCCGACCATCGTGCCCGCTGCGGCGGACAGCACCGGCGCGGCCGACACGGTGTTCGAGCCGAGCACGAGCGGATGCTGTGCCAGGTCGGCGACCAGCTCGTGGCAGCTCTGGTAGCGGTTGGCCGGATCCTTCGCGGTCATCTTGCGCAGGATCTCGACGAGGCCGGCATCGACGTCGGCATTGAGCTCGCGCACGTCCGGGATCTCGGCGCGCACGACCTCCAGCAGCAGCCCGAGCGGCGACTCGTCGGTGAACGGCATGCGGCCGGTCAGCAGCTCGAAGAACACGATGCCGAGCGAGAAGATGTCGGAGCGCAGGTCGACGGTCTGGCCCGTGCAGACTTCCGGCGAGAGGTAGCCCGGCGTGCCGACGAACTCGCCGGTCGACGTGAGCTTCTTGGAGAAGTCGGTGGACGACAGCGCGATGCCGAAGTCGGCGATCTTGATGCGACCGCGCTGGTCGAGCATCAGGTTGCCGGGCTTGATGTCGCGGTGGATCACGCCGCGGTCGTGCGCGGTCGCGAGGCCCTGCGCGGTCTGGTAGATGACCCGCGCCGCCTGCTGCGGCGACAGGCGACCGTCGCGCTTCAGGTAGCTCGAGAGCGATTCGCCCTCGACGAACTCCATCGCGAAGAACGGCTGGCCGGCGTCTTCGCCGATGAAATAGACCTGGATGATGTGCGGGTCGTTGAGCGCCGCCATGCTGCGCGCTTCGCGCAGGAATCGTTCCTTGATGCTCTCGTCGTGCGCGAGCTGCGGCGACAGCATCTTGATCGCGACATAGCGGTTCAGCGACGCCTCGTGGCCCTTGTAGACCACGCCCATGCCACCTCGGCCGAGCTCGGTAACGAGGTCGTAGTGGCCGATTTTCGTCGTCATTGGAATTTCCCCCCAACCCCGGTACGGGGAAGGTGCAACGAATCCTAACACCCGTCCCTGAACGCTCCCGCACCGGCCCTGCGCGCGTTTGACGCGGTCTTCACGGGCAGGAGTGGAGAGCGGTCGGCTTCCGGCTTTCCCTTCGCCCTGCGTCGGCCTACAGTGCAACGCGCATTCCGTGGGGGCGTGCATGGCACTGGATCGACGGGGATTCCTGCGGCGCGCGGGGCCGGCAGCGCTGGCCGCGGGCGCGCTCGCCGCGTGCAAGCCGGCGGCCACGCCGAAGGAAACGGGCCGGCGCACGTTCGACTGGCGGCTCGCCACGTCCTGGCCGACGGGGTTTCCGGGCCTGGGCGAAGCGGCCGAGCGCCTGGCCGACGCGATCACGCGCGGCTCGGGCGGCGAGCTGCGCATCACCGTGCACGCGGGCGGCGAGCTGGTGCCGCCGTTCGGCGTGTTCGATGCCGTCGCGAAGGGCGACGTGGAGATGGGCCACAGCGCGAGCTACTACTGGCGCGAGAAGTCGCCCGCGACGCCGTTCTTCTGCACGGTGCCGTTCGGCCTCACGGCCGCGGAGATGAACGGCTGGCTCTACCACGGCGGCGGCATGGAGCTGTGGCGCGAGCTGTACGCGCGCTTCGAGCTGGTGCCGTTCGCGGCAGGCAACACCGGGCTGCAGCTCGCCGGCTGGTTCAATCGCGAGATCAACTCGCCGCGCGACCTGAAGGGGCTGCGCATGCGCATCCCGGGGCTCGGCGGCGACGTGCTGGCGCGCGCGGGTGCGCAGCCGGTCGCCGTCGCGGGCTCCGAGCTCTACACCGCGATGAAGGACGGCACGATCGACGCGTGCGAATGGCTCGGTCCGTTCAACGACCTCAAGATGGAGCTCTTCCGCGCGGCGAAGTACTGCTACTACCCGGGTTGGCACGAGCCGGGCGCGACGATCGAATGCTTCGTGCAGCGCAAGGCGTGGGACGCGCTGCCCGACGACCTGCAGGCGGTCGTCGCCGCGTGCTGCCAGGCGGCGAACCTGGACCTGCACGCGCGCTACGTCGCGGCCGACGCCGAAGCGCGTGAGACGCTCGCCACGCAGCACCAGGTGCAGTTCCGCCGCCTGCCGGCGAGCGTGCTCGCGCTGTTGCGCAAGGAGTCCGATGCGCTGCTCGCCGAGCTCGCCGCCAGCGATGCGTTCACGCGGCGCGTGCACGAGTCGTTCGCGGCGTTCCGCGACCGCGCGCGTGCCTGGCACACGCCGGCCGACGTGGCGTATTACGAAGCGCGCGGCTGAATCGCCACTAGAATCGCGCAGCCGCGAGGGGGAACGCATGCGCAAGCTGATCGGGTTGGTGCTCAAGCTGGTGTTCGTGCTGCTGCTGGTCGCTGCCGCCGGCGTCGCGTACGCGTGGTGGAAGACCGACAAGGCGATCGCGCAGCGCATCGAGCTGCCCAAGGCGAGCATCGTCGTCGACGGCTCCGCGGAGCAGGTCGAGCGCGGCCGCCATCTCGCGACGAGCCGCGGCTGCACCGACTGCCACGGCGCCGACCTCGCCGGCCACGTGATGATCGATGCGCAGCCGATGGGCCGGCTCGTCGCGTCGAACCTCACGCCCGGTGGCGTCGGCCGCCATTACGACGCGATCACGTTCGAGCACGCGATCCGCCACGCGGTCGCTTTCGACGGCACGCCGCTCGTGGTGATGCCGGCGCAGGATTACATCGGGCTCAGCGACGACGACGTGGCGGCGCTCGCCGCGTACCTGCAATCGCTGCCCAGCGTCACGAAGCGCCAGCCCGAGACCGCGCTCGGCGCGCTGCCGCGCGTGCTGTTCACGCTCGACAAGATGCCGCTGCTGCCGGCGCTCGTCGTCGACCATGCGAAGACCGGCCCGGCGCAGGCGCCCGCGGAAGCGGCGACGGCGGAATTCGGCGCCTACGTCGCGCGCACCTGCGTCGGCTGCCACGGCGAAGGCCTGTCCGGCGGACGCGTGCCCGGCACGCCGCCGTCGTTCCCGCCCGCGCGCAACATCACGCCCGACGCGACGGGACTCGCCCGGTGGACGGAAGCGGACTTCGTGCGCGCCATGCGCGAAGGCAAGCGCCCCGACGGCAGCGAGATCGACCCGTTCATGCCGTGGAAGTCGTTCGCGCAGATGCGCGACACGGAGCTGTCGGCGTTGTGGGCTTACCTGCAGACGGTGCCGGCGAAGCCGGAAGGCAATCGCTGAACGTTCCCGTGGAAGGTCATTGCCACTCGTAGACGGTGTAGTACACCGGCTGCATCGGTCCCTCTTTCGGGTCGCCTTCGAGCCGGCCGTCGCCATCGGTGTCGAGGTATTCGTACGCGGGCCCGTTCTTCGGCGTGACGCGCACCATGTAGACCTGGCCTTCGCGGCGGTATTCCTCGATCGTGACGTTGTCGTCCTGGCGGATCGTCACGTTGGGCGCGGCCTCGTCGGCCGGTCGCACTTTCGTGGGCAACGGCGCATCGGCATCGGCGGCGCGCTGCGACGGCACGACCTTCTCGTCCGCCTCGGGCACGGCTTCCTTCAGCGTGACCGAGTTCGCGTCCTGCGTCTCGCCGGACGTCGTGGTCATCTTCGGTGACTCGGCGGCAGCGTCGCCGGGACCGGCATCGTCGATGCCCGGGGGCGGCGGCGGTTCGGCGGGCGTGGGTGCGCTGTCCTGCGCGAACGCGAACGGCGAGAGGAACGCGAGCAACGCGGCGGCGAGGCGCATGGCGATTCCTCCGGCCTGGGTCGCTTGAGGATAGCCGAACACGCCCGCAGCTTAGAATGCGCCCACCAACGTTCACGCGGTATTCCCCATGTCGCGCCCCCGCCTGGTCCTGATCGACGGATCGAGTTACCTCTTTCGCGCGTTCCACGCGCTGCCGCCGCTCACCAACCGCGGCGGCGAGCCCACGGGGGCGCTGTTCGGCGTGGTGAACATGCTGCGCGCGACGCTGAACGAGCGGCCCGCGCGCGTCGCGTTCGTGCTCGACGCGAGCGGCACGAACTTCCGCCACGACCTCTACCCCGAATACAAGGCGAACCGCCCGCCGACGCCGCCCGACCTCAAGGCGCAGGTCGAGCCGATGATGGCGATCGTGCAGGCGCTCGGCTTGCCGCTGCTGCGCGTGCCGAAGGTCGAGGCCGACGACGTGATCGGCACGCTCGCGCGGCGCGCCGTGTCGGCCGGCTACGAGGTGGTGATCTCGACCGGCGACAAGGATTTCGCGCAGCTCGTCGACGAGCACACGACGCTCGTGAACACGATGAGCGGCTCGGTGATGGACGTGGCGGGCGTGGTCGAGAAGTTCGGCGTGCGCCCGGACCAGATCGTCGACTACCTCGCGCTCATGGGCGATTCGGTCGACAACATCCCCGGCGTCGAGAAGTGCGGCCCGAAGACGGCCGCGAAGTGGCTCGCCGAGTACGGCACGCTGGACGGCGTGCTGGAAAACCAGGCGAAGGTGGGCGGCAAGATCGGGGAGAACCTGCGCGCGGCTGCGCCGAAGCTGCCGCTGTCGCGCCAGCTCGCGACGATCTGCGTCGACTGCGAGCTGCCGATGGGCCTCGACGACATCGCGCTGAAGGAGCCCGACGTCGCGCAGCTGCGCGAGCTGTACGTGCGCTACGAGTTCAACGCGGCGCTGAAGGAGCTCGAGAAGCAGGTCGAGACGGGCGGCGTGCCCGAGCAGCCCGGCGCGCCCGCGCCCGCAGCGGCGCCGGCGATCGAAGCGCCGGCGACGAAAGTGGACTACGCGGCCTACGAGCTCGTGCTCGAGCGCGAGCAGCTCGAACGCTGGGTCGCGAAGCTCGCGGCCGCGCGGGAGTTCGCGTTCGACACCGAAACCACGGGGCTCGATCCGCAACAGGCGAGCCTCGTGGGCATCTCGTTCGCGATTGCGCCGAACGAGGCCGCGTACGTCCCGCTCGCGCACGATTGTCCCGGCACGCCGCAACAACTGTCGCAGGCCGAGGCGATCGCCGCGCTGAAACCGGTGTTCGAGGCCGAGGGCATTGCGAAGATCGGCCAGCACGGCAAGTACGACCTGCACATCCTGTCGCGCCACGGGATCGACGTGCGCGGCTATCGCTACGACTCGATGCTCGAGAGCTACGTCTGGAACTCGAACGCGACGCGCCACGACATGGATTCGCTCGCGGCGCTCTACCTCGGGCACCAGACCATCCATTACGAGGACGTGGCCGGCAAGGGCGCGAAGCAGATCCCCTTCTCGCAGGTCGACGTGCGCCGCGCCTGCGACTACGCGGCGGAGGACGCCGACGTCACGCTGCGCCTGCACCGCCACCTGTACCCGTTGCTGCAATCGATCCCCGCGCTCGCGAAGGTGCACGACGAGATCGAGATCCCGCTCGTTCCCGTGCTCGCGCGCATGGAGCGCCGCGGCGTGCTGATCGACGTGGGCGTGCTGAAGGCGCAGACCTCGGAGATGCGCGCGCGCATGGCGGAGTC